>NZ_JAYMVV010000004.1:0-90479 GCF_048056635.1 Phaeobacter sp. JH20_08 | reverse complement strand
CTGACCCATAATTATACCGGCTATCCGCTGCTGCGACAGGCCCGCGCCATGATCGCGCGCGGCGATCTTGGTCGGATCCGGCTGGTGCAGGCGGAATATGCCCAGGACTGGCTGACCGATCCGATTGAACAGGACGGCCACAAACAGGCCGCCTGGCGCACCGATCCCTCACAGTCCGGCGCAGGCGCCATTGGCGATATCGGCACCCATGCCTTTAACATTGCCTGTTTTGTCAGCGGTCTGACCCCGGAGGCGCTCTCGGCAGAGCTGCACAGCTTCGGGCCGGGACGCCGGGTCGATGACAACGCCCATATCCTGCTGCGCTACGACGGCGGCGCGCGTGGCATGATCTGGGCCAGCCAGATCGCCGTTGGCTGCGAAAACAGCCTACGCCTGCGGATCTTCGGCGATAAGGGTGGTCTTGAATGGGGGCATGAGGACCCCAATCAGATGAGTTTCACCCGTTTTGGAGAACCAAAGCAGATCCTGACCCGTGGCGGGGCTGGCATCGGACCCGACTGGACCCGCGTTCCGCCCGGTCATCCAGAGGGCTATCTGGAAGGGTTTGCAACGCTTTACACCGATATTGCCGAGGTGATCGAAAACCGCACCGACAATCCGATGCTGCCGGGTCTTCAGGCAGGGCTGGATGGGATGTGGTTCATCTCCGCAGCTCAGGCGTCCTCCGCCGACGGCGGCTCCTGGGTCACCCGGTAATCCCAATCAGCGCGCCACCAATGCAATGCCCCCCGACAGCGAACTAGCCGAAGCGGGGCGTTGCGCCTCCTGAGCCGCAGCATCAAAGCATATAATCTGTGTTATGTTGATATTTGACGCTGCCCGTCAGTCGGCTGCTCAGCGCTTGTCCTGCACCGTTTGCAGATAAGCAATCAGACTGCTGAGCGACCGGGGCACCATCATCGGCTGGCCGCTGGGCAGCGCAAGGGCGACATATTTGTCCTCGTCCAGCGTCGGGCCGAACATCGGCATATCGCCATGGGCGGCAATCGGTTGCCGTCCGTCGATCTGCCTGGCCACGGCTTCAACCGGAAAATCGCCGCCGTTTCGCGTCGCCAGCTGGGTCAGATCCGGCGGGCGCAGCGCCATCATCTCGGCCATGGGGCCAAGGCTGGCAGCATCCTTTCCGTGGCACTCCGCACAGAAATACAGAAACAGGTCCCTACCCTCATCGCTGTCGGCCTCCTGTGCCCAGACCGGTCCTGCCGCAATCGCCAGTATCGCTGCGAGCCGCATCAGCATGGCTGTTCTCCTTTGTGTCAAACCTGCCGCGGCGCATGTCCCGGGTTTGTCCGGTGACCGCCGTCCGATCATAGCAGCATTCCCGCACCGCCGGATTGACCCAGCGCAAGGTGGCCGGGGCTAAGATCATCTAGGCTCCGCAAAGGACGCAACGGGATCGGGGTGCTGTGCCATGACCAGAACAACGGGTGTTTTTCTGACTGCCGCCGCCGCGCTGCTGCTGGCGGCTGCGGCGTATCTGTTTGTTTCGGAAAACGGCGCAGAGCTGCCGGAGGGTTTCGTGCAGGGCAATGGCCGGATCGAGGCCGAACAGGTGGAGATTGCCCCGGCAAGGGCGGGTCGGGTGGCCAAGGTACTGACGGCTGAGGGCAGTCTGGTTGCGGCTGGCGATGTTCTGGTGGTGATGGACACCGATGAGCTGGCGGCGACGCATGACCGGGCCCGCGCCGAAGTCGCGCTGGCGCGCCAGACCAGGGCCGAGGCAGAGGCGCTGGTGGTGCAACGCCAGAGCGAGCACCGCCGCGCCGAGCATGAGCTGGAGCGCGCCACCGCGCTCTTGGCCGGGCGCAATATCTCCGAAACCCTCCATGAGGAGCGCGACACCATCCATTCGGTGGCCGAGGCGGTGCTGGGCGCGGCAGAGGCGCGGGTCGCCACCGCCGAGGCCGGGATCGCGGCGGCAGAGGCCGAGGTCCGCCGGATCGCCGCCCAGATCGAGGACAGCACGCTGATCGCGCCGATGCCGGGCCGGGTGCTCTACCGGCTGGCGGAACCGGGCGAGGTGGTTGGCGCCGGTGGGCCGATCCTGACGCTTCTCAGTCTGGAAAACATCTATATGGAAGTGTTCCTGCCCGCCCGCGAGGCCGGGCTTCTGCCGATCGGAGCCGAGGCCCGCATCGTGCTGGACGCCCTGCCCGATTACGCCATTCCCGCCACCGTCACCTTTGTCTCGCCAGAGGCGCAGTTCACCCCAAAACAGGTCGAGACCCTCAGCGAGCGCGAACAGCTGGTGTTCCGCGTCCGCGTCCGCATCCCACAGGATCTGGTGGCAGCGCGGATCGAACATGTGAAAACCGGCCTGCGCGGCGTCGCGGTGATCCGGCTCGACCCCGCGATGGAATGGCCCGAAGCGCTGGACCGGCGCATCCCGGCTGAGCTGTTCGAATGATCTCCGCCGCAGGCACCCCCGGCATCCGCATCGCCAAGGTCTCTCATCGCTACCGCAGGCATATCGCGCTGGATGACATCACCTTGGATCTGCCGCCCGGTCAGCTGGTGGGCTTCATCGGGCCGGATGGCGTCGGAAAATCCACCCTTCTGAGCCTGATCACTGGTGCCAAGAAATTGCAGGCCGGGTCGATAGACGTGCTGGGCGGCCCGATCGCTGACGTCGCCCACCGGCGCCGCATCTGCTCGGCCATTGCCTTCATGCCGCAGGGGCTGGGTCGCAATCTGTACCCCGAACTCTCCGTGCGCGAAAACCTCGAATTTTTCTCACGCCTGTTCGGGCAGCGGGCGGCAGAGCGGGAGGCGAGGATTGCATCGCTGCTGTCTGCCACCGGGCTCGCACCCTTTGCAGACCGGCTGATGGGCAAGCTGTCGGGCGGTATGAAGCAGAAGCTGGGCCTCTGCTGCGCCCTGATCCATGACCCGAAACTCTTGGTGCTCGATGAACCGACCACCGGCGTTGATCCCTTGTCGCGCCGCCAGTTCTGGGCGCTGATCGGTGCCATCCGGGACACCAGCCCCGGCCTCACCGTGCTGGTGTCCACCGCCTATATGGAGGAGGCGCAGAGCTTTGACTGGATTGTCGCCATGGATGCAGGCCGCGTGCTGTTCCAGGGCTCGCCGGATAAGCTGAAGGGCCGGACCGGTGATCTGGAAACCGCCTACCGCCAGCTGCGGGCAAAGGGCAGCCCGCCGCCGGTTCCACACCCAACACCAGCAGCACATAGCGGCGAGCCGGTGATTACCGCGCGCGGTCTCACCCGCCGCTTTGGCGATTTCGTGGCGGTGGACAGCGTCGATTTCAGCATAAGGCGCGGTGAGATCTTCGGCTTTCTCGGCTCCAACGGCTGCGGCAAGTCGACCACCATGAAGATGCTGACGGGCCTGTTGCCCATCAGCTCCGGCGCGGCGCAGCTGTTCGGCAGGCCGGTGGATGCCAGGAACCGCGCCATGCGCCGCGAGATCGGCTATATGAGCCAGGCGTTTTCGCTCTACGGCGAACTGACCGTCGAGCAGAACCTGCAACTTCACGCCCGAATCTTTGCAATTCCCGACCGCGCGGCCCGGATTGCGGAGCTGACGCAGCGCTTCGGCCTTGCGGCGCATCGTTCCTCCCTTGCTGCCGCCCTGCCGCTGGGCATCAAGCAGCGCCTGTCGCTGGCGGTTGCGGTGATCCACCGCCCACGCGTACTGATTCTGGACGAGCCGACCTCCGGCGTCGATCCTGAGGCGCGCGACATGTTCTGGGCATTGCTGGTCGAGCTGTCGCGCAACGAGGGCGTGACGATCTTCGTCTCCACCCATTTCATGGGCGAGGCGGAACGCTGCGACCGGGTATCCTTCATGCACGCGGGCAAGGTTCTGGCCGAAGGCACCCCCGAAGACCTGATGGCCGCCGAGGCGGCCGACAGCCTGGAGGAGGCGTTTATTTCCATCCTCAAGGCCGCTGATCCGCCGCCCCCGGTCTCCGCTCCGCAAACAGCGGTTCAGACAACGGGCAGCGCCGCGGGCGGTCCCACCCGCGCGCTGGCCTATGCCCGACGCGAAACGGTTGAGGTGCTGCGCGACCCGGTGCGCCTCGCCTTTGCCTTCCTTGGCTCGCTGATCCTGATGCTGGTGTTCTGCTTCGGCATTTCGCTCGACATAGATGAACTGGACTATGCCGCGCTCGATTTGTCGCAAAGCCCCGAAAGCCGCGCCTATCTGGCGGAGATTTCCGGCTCCCGCTACTTCCGCCCCACCCTGCCGCTGTCCAGCGCTGCCGAGGGCCGCAGCCGGCTGGTCTCGGGCGAGGTCTCGCTGGTGATCGAACTGCCGCCTGACTTTGGTCGCAAGCTGCGCACAAATGAGCCGACAGAGGTGCTCGCCATCGTCGATGGCGCCATCCCCTTCAAGGGAGAGACGGTGGAGGGCTACGCCGCCGGGCTGCATCAGTCCTTCCTCAGTGCACAGGCCGCCGCCAGCGGCACCCGCCAGCCCGAACTCGCCCGGATAGAGCCGCGATTCCGCTACAACCAGAGCTTCGAGAGCATCGCCGCAATGGCCCCGGCCATGCCCGCGATCCTGCTGATCATGCTGCCCGCCGTGCTGATGGCGGTCAGCGTCGCGCGGGAAAAGGAGCTGGGCTCGATCACCAATTTCTACGTCACCCCGACCACCCGGTTTGAGTTCCTGATCGGCAAGCAGATCCCCTATATCGTGATTGCCTATCTGAACTTCCTGCTGCTGACGGCAATGACCATCGCGGTCTTCGGGGTGCCGCTCAAGGGCGATCCGCTGCCCTTGGCCCTTGGCGCGCTTCTCTATGTCTGGGCCGCCACCTCCTACGGGCTGCTGATTGCCACCATGACCTCCAGCCAGGTGGCAGCCACTTTTGCAACCACCATCGCCTCGGTGGTGCCGACGATCCAGTTCTCCGGCCTGTTGCAGCCGGTCTCGACGCTGGAGGGCGGCGCCCAGACCATCGGCTCACTATGGCCGTCGTCTTATTTTCTGCATCTGAACGTCGGCGCCTTCACCAAGGGGCTGGGCTGGGAGGCGCTGCTGCCGGACATTCTGGCGCTGGCCTGCTTCGGTCCGGTGTTCACCCTGCTGGCCGCGCTGGCGCTCAGGGCGCAGGAGAAGTAGATGCAGCGCCTGTCCCGCATAGTCTGGCTCGGCCTCAAGGAGATGATGAGCCTGCGCCGCGACTGGGTGATGATGGCGCTTCTGGTCTGGTCCTTCACCCTGTCGCCGGTGATGGAGGCAACGGGCGTGGCCACCTCGGTCAACAACGCCTCGATCGCCTTTGCGGATGAGGACAACTCGCCCCTGTCGCGCACCCTGGCGGAGGCGTTCTTTCCGCCCGAATTCCAGCCTGTTGTCCAGATAGAGCCGGGCACCGGCGCGGCGCGGATGGATGCGGGCGATTTTTTGTTTGTGGTGGCGGTGCCGCCCGGCTTTGAAAAGGACCTGCGCGCCGCGCGGGTGCCGGAAATACAGGTGCTGATCGACGCCACCGCGATGGAACAGGCGGGCATTGGCGTGCATTACATCACCAGTATTCTCAGCGCCGAGATCCGCCGCTTTGCCATCGGCGCCGATCTGGCCCAGCCGCAGCCCCTTGGCATCATCATCCGCAGCGCCTTCAACCCCAACCGCGACACCATGCGCTTTGCCGGCATCAACGCGCTGATCGGCCAGATCATGTGGCTGACCACGATCCTGACCGGCGCGGCGATGATCCGCGAACGCGAGCACGGCACCATTGAACACCTGCTGGCAATGCCGCTGTCGCCCTTTGACATCGCGGTGGCGAAGATCTGGGCCAACGCTGCCGTGGTGCTGGTTGCGGGGGCGCTGTCGCTGGGTTTTGTGATGCAGGGGGTGCTGGGCATCACCATTGCCGGGTCAAAGATTCTCTTCCTCTGCGGCACGGCGCTGTTTTTGTTCACCGCCACCGCGCTGGGGGTGTTTCTGGCCACGGTCGCGCGTTCGATGGCGCAGTTTGCGCTCTTGGTGATGCTCACGATCCTGCCGATGCTGATGCTGTCGGGCGGCGAAACCCCGGTGGAAAGCCAGCCGGACTGGTTGCAGGCCATCACCACCCTGCTGCCCTCGCGCCATTACATGGCCGCGAGCCAGGCCATCGTGTTCAAGGGCGCAGGGGTTGAAACCGTCTGGCCGGAGTTCCTGTGGATGGCGCTGCTGGGCGCCGCGCTGCTGGCCACCAGCCTCCTGCTGTTCCGCCGCTCGGTGGCGCAGGACCGATAGCGCGCCCGGTTGCCTGCCCGTTGTGGCACCTTGATCGGGATCATGGCAGCGGCCAGCGGGAATGATCTACTGGTGCGGCCGCTGCCCCGCCCATGCCCCCATAACTTCCGGAGCCGACAGATGACCAAAACGCCCACTTTTGACGCCTATAAACCCGCCGAAATCGCCGCATTGGTGGAAACCGCCGGCACCGCCAAGGCGCGGCTGCCGCTGCCCCAGATGTTCGTGCTGGCGATGCTGGCGGGCGCCTTTATCGGATTTGGGGCGGCGGCCTATACGATGACCCTCGGAGGTGCGGCCCCTGTGACCGGACCGCTCCGCGTGCTGGGTGGCGCGGTGTTCTCGCTTGGGCTGATCCTTGTGGTGATTGCCGGGGCGGAGCTGTTCACCGGCAACGTGCTGATGGTGATCGCCGCGGTGGACCGCAGGATCCCGCTGCGCCTGCTGTTGCGCAGCTGGGGCGTGGTCTATCTCGGCAATCTCGCGGGCGCGGCCGGGCTGGCGGCCGCCTTTGCCGTGACCGGGCTGCTGGATGGTGCGATGGGCACAACCGCCGCCGGCATCGCCGAGGCGAAGGCCGGGCTGACCCCGCTTGAGGCCCTTATGCGGGGCGCGCTGTGCAATGCGCTGGTCTGCCTAGCCGTCTGGCTGTCCTTTGCCGCCCGCACCGCTGCGGGCAAGGTTCTGGCCATCCTCTGGCCGATCACCGCCTTTGTGCTGCTGGGGCTCGAACACTCCATCGCCAATATGTATTTCTTCCCGCAAGGCTGGGCCGCAGGGGCCGATGTCCCGCTTGTCGCAGCGGCCGCCAACCTGCTTTGGGTCACGCTGGGCAATATCGTGGGCGGCGCGGGCGGCGTCGCTCTGGCCTATTGGTTCGCCTTCCTCGGTGGCACCACGCAGAAGCCACCCGTGCAAAGCCGCTGAAGCCGCAGCACCCTGAAAGCCATAGCGCGCGCGGGCGCCGCCGCCCCGTTGCTGCGGGTCAGACCCGGAACAGGCTGCCTGCCAGATAGGCGACAGCAGCGGCGCAGGAACCGATTGCCAATGTCTCCAGCCCGGATTTCCACCAGGGCGCCAGCGACCAGACGCTCTTGCTGGCGCCAATGCCGAAAAACACCGCCCCGGTGGCCAGCGCGGCGGTCAGGAACGGATCGGGCAGCCCCAGAATGAACGGCAGAAGCGGCACGATGCCCGCCGCCATGAACGCCGCAAAAGTCGTCAGCGCCGCCGCCACCGGGTTGGGTTCTGCCGGCGCCAGCCCATATTCGCTGGTCAGCATCAGCGCGATCCATTTCTCCGGCTTGGCGGTCACCGATGCCACCGCGCCCTCCAGCACGTCGCCGCTCAGCCCCAGCTCCTGAAAGATCTGGCGCAGCTCCTCGCGCTCACCCTCCGGGTACTGGCGAATATGACGCTTTTCCACCTCGTAGAGACGCCGCCGGTCGTCCAGATCCGCCTTGGTCCCCAGATAATTGGCCGCAGCCATAGAAAACCCGTCCGCCAGTACGTTGGCAATGCCAAGGGCGATGATCACCGCAGGGGAAAACCCCGCGCCCTCGACCCCCGCAGCAATCGCAAAGGTGGTGACCGCGCCGTCAATGCCACCATAAACCGCATCCCTGAGCCGCCCGGTGCCATTGCTGCCAGCCAGCCGCTGCGCGATGTCGTCCTTGCTGTGACCGTGATCCTTCTCCATGCCCGCAGGATGCCCCGGAGTGGCCCCCGCCGCCTTGACGGAGGTCAAGCTGCCGCCACTGCCCTCCGCTGGCGTTGACCACTGAGATAACGCAGGGTTTTCAGCCCCTCCGGCACCAGCAGGATGGGCAGCACCAGCAGCGCGATCAGCCCCCAGTGCTCCCCTTGCAGCGGCACCGTATGCAGCATCACCTGCAAGGGCGGCCAGTAGACCGCCGCCACCTGCGCCCCGATGGTCACCACCAGCGCCGCCAGCAGCAGCGGATTGCTGAACACCCCGATCCGCCAGCACGGCAGATGCAAGGAGCGGAAGGCAAAGACGCTCGCCTTCTCAAAAACCACCATGGCGGTAAAGGCGGCGGTGCGGGCCAGATCCTCGTTGCCGTCCAAAAGATGCAGGAACAGCCACAGGCTGGCCAGCCCGGTATAAAGCCCCAGCGCCAGAATGCTCAGCAGCCCGGCCTTGCCCAGGATCGGCGTGTCTTTCTGGCGCGGCGGATGCGCCATCTGGTCCGGCTCACCCTTCTCCAGCCCCAGCGCCACCGCCGTGACCCCGTCGGTCACAAGGTTCATCCACAGGATCTGCGTCGCCAGAAAGATCAGCGGCCCGCCGATCAGGATGTTGATCAACAGCGCAATCACCTCGCCCGCGTTGGAGGACAAGAGGTAGCGCACGAATTTGCGCACATTGGCGAACTGCCGCCGCCCCTCGCCAATCGCCCGCACGATGGTGGCAAAATTATCGTCCAGCAGCACCAGGTCAGAGGCATCCTTGGCCACATCCGTGCCCCGCACCCCCATTGAAACCCCGATGTCGGCCTGCTTCAGGGCCGGTGCGTCGTTCACCCCGTCGCCGGTCATCGCCACGATCTGATGCTGCGATTGCAAGGCCGAGACGATCCGCATCTTGTGGGCGGGCCTTGTGCGGGCAAACAGCACATCCTGCTGCAACAGCCGGTCCAGCTCCGCATCCTCCAGCGCCTCCAGCGCATCGCCGGTCAGTGTCTTTCCGGCAGGCAGCCCCAGCTGGGCCGCAATCGCCTTGGCGGTCAGCGGGCTGTCGCCGGTGATCATGATCACCCGGATACCCGCCGCCCGCGCCGCGCCGATGGCGTCCCGCACTTCGGGTCGCGGCGGATCAATCAGCCCCGCCAGCCCGAGGAAGGTCATGTCCTGCTCACGGATCTCTCCGCCCTGCGCGGCGCCAGATGCCAGCCCGATCACCCGCAGCCCTTCTGCCGCCATCGCCTCATAGGCGTCGGTGATGGCCGCCGCCTCCCCTGCGCCCAGCTTCCGCGGGCCGTCCTGCGTCAGCACTTCTGTGCAAAGGCTCAGAACCTGCTCCGGCGCGCCCTTGGTCAGGACCTTTCCGCCGCCGCCGCTGCGCGCCAGCACGCTCATCCGCTTGCGCTCGCTGCTGAAGGGGATTTCCGCCAGCACCGCATCCGGCGGCGGCAGCTCTGCCCAGCCCTTGTAGCCGAGGGTCACCAGCGCGCCCTCGGTCGGGGCGCCGGTCATCTGCCAATGATCCCCCTCGCGGTGCAGGCTGGCATGGGTGCAGGTCAGCCCCGCCTCCAGCAGCTCTGCCAGCACCGCGTCCTCCCGCGCGCCGGTGACCATGCCGTTGCAGGCGATATGGCCCGCCGGATCATAGCCGGTGCCGGTCACCTCATAGCTGCGGTCCAGCGTCCAGACCCGTGTCGCCGTCATCTTGTTTTCCGTCAGGGTGCCGGTCTTGTCGGTGCAGATGACCGAGGCCGCACCCAGCGTTTCCACCGCCTGCAACCGCCGCGCCAAAGCTTTCTGCCGCACCATCGCCGCCGCCCCCAGCGCCAGGGTGATGGTGACCACCGCGGGCAGGCCTTCGGGCACCATCGCCACCGACAGCGACAGGCCGGTCATGAACATCTCCGCCGCGTCCCGCCCCATATAAAGCCCCAGCGCCAGAATCGCGGCGGAAACACCCAGCGCCGCAAACCCCAGCTGCCGCGCCAGACGGCCCAGCTGCACCTGCAGGTTTGTCTTCTTCAGCCCCACCGATCCGGTCAGCAATGCGATCTCGCCAAAGGCGGTGCGCGCGCCGGTCGCGGTGACCACCGCCAGCGCGCGGCCCGCCGCCACAACCGTTCCGGCAAACACCTCTGCCGTGTCTGTGCCGGGCGCCTTGTCCACCGGAACCGATTCCCCGGTCAGCGCGCTCTCATCCAACGATAGTCCGGCAGCTTCGTGCAGGCGCGCATCGGCAGGCACCCGGGCGCCCGCCTCCAGAATGATCAGATCGCCCGGCACCAGCTCGCGCGCCGCGATCACCTGCTCGCGCCCATCACGCACCACCAGCGCCTGCGGCGACAGCAGGCTGCGCAGGCTTTCCAGCGCGGTCTCCGCCCGCCATTCCTGCACAAAGCCCAGAACCCCGTTCAGCCCGATCACCAGTCCGATCGCCAGCGTGTCGGCATATTCGCCAAGCGCAAAGGCGATGATCCCGGCCGCAATCAGGATCAGCACCAGGAAATTGCTGAACTGGCGCAGGAACACCCGCAAAGGCCCGGTGCGTTTGCCCTGCGGCAGCTCATTCCATCCGTATTGACGCCGCGCCGCCTCCGCCTGCTGCCGCGTCAGCCCGCCGAGCCGCCCGCCACCATTGTCCTGAACCGGGTGTTCCATCCGCTCTGCCCTCCGCAGCCGCCACAGGCTGCTGCCCCAGCCTGCCGCACTCCGCACCCTTCGGGCAACTGCTGTGGTGCCGCAGGTCCAGCTCCTAGCGGGACATCGGCGACAGCAGATCGGGATTGACCACGAGGGTGCGCACGCCATGGGCATGATCTTCGTCAAAGGCATTGTCGCCCAACCATGCCTCCACCGAGGCAATGCTCACCTTGGCCACCTTGGGGCGAACGCTCCAGGTGACCTGCACGGGAGAGCCGGTCTCATTATAGGCCGGACCGGTCGTCGATCCGGTATATTGCACCGGCGTACCCATATCCTGCGGAAGATGGATTGCCTGATGATAGCCATCGACAAACTCATGTTTGGTCAGCCTCACGAAATCCAGCGCGGCAGGATCATTGACCAGCACCATCACCTGAGTTTCGACCCGCAGCTGCGGGTTCAGCGTGGCGACATCCAGACAGGATCCCAGCGTCGGCCCCGGTCCCACCTGCGCCGTGCTGTAGACATAATGCACCTCGATCGTGTCACCGGGCGCCAGTGCGCCATGGTCGGTGCTGCCAACCGGACGGGCATAGGGGGCCACCTCGGCCGCTGTCAGCTCGCCTGAATAAAGATACCCGGTGCCATAGCCCTGACCATCGCCATGTCCGGCATATTTGGTGAATTCACCACCCTTGTGCTCTGCGCTTTCGTGGAAATGGATGTTGCAGAGGTTCATTCGGCTGGCGGGTGGCGCAAATGCAAAATCGCGCTTGTTCGATCCCACCGCCGAGCTGAGATCACGCGGCGACTGCGGGCCAAATCCCTGATCCGCAACCGCCTCTGCCAGCGCCCGCCGCTGCGCGTCGATCACGCTGGCACCGACCTGATCCGCCGCATGGGCCAGTGTCGCGACAGTCAGCGCTGCCCCGGCGGCGGCCGCCAGTACTCTCTGAATGGTCATCCCGTGTCCTTTCCTCTGCCGGGCCGGTGCCGGGTTCATCCGCCGCAATCGCGTCCCGGTCACAACGGGAAGGAAAAAGGCACCCGATGCCTTTTTAACCATGGCAGGCAACAGGTGACTGTCTGGACTGTGAACGGAGCCAAGACCGCATATGAACGGGAGATGAACGCATCATGGCCGGTCAGCAGCCCTTGGCGGCGCATTCGTTCATCTGTTGTTCATGATTTCGTCAGGACGCTGTCATTGCTGCAAACTAACTCTACCACTGGCGGCCCTGACAGGGTTATGGTCAGCCGGTGCGTAGCCAACCCAAACCCCGCACCGGCTGACCTCGCAATTGGCAGCCCGACCCACAACGACGGGACCACCTCGACCAATGAAAATAGTGCATATTGTCAATATTTTCGCGGCCGTGGTACTGCTGGCAGCCGCTGCCAGTGTGTCAGTTGCGGTCTGGGCCGCCAGACAAAGCGATCTGCACAATTACCGCATTTCGCTGGCTCACACCTCCTTTGAACACCATCTGAAACTGGCGGCAGACACCTATCTTCTGTTCAAGCGTTTTGGCGATCTGCTGCTGGCCGATGACACCGGGCAGGTGGCGGATATCACCGATATTTCCGACCGCCTCCAGACCCATATCACCAATATTCGCGCCGCCATTGAGCAGGAAATCGAGCTGGTCGGCGACGAGGAGCTGGCGGAGCTGATGCTGCTGGACAAGATTGAGGAGATCATTGACGACATCCTCGACCTTTACCGGCGGGCGCAGTCGCGCGAGGCCGCAGATGGCATCGGTGGCGACTGGCGCCAGGTGTCGCTGGCCCTCAACGAAGACATCAAGGAAGATTTCCGAACGCTGATCTCAACGGCGCTCACCGAAGAGCAGGAGGAAGTCTCAAGAGCTGAGGCCGAAGCCAGCGCAAAGATGGCGCTGGTGCGCATGATCTCCTTTGGGTTGGCGGTGGCCTTTCTCTGCATCACCGCCATCGCGCTGATTGTCTTTCGCCGCGAATTCACCCGCCCGTTAAGGCAGCTTCTGGGTGGTGTGCGGCAATTTGCGGCCGGGGATTTTTCCAGCCGGATCGCCCTGCCGGGGCGGAGCGAACTGTCGGAAATCGCCGGCGTTCTGGATGAAATGTCCGCAGTGGTCTCGGCCCGCACCAAAAACCTGACCACCCAGAACGAGGAACTGGAACAGGCCGTCCGCCAGCGTACCGAAACGCTGGAAAAACTGCTGACCGAGGCGCGAAAATCCGAACAGAACCGCCGCCAGCTGCTGGCAGATGTCAGCCATGAGCTGCGCACCCCGCTGACCGTCATTCAGGGCGAAAGTGACGTGGCGCTGCGCGGCGCCGACAAAACCGTCGAGGAATACAAGGACGCCCTGACCAAGACCCGGCTGGCCGCCAATCACACCGCCAATCTGATCAGCGACCTTCTGTTCATCGCGCGCAAGGAATCCGGCTCGCTTGAACTGGTCAGGAAACCCGTCGATCTGATCAGGCTGATCCACGAGGTGATCGCACTCTGCGGGGCCGAGGTGGGCTTTGAGCCGCAGCGCGACAAGGTGATCGTCATCGCCGATGGCCAGCGGATCCGTCAGGCCGTGCTCGCCCTGCTGGAAAATGCCAAATACCACGGCGGCGACATGATCGCCGTCACCCTTCAGACCCATGGCGATATCGTTGAGATTGCGGTGTCCGATGACGGGCCGGGCGTGGATAACGCGGAAAAGGAACTGGCCTTCGAGCGCTTCTTTCGCGGCTCCAACGCCAGCGGCCGCTATATCGAAGGGCTGGGCCTTGGTCTGCCGATCGTGCGCTCCATCGCCGAGGCCCACGGCGGCTCGGCGCGGATCTTTGATCGCCCAACGGGGGGCACAACGGTTGTGCTGACGATCTCCACGGATGCCGACCCAAAGTCACAGGACGCCAGAGAACAGCTGATGAATATTCTGCTTGTAGAGGATGAAGAGCGCGTAGCCGATTTCATACGCCGGGGGTTGAAGGCTGAGGGCTTCAGCGTCGAGCACGTGGTGGATGGCGAACTGGCGCTGGGGTTCCTGCAAACACGCGACTTTGATGTGGTGATCCTCGATCTGATGCTGCCGGGGATCTCCGGCATCGAGGTCTGCCAGCGGATGCGCGCCCGCGCCAATACCACCCCTGTTCTGATGCTCACCGCGCTGGATTCAACCGACGAACGGGTCGCGGGCCTGCGCATCGGTGCCGACGACTACCTGCCCAAACCCTTCGATTTTGAGGAGCTGGTCGCAAGGCTGGAGGCGCTGCATCGCCGCCGGGTCGGCTATGGGAGCACACCCGACGATGAGGTGATCACCCATCGCGGCCTCTCCTTTGATCCCCGCGCGCTGGAATTCTACGTGGACGGCCGCCCGGTCGCGCTCTCCAGCAAGGAGCGCGAGCTGGCCGTGCTGCTGATCAAGAACATTGGCCGCGCCCTCAGCCGGGAACGCATTCTGAATGCGGTCTGGGGCACGCAGTCGGACCCGATGACCAATATCGTTGATGTCTATATCGGCCGCCTGCGCAAGAAATTCGGCCCCGAAGGTGACGCCATCGTGACCCTGCGCGGCGCCGGGTATCGGCTCGATTGAGCGGCACCGGCAGCCGTGACAGCGCAGCCCCTGCGCGCTAGTATCGCCGGACCGGAACAACCTCAGGGCATCCCCACCATGGCCTCCCCGCTCCTGCTTCGTAACCGCAATTACCGGCTGCTGTTCACAGCCGGGGCGCTGACCAACCTCGGCGATGGGTTCATCCTGCTGGCGCTGCCCTGGCTGGCAACGCTGATGACCCGCGATCCGGTGGCGATTGCCGCCGTGGCCGCAGCCGGTCGCCTGCCCTGGCTGTTCTTTGCGCTGCCCGCCGGGGTGATCGCGGATATGGCCGACCGGCGCAAGCTGATAGCCCGCGCCGACCTGCTGCGCGCCGTGATCGTGCTCGCCATCCTCATGCTCGCGCTCAGCGCGCCGGCCGCCGGGGCCATCTGGGCGCTGGCCGGCCTGGCCTTCCTCCTTGGCGCGGCGGAGGTGATCCGCGACAATGCCGCCCAGACCATCCTGCCCGATATCGTTGCCAGCTCCGATCTTGAGGCGGCAAATGGCCAGATGTGGACCGCCGAACAGCTCACCGGCCAGTTCATCGGGCCGCCGCTCGCCGGCCTGCTGATCGCGGTCGGCATCGCTATTCCCTTTGGACTGGATGTGGTCGTGCTGGTGCTGGCGGCCGGTTTTGTCTGGCTGATCAGCCTGTCGCCGCGCGCGCCGGTTCAGCAGAGCTTTGGCAAGGCGCTGATGCAGGGCATCACCTTCATGCGCGGCGATGGGCTGCTGCTGCGGCTGGCGGTCGTGCTTGGCATCGCCAATTTCCTCGCCACCGCAACCATCACCGTAGAGGTGCTTTTCGCGCAGGAGGTGCTTGGCCTCGGCCCTACCGAATACGGGTTTGTCCTGTCGGTTGCCGCCCTTGGTGCTGTGACCGGCAGCCTGATTGCGCCGCGCCTCAGCCGCCTGATCGGGGTGCAGCCCTGCCTTTACCTGTCGATTGCGGGCTGGGCGGTTGGCTATGCGCTGATCGGTGTCAGCAGCAGCGGCATCATCATGGCGCTGGCGATGTTTGGCGTGATGGCGGCGGCGATGGTCTGGAACGTGATCACCGTCTCCTGGCGCCAGCGCCGCATCCCCTCCGAACTGCTGGGCCGGGTGAACAGCATCTACCGCTGCTTTGGCTGGGGCTCGATGCCGCTTGGCGCGCTGACGGGCGGTGCCGTCGTGGCGCTGCTGGAACCGGAGCTTGGCCGCGACCTCGCCCTGCGCGCGCCTTTCCTGATCTCGGCCAGCTGCTGCGGCCTCCTGCTGGTCTATGCCGCGCTCCGGCTGCGGCTGGACTGATGCCCGCGGGGGTAGGCTGACCTGCGACGGCCAGCCCACCCCGGCCAGATCAGGAAACGACTTCCATCACCGGCGGCCGGGCGGTGTGCCGCGCTGCCGCTGTGTCCTCCAGCTCTGCCAGGCACCGCAGGATCTGACTGGCGCCCAGCCGAACCTGATCCGCGTCGATGGCATAGGACAGCCGGATATTGTCCGGCGCGCCAAAATGACGACCGGGAACAGCAGCCACGCCATATTCTTCCAGCAGCAGATTGCAGAGATCCTCATCGGTGCTGATCATCCGCCCCCGGTGCAGGGTGCCAAAGACCCGCGAGATATCGGGGAACAGGTAGAATGCCCCGCCGGGGCGGGCGCAGCGGATCTGCGGTGCGCTGTCAAACGCCGTGAGCAGAAGATCCCGCCGCATCCGGTAGCCCTCGGTCATCCGCTGCGAGAACCCCTGATCGCCCGCCAGCGCCTCCGCCGCGGCAGCGGCCACCACCGGCGGCATATTAGAGATCGAGTTGCTGTTGAGCGTGGCAACCGCCGCCGCCACCTCTGTTGGCGCAGCCAGCAGACCCGCGCGCCATCCCGGCATCCCGTATAGCTTTGAAATACTGTCCACCTTGATGATCCGCGACGCCAGATCGGGCGCGATCTCCAGCAGATGCGGGCACGGCTCGTCGGCATAGACAAAGCGCTGGTAGACATCGTCGCTGATGATCCACACATCATGGCGCCGCAGCACCTCGGCCAGCGCCGCCAGCTCCGATCTGCTGTAGACCGCGCCGGTGGGGTTGGACGGGTTGTTCAGCACCAGCGCCCGAGGCCGCCCACCCAAGGCCGCCTCCAGCGTCGCGGGGTCCAGCTTGTACCCCTGATGCAGCCCGCAATAGGGCGTGCGCACCTCAACCCCGCTGAGCCGGGCAATGTCGAAATAGGTCGGCCAGCAGGGCGCCGGGATGACCACGGTATCGCCGGGCTGGAACAGCACCTGAAACAGCGCATAAAGCAGATGCTTGCCGCCCTGTCCCACGGCAATATTCTCCGCGCCGAACTGATCCAGCCCCAGCTGAGCCAGATAGTGCAGATAGGCCTCGATCAGCCCGGCCTCGCCCCGGCTCGGACCATAGCGGCAGCGATCGGCACGGATCGCGGCAATCGCCGCCTCGTAAACCCGCTGCGGCGGTGTGAAATTGGGCACCCCGATAGAGAAATCGACCACCGGGTCAGGGCGGCTCTGGATCCGTCCGGCCAGCGCCAGAATCGGACAGAAGGGCGTGTCGCGGTGAAGCGCGGGCAGATCAGGCATGGCAACCTCCCCGGCCTGCGATGGCGGCGCCACAGCGCCGGAACTCCGACATGCGCATCAGGCCACGCTCTCCATCGGCTGCGCCACCGGCGGGTGGCTGTCCCGCGCGGTGCGGTCACGGGCAATGGCCTCGGCCATCCGCGTGGCGGCGGCGGTGATGATATCCAGATTGCCCGCCGACGGATCCAGATAATCTCCGGCCCCGGTGACCCGCACCATGGTGAACAGCCTATCCCCGGTAACATGCGGCTCAACGATCACGTCATAGCCCGGCACCGCCGCGCGCAACCGCGCCACCGCCCCGGCGATAGCGCTCCGGGTGGCCTCCAGATCATGCTGCTCTGCCAGCGCGGAGATTGCGGTCTGCATATAGACGTTCGGCTTTGCCGGGTTGATGTTCAGGATCGCCTTCACCCGGTTGCAGCCGGTGAACTGCCGCAGCGCGTCTTCGGTGGTTTCGATATAGTGATTGAGGTTCAGCCGCGTGGCCGGCCCTGCGCTTTCGGCACTGATCGAGGACACCACCTCCAGATAGTGGATCGCCGGGTTCGCCGCCGTCATCGCCTGGGCAATCGGGATCGAGGCCTGCCCGCCGCAGGTGATCATGTTGATATTGCCCGCCGCCAGCAGCGCATCGCCGTTCAGCGACGGCACGCAGAGCGCACCATTGGGAGCCGGGGTCAGGTTGATCAGCACCTTGCCCGCCGCCTGCAAAGCCGGGGCATGGGCCTGATGCGCCGCCGAGGAGGTGGCGTCGAACACCAGATCAAAACTGTCGAGCGCGGCAAACAGCCCCTCCGCCCCGCGATCAGTCACCGGGATGCCACGGCTTCGGGCCAGCGCCAGCCCCGGCGATGCCGCATTGCGCCCGGCAAACAGGGTGCACTCCAGCAGCGCGGAACGCTGCACCTTGCACAGCACGTCACAGCCAATATTGCCGCTGCCTATGATGGCGGTTCTCAGTTTCATGCGTCCACTCCTTCCAATGCGGGTGCCGCCGTCCGGGCCAGCCGCGCCGCCGCCGAGATGATCAGATCCTCCTGCCCGGCCACGGCGTTGCAGCGCGACAGCTCTTCGTAGATGAACCGTGGTGCAACGCCGAAATCCTGCGCCGCGCGGGTCACATGTTTTTCAAAACCGGCACAGACGCCGTAGATGCCGCTGATCAGGTTAGAGGTGCCCACGATGGTGCGCCGCTGCACCGGCGGCAGCTCGGGCAGCGCTTCCACCGCCTCGCAGAGCGCAAAGACATCGGTTCCGGTCTGAAACCCGTAGCGCTCCAGCACCGCACAGAGCACCTCCAGCTGGGTATTGCCGGCCCCGGCACCAAACCCGCGCATGGTGCCATCCAGAATGGTTGCGCCCGCCTCGGCGGCGGCAATGGAATTGGCAATCGCCAGTCCCAGATTGTTATGCGCGTGAAACCCCACCGGCACCTCCAGCTCAGCCGCCAGAACGCCGATCTTCTCGCTTGTGTCGCGGGGGTCGTAATTGCCTGCGGAATCCATCAGGACAATGGCATTGGCGCCATAGGACACCTGCCGCCGCGCCTGCGCCAGCAGCACATCCGCAGGCGCCATATGGGTCATCATCAGCACACCCTGAACATATTTGTCCTGGCTGCGGGCATATTCGATGTAGCTCTGGGTCAGATCGCCTTCGGTGCAATGCGACGCGATGCGGAACACATCCACCCCGGCGCCGATGGCCGATTTGATGTCCGAGATCTTGGCAAAACCGGGGATCGCATGAATGCCCAGCTTGGTCTGGCTGAGATTGGCGCGGGCGGTTTCCAGCATCTCTATATCGGCATGGCGCGCCATGCCCAGCTGCAAAGAGGAGGCCCCCAGCCCATTGCCATGGCCGACCTCGACCACCGCCAGGCCGCAGCCATCCACGGTCCGGCAATAGGCGGCAATATCGTCAAGGCTCAGCGCATGGGCGATGGCATGATTGCCGTCGCGCAGGGTAGGGTCGTGAATGGCAATGGCCATGGTCTGGCTCCTTGTCATGGGACTTGATTTCATGGGACGTTGATTTGAGGCGATGATCAGGGGGCCGCAGGCCGGTGCCGCATTACCTCAGCGCGATCCGGGCCACGGCGGCCTCGGCATGGGCCAGCGCCTGCTCGCGGCTGTCACCGCGCGCCAGCACATAGGCAACCCGAGAGGCCGCAGACAGCACCGCATCATAGCGGGTGCCCGGTTTGGCAGAGGAATGCACCCGCGCCACACCTTCGGAACTGGCGGCGCAGTCAAGCCCGGTGATCGCATCCAATGTGCGGTCCTGTGCCAGCATGTAGCGGATCGCCATCGCCGCGGTGGAGGGCGGCGGCGCATCATAGGCAAGCCCGAGCACCGCGGCAAAGGTCTCCTTGAACACATCGGCACCGGTGGTTTCCAGGGTCAGCTCCCAGATCTGGTCACCGCCGTTGCGGGTCTGGGTCTCGATGATATAGACCGCCCCGTCGTGCAGCTTTACCTCGGTATGGGCCGGTCCGGTCCGGTAACCGACCGCCTCCAGCAGCGCCTGAACCCGCTCGGCAATTCTGGCCTCATCCGCGGCACTCAGGGCGGCGGGCTGCACATGGCCGCTCTCGATGAAATAGGGCGCGCCGCTGGTGGTCTTCTCGGTGATCTGAAGCACCCGGTGACGACCGCCAACCGACATGGTTTCGACACTGTATTCCGGCCCGGGAATAAACGCCTCGGCGATCAGCTCCTCGCGGCCCACCTGCAACGCATGGGACAATGCGGTCTGAATATCGGTGGAGCCATCGACGAAATGAACCCCCTCGCTGCCGCCGCCCTCGGCCGGTTTGACGATGCTGTCGCCATGGCGCGCCACAAACTCGGCGATCTCCGCCACCGTGCGCACGCGGGCAAAGGGCACATCCTCGATACCCGCCGCCCGCAGCGTCTCGCGCATCCGTCGTTTGTTGCGCGTCAGCCGGACCGTCGGCACCTGGCAATTGCTCGGCAGATCCAGCGCCTCGGCGATATGCGCGGCGGTCAGAAACCCATATTCGGCAAAGGAGAACACCGCATCAAACGGCATCTTGCGATGCAGGGCGCGGGCCAGCGCGACGCTGGTTTTCACATCCTCGTAATCGGTCACCACCACGGTTTCGGCCTGATCAAGCAGCAGCTCGGTCAGATCGGACCGGATCTGAAGCGCGCTGTAGCGCAGCCCCATCTCGCCGATACGGACAAAGGTGTGATCGCGACCGCCAATCATCAGGATATTGCGTTGCGGTTCAGACATGGCGTTCCCCGTCATCTGTCATCGGTTGGATTGGATCAGGCGCGGACCGGAACATCTCGCGGTTCATGAACATCGGCGCGATATGCAGCACCGACATGCGCAGCACATGGTTCAGCATCACAAAGGCAGGCTCCAGACCCAGCGCCAGCGCGGTGGCCACCATCACCTCGACCCCACCCGGCACCCAGGACATGAACAGCACCAGGAACGGCTGACCGGTCAGCAGGCTGAACAGCGAAGCCATGGCAACCGTGATCCCAAAGGTGATCGAGGTGACGATCAGCCCTGCGCGCAGGTAGCTTGCGATATCGCTGCGGGTGATATCCTTCAGCCGGATGCCGATCAGCCCGCCCAGCAGCGCCATGGCAAACAGCACCAGCGGTTCCGGTACCACGATCGGATCGCTGCCGCGCCAAAGGTTGGTGCCCGCCGCCAGGATCAGACCGGTGACCATATAGGGCGCCGGCATGGCAAAGCGCTCCAGCACCCGCCCCGCCGCATAGGCCGCCGCCGCCAGCAGCAGAAAGATCGCGTAGCCCGCCAGCGTGCCCGCCCCTGTGGCGGCCTCGTCGGGCAATGCGGCGATCTCCTGCGATCCCTCCTGCGGACCGGCGATCAGAAACACCGCAACCAGCAGCGCGATCATCCGCACCATATGGGCAAAGACCATCTTGGCCGAGGTCTTGCCCTCTTCGCCGGTCAGGGTCATCACCGCCGCCATGGCGCCGGGCACCGCCCCAAGGAGGCTCTCGGCGCGGGTCCATTTTTCCACCCGGTACAGCCAGGTGAACCCGGCCGCCAGCTGCGCCGACATGCAGATCAGAAGCCCCGCAAGCACGGTCAGATCGGCCATGCCCTCCAGCATCTCGGCATTCAGCAGCGCCCCGACGCTGGCGCCCAGGATCAGCTGGATCACCACAATGGCCGCCGGCGGTGTCGCCAGCGCCAGACCAAATCGACAGGCCAGCAGCACCAGACCCGCCGCCCCCAGAAGCTGCCCCAGCGGCAGCCCGCTCAGATATCCCAGCGCCGATCCGGCACAGGCCAGCAGCAGGGTGATCGCAAAATTCCGCAGCATCAGCCGACGCTCCGCAGAATATCCGCCGGCGCCAGCGCCGATGCGGTGGCAATGCGTGCCTGATGGTGGATCACGTCAATGTTGTTGACCATATAGAAGGTGCCGCAGGTCAGCTGCCCCAGCGCAAACAAGCCCGGCGATGGCCGCCCGTCGCGGGTCAAAACCCGGCAATCCTCCAGCTGCACCTTGATCCCGCCGGTTGCGTCCCGCTCGGCAAAGCCCTGCGCCAGCAGGCTGCGGATCAGCGGGTTGCTTTCGTCCAGCCCGCGCTGCAGGCCGGTTGCATTGATCACTGCATCCACCTCGGCGATGCCATCGGCAAACTCCATCCGATAGCGGCCATTGCGAAAGCTGACATTGCGCAGCCCGCTGCGATGGCTGAGCGCGCCACTGGCCTGCAACATCGCGATACGGTCGGCATTGGTGCGCGAGATCGGCACCCGCATATTCGACCAGAGCCGGTGGAAATGGCGCAGGAACGCCGCCTTGGCGCGATCCGAAAGACTGGCCCAGAGCTGCGGGATCAGCATATTGGTTTCGGCCAGAATGCTGGACACCAGATCATTGTCGGCACTGTCGACGCCGCGCAGCAGATCGGCAAAGCTGACATCCACCCCCTGATGCTGCATCTCGGCCTCAAACAGCTCCATCACCGCCGACAGCGAAATCCGCCCGCCATCCGGGCCGTTGCGCAGCGCCGCCAGACCGGCCGGCGTCAGATGGTGCAGCGTCACCGGGCGATAGGCGGTCACCGCCTTGGGCAGCCCCGCCCGGCGCGAGGTCATCAGCATCCGTCGGCCATTCACCCCAAGCGCCACATCATAGGCGGTCAGCCGACAGCCCAGAATGCCCACCCGCAAACGGGTCAGCGCCTTCAGGCGGGCCGCCGGATAGGGCGCGCGGAAATAGCCCGGCGTGCCGCCCAGCCCATAGGGGTCGGCCTCAAGATTGGTGCCCAGACACAGGTAAACCGCATCATAATCGGACACGCTGCCCATCCAGCCCAGACGGTAGAGCGCATCGGCGCGCGGGCTGGGGGCAATCGTCTCCACCTCGGCGCCAATCATGCGGATCCGCCCCCCCGCGGTGCGCACCCGACCGCTCAGCGCATCGAACCGGCTTTGCAGGAACCGCCCGAACAGGGCGCGCTGTAGGAAACCATCCTCATCCGCTGCCGCCTCCGTCGCCCCGGTCTGGCGCAGCCAGTCGCGGAAATCATTGCGGCGCGCCAGATACATCAGCTTCAGTGGCCGGTTGAGCAGATTGGTCTCGGCATCCTCCTGATAGGCCACGCCGGGACCAAAACTGCGGCTCTTGTCAAAGACATCCACCGACAGCGCCGACAGATCAGGCAGGGTGGCGACCAGATTCTCCAGGACCGAGACACCGGCATAGCCCGCGCCGAGAACAGCAATTTTCATGTGGTAGATCCTTTGTTGGGCATCAGGCGAACAGGGGCAGGTCTGGATCAGGCCGCGGCGCTGGTCTCCCATTGGCAGGCACTGTGGAACCAATCCTCCAGCTGCCGCAGCCGCGCGCGCAGCTCCGCCTCGCTGTCGCCCTCGACGATGGCGTTCAGGATCTCGGCATTGGTATAGGCCATCTGACCATACTGCCGCCCCGCCACGCCGCTCATCCGATAGGCACGCACGAACTCGAACGGACAGCGCTCCGGCACCGCGCGCAGCACACCGTCGCGCGGCGGCACGCAGAGCTGGCCAACCAGCCGCACGGGCTCCAGCATCGGCTCAGGCCGTGCCGTGTTCTCAAACCCCGGATCCCGCATCGCCCGCAGATAGGTCATGCGCGGATCCAACCCCCAGGCCTCGGTCATTTCCTGGTTGAAGAACACCCCGCCCAGCCGCGAGGCGATCTCGCCCAGGACAATGGTGCCATCCGGGCTGACAAAGACCTCAAGATGGAACAACAGCGTCGGCGGCGAGGGCATCACCTCTTCGACCAGATGGCGGGAATAGGCCACCAGCCGATCGCGCAGCGGCGTCGTCGGCTCCAGCATATGCAGATCATGTGAAAGCCCGCCGAGGAAATCCAGCGCCGAGGTCAGCACCCGCACCGGCGAAATCACAATCGGGCGCCCATCCACATAGAGCCCGTTGACGATATAATGATCGCCGGCGACAAACCGCTCGATCATCGTGTTGTAAAACGTCGTACTGTCCTGCCGCGCCAGCCATCCCGCCAGATCGTCGGCCCCGCGGATCACGCAGACCCCGTTTGATCCGCGCCCGTCGCGGGGCTTCAGAACAACCGGATACCCCCAGCTGTTGATAAATCCGCGGATATCCATCGCATTGCGCACCACCGCCATGTCGCTGACCGGCAGCCCTGCCTCCCGCGCGCGGGTCTTCATCGCGTATTTGTCGCGATAGGCGTCGAGCTGCACCGCAGCATCCGTCGACACGCCGAGGTAGTCATTCACCCGCGCGGCGCGCAGCACGTCAATCTCCGCCAGCGCGACACAGACCGGATCCGCAAGGCCGCGCGCGATCTCGATCGCCGCCAGCTCCACCTCCGCGTTATCATTGAAATACTGAAAGAAGCGGATATCCAGCCCCTCGGGAAAGCTGTCCATCAACGCCGCTTTGGCACTGGCGCAGGTCAGGATGACGCTGGCTGGCCCAATCGCCTCAATCCAATCGGTAACACTATGCTGTAAAAGGATTTTTGGCGGCGCAAAGAGAATGATATTCATGACACGACGGGACCTTCGACAAAGTTTCAACAGGTTTCGGCGCAGAATTTTCTTCGCCTTTTACGTGTTTGCACGCAACTTACAGCATGTTTTGTATCCGTCAAGCGGAAGTTTTATGAAACTTACACAACGTTAAGGTGAGCGATTTTCCGCCTTTGTCCTGCCGTGATTTCTTTGGAAATACATGGCCGCGCCGTCCAAACCCATGACGGCATCCCATCGTATACTGCGGCAATAGGACGTGATGCCGCAGCTGCAAAATCGCCTGTCAGCCCCGGCAGGTCGCGCGCCCGTGCTGTGCCTCATTGCTCCCGCTCGCGACAACCGGCCGAGGCTTGATCAGGATCATGGCGGCCGCTGCCACAGATGATCTAATGACGTCAGCCGCGGGCAGATCCGCCCGCCGCATCCCGTCAGGAGGCACGCCATGCAACGCAGAACATCCCTCTTCATCCTCAGCAAAGACACCCGCGACGAGACCATCACCGCCGCCGCCGAGGCCGCAGCCGAACAGGAGGCGCATCTCGCCTGCCTGTTGCTGGAGGCGCTGCCCGGTCCGCCCAGTTTCGCCTTTGGCCACTCCGGTTACGCCGCTCTGGTTGCCTCGGACGGTCCGTTGGAACGCCTGCGCCAGAACAAGGCCGCCGCCAAGAAACGTGTCGACGACATCGAGACGCTGCTGGCCCGCAGCAACTGCCCCGGCGACGTGCAGTTCGCGGTCTGGTCGGGCAATGATATCGGTCTGGTCGCCGCACGGCGGGCGCTGACCTGCGACATTGCCCAGATCGCCGACGATCTGACCGACCCGGATCCCGTGTTCCGCGAAGCCACCTATGGCATCCTGTTCCAGTCCCCGGTGCCGCTGATGCTGAACGGCAGCCCCTTTGCCCACCGCGACCGCATTTTCCTCGCCTGGGACAGCAGCCTGTCAGCGGCGCGCGCCGCCCATGCCGCCCTGCCCTATCTGCGCAAGGCCAGCGAGGTGATCATCGGCTGCATCGACTCCGATCTGTCCCATGGCCGCGATGGCGAGGATCCCGGCACCGATATCGCCGCCTGGCTCAGCCACCATGGCTGCGCCGTCACCCTGTCGCAATTTGCCAGCAACGGGCAGGAAATCGGCACCAGCATCCAGTCGCGGGCGCGCGAAATCGGCGCCGATCTGGTGGTGATGGGGGCCTATGGCCACTCCCGTATGCGTCAGGCGATGTTCGGCGGCACCACG
This sequence comes from Phaeobacter sp. JH20_08, assembly GCF_048056635.1. Taxonomy (NCBI): domain Bacteria; kingdom Pseudomonadati; phylum Pseudomonadota; class Alphaproteobacteria; order Rhodobacterales; family Roseobacteraceae; genus Phaeobacter; species Phaeobacter sp. JH20_08. Next base: position 65,441 of record NZ_JAYMVV010000004.1, on the reverse strand, counting down.
CGCACGATGCTCCAGCAGACAGAGCTGCCGATCTTCCTCGCCCATTAACAGGGGCATCACGCGACAGGCATCACGCAATATGGCCGCGACAGCTCAACGTCGCGGCCATATCCCGGCACGGGTCCGGTCAAGCCCTCAGATGTCGGGCGTCAGGTGTCAGGCGACACCCAGATCTTCGGCCGGACCAAAGAACTCATAATGGATCCGCTCCATATCGACATTCGCCGCCCGCAGACCCGCAATGGCCATCGCCATGAATCCCTTTGGCCCACAGATGTAATAGTCCGAAACGGCGGTATTGGTATTCGCCGCCAGCCAGTCCGGGGTGATCCGCCCTTCCACATCATAACGCGCGGCGGCGCGGTCAGCCTCGCTCGGCGTTTCGAGGAAGATCACACTGCGTTTCGCCAGTGATTTGCTCAGCCCCTCCATCGCCAGATTGTCGCCATCGACCGCCGCGTGCAGATAGGTGGCGCTGCGATCATTCGCGGCCAGGCTCTCCAGCATGGCAACCATCGGCGTCAGCCCGACACCGGCCGACAGCAGCACCACCTCCGCCTCCGCCTGATCCTTCAGATAGAAATCCCCCGCCGGGGCCGCCACGCGCAGGATGGTGCCCTCCGCCGCGACCTCATGCAGCCAGCCGCTGATCACGCCACCCGGCTCCTGCTTGACCGAGATCCGGTAGTATTCCCCGTTCGGCGCGCAGGAGATCGAATAGTTCCGCCGCGCCTTGCCGGTCTCGGGGCTATCGAAATCAAAGGACAGATATTGCCCCGGCTTGTGCCGCAGCACCGCACCGCCATCCACCGGCCGCAGGACAAAGGATTTGACCGAAGCGCTCTCGCGCAGGATCCCGATGATGGCAAAATCGCGCCAGCCCTCCCAGCCGCCCTCCGCTGCGGCAATCTCCTCATACATCCTGCTTTCCGCCGCGATCAGCAGATCGGCAAGGAACCAATAGGCGGCCCCCCAGGCGTCCAGCACCTCCGGCGTTGCCGCATCGCCCAGCACCGCCTCGATCGCCCCCAGCAGCGCGGTCGCCACATGGGCGTAATGCGCGGGCTTGATCTGCAGGCTGACATGTTTGTTGACGATCCGCTCCACCACGCCGCTCAGCGCGCCCAGATTGTCGATATTGCGGGCGTAGCCCAGGATCGCATTGGCCAGCGCCGCGTGCTGGCTGGACCCGTTCTGCTGATGTGACTGGTTGAACAGGGCGCGGATTTCCGCATCCGCCAACAGGCGCTCATACATCTGCGCAACGATGGCGCCGCCATGGGCCTCCAGCGCGGGAACGGTTGCGGTCACAATCGCCTTGGTCTGCTCTGACAGGGGCTGTGCCATGGGTCTGGTCCTTCTCTGCTTTGGCCGGAACCGGGATATCCGGGTGGCCGTGGTAAAACATTCATTTCAGCTGAATGTATATTTCCGCTATACAAACATTCAACCGAAATGAATATTAAACACCGCAGATGCCGCCACCCGGAGCCCGCAATGAAGCTGAATCTGAAAACCGACTACGCGCTGAGGCTCCTTATTTTGCTGGGCAGCCGGCCCGAGCAGATGTTCGAGATTGAGACATTGAGCCGCATGCACCAGCTGCCGGTCAGTTCCGTGATGAAGATCATCAGCGAACTGGTCCGCCACGGCTATATCCGCAGCATTCGGGGCCGGTCGGGTGGGGTGCAGATGGACATGGATCCGGCAGAGATTCGCCTCGGCGATGTGGTGCAGGCGATGGGCGAACCGATGGAGATCGTCGATTGCAGCAGCTGCCTGCTGGTCGGCAACTGCCGCCTCAAAGGGGTGCTCTGCGAGGCAGCGCAGGCCTTTGCCGAGGTGCTGATGAAATACCGTCTCAGCGATCTGATCGAGGCCCCTGCCCCGGTGCTTGCACCGCTTCTGGCAACCGAAGGCGGCGCTGCCGGCTCCACCCCGACCTGAGCCATGAAAAACCCGCCCGGCATCAGCTGCCGGACGGGGTCGTTTAGCTCATCATCCGTGAAATCGGATCGGGTCAGTGCAGATCGAACCGGTCGGCGTTCATCACCTTGGTCCAGGCTGCGACGAAATCTCTGACGAATTTCTCGCGGTTGTCATCCTGGGCATAGACCTCGGCATAGGCGCGCAGGATGGAATTGGAGCCGAACACCAGATCCACATTGGTGGCGGTCCATTTCACATCGCCGCTCTGGCGATCCGCGACCTCATAGACCTCATCGCCCGCCGCGCGCCAGACATTGCCCATGTCCAGCAGATTGACAAAGAAATCGGTGCTCAGCGCGCCTTCGCGGTCGGTAAAGACCCCATGCTTGCGGCCGCCATGGTTGACACCCAGCACCCGCAGGCCGCCGATCAGAACCGTCATTTCCTTGGCGGTCAGCCCCATCAGATGGGCCCGATCCAGCATCATCTCCACCGCCGAGGCGGCGAAATCGCCCTTCAGCCAGTTGCGGAAAGCATCGTGAACCGGCTCCAGCACCGCAAAAGAGGCAACATCGGTCTGCTCGGCGCTGGCATCGCCACGACCGGGGGCAAAGGGCACCTCGGTGGCGAAACCGGCAGCCTCGGCGGCGGCCTCAATCGCCACAGCTCCCCCCAGAACGATCACATCGGCAAGGCTCGCGCCGCTCTTTTCGGCAATCCCTTCATAGGTTTCCAGCACGCGACCCAGACGCTCCGGCTCATTGCCAACCCAGTCCTTCTGCGGCGCCAGACGGATCCGGGCGCCATTGGCCCCGCCGCGCAGGTCAGATCCACGGAAGGTCCGCGCGCTGTCCCAGGCGGTGGCGATCATATCGGCCTGCGACAGGCCGCAATCGCGCAGCAGCTGCCTGGTCGCGGCCACATCATAGCCGGTGCTGCCAGCGGGCACATTGTCCTGCCAGATCAGATCCTCCTGCGGGGCCTCCGGGCCGATATACCGGTTGCGCGGCCCCATATCGCGGTGCAGCAGCTTGAACCAGGCGCGGGCAAAGACATCCGCGAAATAGGCCGGATCCTTGTAGAACCGTTCGGAGATCTTGCGGTATTCCGGGTCCTTGATCATCGCCATATCCGCATCGGTCATGATCGGGTTGTGACGGATCGAGGGATCCTCCACATCCACCGGCTTGTCCTCTTCCTTGATGTTGACCGGCTCCCACTGCCAGGCGCCTGCCGGGCTTTTCTTCAGCTCCCAGTCGTAGGTGAACAGCAGGTAGAAATAGCCATTGTCCCATTTGGTCGGATTGGTGGTCCAGGCGCCTTCGATGCCGCTGGACATGGTGTCGCGCCCATGGCCGGTGCCGTTGCTGTTGCTCCAGCCCAGACCCTGTTCGATCAGGCTGCCGCCTTCGGGATCATTGCCAATCGCATCGGCGCGGCCATTGCCGTGCGCCTTGCCGATGGTGTGGCCCCCTGCGGTCAGCGCCACGGTTTCCTCGTCGTTCATCGCCATGCGATCAAAGGTGATCCGCACATCCTGCGCCGTGCGCAGCGGATCCGGTTCGCCGCCGACACCTTCGGGGTTCACATAGATCAGGCCCATCTGTACGGCCGCCAGCGGGTTGGAAAGCGAGTCGCGATCCGCGCCATCCTCATAGCGCCCTGCGGCCAGCCATTCCTTTTCCGCGCCCCAGTAGACGTCTTTTTCCGGCGACCAGATATCCTCGCGGCCAAAGGAGAAACCATAGGTCGGCAAGCCAACGGACTCATAAGCAATATTGCCCGCCAGTGCGATCAGATCGGCCCAGGACAGGCTGTTGCCGTATTTCTGTTTGATCGGCCACAGCAGACGGCGCGCCTTGTCCAGATTGACGTTGTCCGGCCAGGAGTTCAGCGGTGCAAAGCGCTGGTTGCCGGTGGTCGCCCCACCCCGGCCATCCGCCGCGCGGTAGGTGCCGGCCGAATGCCAGGCCATCCGCACCATCAGACCCGCATAGGTGCCCCAATCGGCGGGCCACCAGCTCTGGCTGTCGGTCATCAGCGCCGTCAGATCCGCCTTCAGCGCCTCAACATCCAGGGATTTCACCGCCTCGCGGTAGTCGAACCCCTCGGGCATCGGGTCGGTCTTGCGGTCGTGCTGGTGCAGGATGTCGAGGTTCAGCGCATTGGGCCACCAATCTGCCACACCGGCGCTGGTGTTGGTGTTGCTTCCGTGCAGAACCGGGCATTTTCCGCCTGTGTTTCCGTCACCTTGCTGCATGTTGTCTCTCCTGGGTCTTGGGTCATGACGCGCCGGCATTCCTCCCTGACAATACGCCGGGACCGGGCCTCTCCGGGCAAAGGCTAGCAGTGGATCGTGATTATAAGAAATGATAAATCAGGATTTCTTATATAGGAAATAGCTATCAGAAATTCCCCGTCCCCTGCTGTCGCCCACCCTAGCACATGCCACCTGAGTCGGGGCGAGAACCTGATCGGCACAGCTTGCCTGCCTTCGTAAAACCGGATTAAAAAACGCAAGATGATAGACGCCCCCTATAACACCAGCCTCACCCTGCGACAGCTGCGCTTCCTTGTGGCGGTTGCGGATGAGCTGAACTTTTCCCGCGCCGCCGCCAGATGCTTTGTCAGCCAGCCGACGCTCAGCGTCGGCCTGCGGGAGCTGGAAGAGCGGCTCGGCGTCACCCTGGCAGAGCGCACCAAACGCTCGGTCATCCTCACCCCGGTCGGCGCCCAGATTGCCGAACGCGCCCGCAAGCTGTTGCAGGACAGCCGCGAGATCGAGGAGCTTGCCGCCGCTCAGGCCAGACCCGAAGGCGGCACCCTGCGGATGGGCGCAATCCCCACCATCGGTCCCTTCCTGATCCCCCGCGCCATGCCTGCGCTGAAATCCAGCTTTCCCGATCTGCAACTCTACCTGCGCGAGGAACTGACCGGCCAGCTGCTGGAAGGCGTCCACAGCGGGCGGCTGGATCTGGTGATCTATGCCGAACCCTATGCCGCCTCCGGGCTGGAAACCCTGCATCTGTTCGACGACGGCTATCACCTTGCCGCGCCGCCGCCCGCCTCTGACCTCAGCGCCGGGGCCGACACCGCCCTTCGCGGGGCCGATCTGGACGGGCGACAGCTGCTGTTGCTCGAACAGGGCCATTGTCTGCATCATCACGCGCTCAGCGCCTTTCCCGATCGCGATATCCAGCGCGACGACAGTTTTGCCGCCACCTCGCTCTCCACCCTGATCTCCATGGTGAGCGAGGGGCTGGGGATCACCTTGCTGCCCGATCTCGCGGTCGATGCCGGGGTTGCGGCGGGACAGGATGTGGTGATGACGCCGCTTGCCGATGCCTGCCCGCGCCGGGTGACCCTCGGCTGGCGGCCAACCAGCGTGCGCGCCGATCTGTTCCGCAAGATCGGCACCGTCCTGCGGCAGGCCCGCGGCTCGCTGACCGGCACATAGAGGGCGGGTAATTCCGCCGCAGCCCTGTCGCCGGATCTTACACCCGCCAGCCAAACCCGCTAGCCTGCCCGCAGCCTCTCCCGCAACCGGTAGAACCATGACCGCAGACAGACCTTCGCCCCGCCTGAGCCGCCGCCGCGCGCTGCAATTGACAGGGGCCGCCGGGATGCTGGCGCCACTGGGGCTGGCGGGCGCGCAGCTCACCACCCCGGCCAGGGCGCGGGCCAGCGCCCAACCCACGGCGGTGCCTCTGCCGATCCACATCCAGCGCGCCCGCTACACCATCGCCGATCAGCCCACTGATGACCTGATCTCGACCCGCCCTGACGGGCCGCCGCCGGTCATCCGCCTCAAACAGGGTCAGCCCTTTGCCGCGCGGGTCACCAATACCCTGCCCGATTACACGGCAATGCACTGGCACGGCATCCGGCTGGACAATGCCATGGACGGGGTCCCCTATCTGACGCAATTCCCCATCGGCGAGGGGGAGAGTTTCGACTACCACTTCACCCCGATGGATGCCGGCACCTACTGGTATCACCCGCATTGCATGACGATGAACCAGATGGCCATGGGGCTGACCGGCGTGCTGGTGGTGGAAGAGGCCGAAGACCCCGGATTTGACGCCGATATTGCCCTGAACCTGCGCGATTTCCGACTGCGCCCCAATGGCGAATGGCTGAAGCTGTGGACTGCGCGCGGGGCGGCGCGGGCGGGCACCTTTGGCACCATCATAACCGCCAATTGGGACAGCGACCCGACCTATGAGGCCCCCACCGGCGGGCTGGCGCGGCTGCGGCTTGCGGCCACCGATACCACGCGGATCTACAAACCCTTTGTGCTGGGTGCCTCCGGTCAGGTGATTGCCTCCGATGGTCACCCGCTGCGCGAGGCCATCGACTGGCCCACCGATAAGGCCCCTGCCCTGCTGTCACCCGGCCAACGTCTGGATATCGCGGTGCAGATGCCCCGGATCGAAGGCGCGTATGTTGACGTGATGACCGACTTTCCCGGCGGACCGCGGCGGCTCGCCCGGATCCGCGCCACCGGTCCCAGCCTTGGCCGCGATCTGGCCGAGCTGTCGCCGCTGCCCGCCAATGACGTGCCTGAGCCGGATCTGACCAAAGCGCGCACCGAGGATCTGGTTTTTGGCTGGACGCCCGAAGGCGGCGCGCAGGAGAACGGTTATTGCGGCTCGCTGGGCTATAGCTTCTGGTCGATCAACCGCAAACCCTGGCCCGGTGACGCTGCCGCTCCCGACACCCCCGGCGCCGCCCCGCTGCTGGTGCTCAACCGCGGCGAAAGCGTGATCCTGCGGCTGCGCAATGAAAGCCCCAACGCCCATCCGATCCACCTGCACGGTCTGGTGTTCCGCCCGCTGCGGTCAAACCGGCGCAGCCTGCCGTCCAACTGGACCGATACCGCGCTGCTGCTGAAGGATGAAATCATCGAGGTGGCACTGGTGGCCGACAATCCGGGCGACTGGGCGTTCCACTGCCATGTGATCGAACATCAGAAAACCGGGCTGGCGGGCTATATCCGCGTGCTGGCCTGACCTGCCGTCTCCGCCCCTGCGCGGAGAGGCACGCGCCGGTGTGGCGCGGTCACCTGATCGCTTGGTCGGGGAACGGCCTTAGCCGTTCAGCAATTGCCGCAGCGACGGCGTGCCGGAGGCATCGGCCCGTGGCACGATCCGGTAGCGCGCGTTGACAAAGCAGAACAGGCCAAACCCCAGAAGACCAAGGCAGAGGGCGATCACCAGCGCCTGGCCATAGGCTTTGGATTGCAGCCAGTCAAAGGCCGACCCCAGACCACCCGCCTCGCTGCGGGAGGAATAGGTGGCGGCCTGTACGATCAGCAGGCCGATGATGCCCACTGCAACCCCCTGCCCGGCCAGCCCGATGCGCAGCGCCATGTTCAGATGGCGGGTGACCGGGTTGCCCTGTAGATGGTCAAGGTAGCCCTGCGTCCAGGCCTTGTGCAGATAGTAGAACCCGACGGCGATGGTGATCACCCCAATGATCCCCGCCGCCAGCTGACCCATCGGAGAGGCAAACAGCTGCTGTACGACGCCAGTGTCGCCACCGCCCCGGCTGACCCCAACCGCAACAATGATGGCAAGCGCGGCCAGCCCCAGATGCACCAGACCGGTGATGATCATCCCGGCCCTTGCCACCACTCCTTTGAGGTCGCTGCCATAATCTTCAAGATCCCAGATCCCGTCGACCGCCCTCCAGATGGCATAGGCCAGCATCGCCAGCGCGATCACCAGCAGCACCGCGATGCCCCAGCCGCTGCGAAACCGCTGCATCGTCTCGGCGGTGCCCTCCGCCTCTCCGCCATTCAGGATCGACCAGAGCGACAGACCCGCAACCAGCAGGTAGACCAGCCCGCGCCCGGCGTAGCCCGCCCGCATGATCGGCACGGCCCAGGCGAAATCACGGGCGGAATGATCGGTGGTGCGGTCTGCGGACATGGCGAGGGTTCCTGACGATGGTGCCTGCGGCATGGCAGGTGAAAAATGACAGCGGGCGGTCACGACCCCGGTGCGGCGGGTCGAGCAAACGGCGCGACAGATCCGACCGGTGCAGGATCCAGCGCCTGCGCTCCGCCCGCGCGGGCCGGTTGGGTCAGCATCGACAGCAGGATCAGGGCGGCAAGACCCGACAGCAGGACCGCCAGCAGCGTCCGCAGCAGGCTCAGCGCAAAGGGGTTGAATAGAAAATAGACCATGCCGGACCAACGCGGCAGACCGCTGTTGGTTCCCTTGCGCCCCCTGCCGGGACCGCGCTAGCTGTCGAAGGCCTCCGGCTCCAGCTCACGCCAGAAGGCGATGATGGCCGCAGCATTGAGCGCCGAGCGCCAACCGTGCTGACGGAAATGCTCGCGGTCCAGATCGCTCTCCAGCCGCGACAGGAACAGCCGTTTGTCTGCGTCACGCTGGGTCGGGTTTCGCCGCGAAACCAGCGCCTCGACAGTTTCCAGATGCCGCGCCCGGTCCCGGCGGGCTGCGGCGCGGGCGTCAAAGGCGGCGGCCTCTGCGGCGGCCTCCGCCTCGCGTGCCAGACGGGCCTCGCGGATGCGGGCCTCCTCCTCGGCTGTGATCGGCGGCGGGGTTCCGGCCTCTGCTGTCGCGCTGTAATCGCCGTCAATCGCCGCCCGCAGATAGCCAAGCCGCGATTTCACCGCCCCCTGCCCGGCCACGTAATCCAGTTTCTGCTGAACGTAATCCGGCCCGTGTTCGGTGATCCATTGCCGCGCCAGACGGTCTGACACGCCCTGCCCGCGCAGCGCCTTATAGACCGGTTGCTGGCGCAGCCCATCGCTGTCGTCGATCTGGAACATCGCCATCTGCGGATTTTCACGGATCAGGAAACGGATTTCGCTGACCGCGCGGCCTTTCTTGCGGGTCTGCGGCTCGATGATGATGTCGGAGGATTTATTGACCTCGGCCACCGCCGGTTTGATGATCTTGGCGTTGAGATGTTTGAAACTCTCGTAATAGGCGGAGCCATCCACCCCCATCAGCTTGCGAAAGATATCGAGCCCCCACCAGCCGGTCGATCCGGTGCGCACAAAACGATAGCAGTTTTCATAAAGCGCCAGCCCGTGACCGGAGCTGAAATTGCGCTGAATCTTGACGTTGATCAGAGCAAAGATCTTGGGGTCGTGCAGTTTCTTGGCCAGCTCCGGCGAATAGGCATATTCGCAGATCCCATTTTTCAGCTTGGCAAAGCTGAGCAGCGACGAGACGCCCCATTCCTGATGGCCCTGTTCGTCCAGCATGTCCCATTCGGCAACGGTTTCGGCCAGCGCCCGCAGGCTGGCGCGCAGACTGTCGATATCGTTGGAATTATACCCCACCATCATCGCCAAGGTGCGCGCGTCGATGGTATGGCTGCGCGCCGAGGTCAGCGTGTCATAGGCATTGAGCAGCAGCACATTCGACAGCTTGCGCTGCAACAGCGTCAGCTTGCCGCTGATATGGATCGCGGCGACATTCTTCTTGACCGTTTCGCGGGTCAACGCGCCGGTCAGCCGCTCTGTGTCAAAGCCGGGCTCTGCCATGGAATCACTGCCTGTCATCATGGGCCTCAATTGCGCCATACCCTGCCACAAAAGGAACCTATGCGACAACCGCACATGGGTTCCTTTGTTATTGGGTCGGCCGACATTTGTCTTTGGCACCGGTTCCGGGCAGCGGCCACCGCCACGCCGAAAGGGACCCGTTCACGGGATCAATCGTGGCAAATGACGCCCTGTTGCGAATCGCGGCGATGCCCCATGATCGCATGATCCGACCCGCCGTTGCGCCGCAGAGGCCAAGAGCGCGCGCTGGGGGCGCAACAGGAATTTCCGCCAATCAGTGTCAAAAATGGCGCAACAGGCTCTATTTTATGGCTGTCATTCGGTCTAGCATCGGGCTGGTAGCACCTCTGACACCGGACTGCCGGTGTGCAGCGCCATCCTGAGAATCGGCGCCTTTTGCCCCGCTTTCAGGCGCCTGTTATCCCGCATACGGGTGCCTTTCATCCCGTGTCCAGGTGCCTCTTGTACCGGATGCGGGTCCCCAAACTGGGGTAACTGACTGTAATTGAATGTTAAACCGGAACCAAAGACTCTAAAGATTCTAAAAAATATAAACGTTTAGCTGTCATCTATTTTTGAGTTTTCCAAGGAAAAGCCGAACGTTTCGCGGCGAAACCGGGCAGAGGTGGATTGAAGCACCTGCAAAAATTGCCCTTGCGGGTCCATATGACCTAGGCAGCCTGCAAGATGTTCCCTATTCTCTGGCATATAAGCGCAAATAGAAAACACGCGCGATAACACGCATCCACATGCACCGAGATCGAGCCGCAACATGACATCGCCTCCCCTGCCCCCGTATTTCAATCTGGATCCCAAACAGGCCGCCGCCAAGCTGCCGGATCCGATCCAGACCACACGGTTCGCCAAGGCCGCCGCCATGTGCACCAAAGGGCGCGAGGATCTGGCCCGGCGCGGCTATGCGCCCGACGGCGAAAAACGGCTGCGTAAATTCTCCACCTGGGAGATCACCCGCTATCTGATCCCGGTGGCGCCACAGCATCTGCGTCGGGTGTTGAAGAACCACCCCGACCTGCCGCAGGGCGAGGGTGAAGGCGGCTCCAAATGGTTCACTCTTGAGGAGGTGCTGGCGCTGCGGCGGCATTTTGCCTCTGAAGGGATCTCGACCAAGGAATATCTGCCCTACCGGCCCAAGGGCGTGCCGGCCAAGGTGACGGCGGTTGCCAATTTCAAAGGCGGCGTTGGCAAGACCTCGACGGCGGCGCATCTGGCGATGTCGGCTGCGCTGGATGGCTACAAGGTGCTGGTCATTGATCTGGACAGCCAGGGGTCGATGACCTCAATCCTGGGCGGCAAGGTTGAGGACGAATGGTCCACCGTCTTTCCGCTGATCGCCAAGGATTACGCCAAATCCGTGGTTGCGGAAAACGCCGTGCGCGCCGCCGCTGGAGAGCCGGAACTGCCGCTGGATGAGACATTGAACGAGGCGCTGCGGGTTTCGTCGCGAAACGTCATCCAGAAAACCCATTGGTCGAATATTGATCTGATCGGCGCGCAGCTGAACCTGTATTGGGCGGAATTCCAGATTCCGGTCTGGCGCATGGGGCTGCGCAGCTGGCCGCTGTGGGATGCGCTGAGCAACTTCCTCGAGCAGGAGGGCATTCTGGACGATTACGATATCGTCTTCCTCGACACCCCCCCGGCGCTTGGCTATCTGACCATCAACGCGCTGGCGGCGGCGGATATCCTGCTGGTGCCGCTGGGGGCATCGTTTCTGGAGTTCGATTCGACGGGGCGGTTTTTCGACATGCTTTATTCCACCTTCGCCTCCATCGAGGAGGGCGAGAATATGGCACAGCGCGCGGCGGGTTTGCCGGAAATTAAATTTGAATGGGATGTAGTGAGGGCGCTGATCACGCGCTTTGACGCCAGTCAGCAGACGGACATGGCGAATGTGATCCAGGCCTATTTCGGAGATTTCATGAACGCCTACCGTCAGGATGTCACCGCCCTTGTTGGGCAGGCGGGAGAACAGGTGAATGGGATCTACGAAGCAGACTATCGCGACTTCAACCGCGATACCTATGTACGCGGTCGCGAAACCTTTGATCGGACCTATGCGGAGTTCAAGGAGCTGCTCATCGGCAGCTGGTGGCGTGACACCCAGATGGAAGAGGCGGAGTAACATGGCAAAACGCAGACGGCTGAGCGCCCCCGACGCATCCGAAATCGAAGCCATCGAGGAGGGTTTCGCGGCGAAACCCGGCATCAACCCCTTTGACCCGGCGCCCGGTGGCGTCCCGGCCAGCGCGCCGCCGATTGCCAAGGTCTCGGCCGAGGCGGCACAGCTGCGCGGGATGGCGGCGGTGGCGGACCGGGTCGAGATGGCCCGCGACAAGGCAGACGCCGAACGCTGGCGCGCGGCTGAGACTGCCGGTGAAACCGTGCTGCGCATTCCGCTGGCAGAGATTGACCGCGACTATCTGCGCCGCGACCGGATGCAGATCGACGAGGAGGAGCTGGACGAGCTGATCAGTTCTATCCGCGCCCACGGTCTGCGCAGCCCGGTTGAGGTGATCGCGCTGGACGATGGCTACGGTCTGGTGTCGGGCTTTCGCCGTCTGGAAGCCTATGCGCGGCTGAATCGGAGCGAAGATGGGTTTGCCGAGATCCCCGCGTTTCTGCGGCGGGGCGCGGACAGTGCGGGCGCCTATGTGGCGATGATCGAGGAAAACGAGCTGCGCGCCAATCTGACGCCCTATGAACGCGGGCGCATTGCGGTGCTGGTGGCGGGGCAGGGGGTGTTTGCCTCGGTCGAGGCCGCGGTTGAGGCGCTGTTTGCGGCGGCGTCAAAGGCGAAACGCTCCAAGGTGCGCAGCTTTGCCGCCGTGCATGAGGGGCTGGGCGATCTGCTGCGCTATCCCAATGCGCTGTCGGAGAAGGCCGGGCTGAAACTGGCGGCGGCGCTGCGGTCGGGCGGGCAGGGCGCCTTGCGTGCCGCGCTGGCCGGGGCGGATCCGGCGGATGAGCGGGCGGAATGGCGGCTTCTGGAAACCGCGCTGTCGGATATGGACCCGGTGGCGGAGGCCAAGCCGCGTGGCGGACGCCCCCGGCAGGTCACCCGGCTGGCCGCGCGGCGGCTGCAATCGGGAGGGGACCTGTCGGCTGAGGTGGCGCCGACGGCGGTGCGAATCGACCTCAAGGGCCGCAGCCTCGACCCCGCGCAGGTGGAGGCCCTGCTGGCATTGATCGAGGATACCCTGGACTGAGGGCTGCCCGGAATGGCCGCTCACCCGTCTGTTCTGTTCGCCCCAGCTGTCGACCTCGGCGGCTGGGGCGCTTTTTACGGGGATTAATGGGTAAAACTGTAGGTACCGTCCCGTTTTAACGATAGGTTCAGACATTTTTGACCAGATGGGTGGCTTGAGGGGTATGCACAGCGGGACGGCACTTGCAGGTACTATTTTCATTCACGATACGGCGCCTGGCGGTATTGTTGTTCTTCGCTCTCGTCGGTGTTCCGACTTTGGCCAGCATGGGGCAGGCCGAACCGATCCGGATGACCTATGAGGAATACCCGCCCTATTCCTTTACCGATATTGACGGATATCCAAAGGGCGTGTCGATCGACCTGATGCGGCATATCGCCAGCGCGGCGGGGCGGGAGGTCGTGTTTCAGCCCAACACAAACCCGGCCGGTATGCTGGATGAGCTGCGTCTGGGCCGGGCGGATGTGACATCGCTTCTGGCGCTGACGCCGGAGCGTTTGAGCGCCGGGCTGGCCACGCGCACGCTTGGATCGTTTGAGATGCGGGCCTTTGTCCGCAAGAGCGATCAGCTCTACGAGCTGGATGATCTCGCTGGAATGGATATAGGCGTGGTCAGCGGCAGTTTCGCCGTTGACGGTGCCCGCCAGATCCCCTTCACCGAGATGGTCGAATTTGCCTCGATGGACACCCAGATCCTGCCGTTTCTGACCGGTGAGATTGATGTGGTGGTGTCAGGCCACAACAGTTTCCTGCGGCGGCTGCGGATGGCTGAGGTTGACGACCATGTCCGGGTGCTGTCACCGCCGCTAGTCAGCAGCCCCTATGGGTTCCTGGTGGCGCCGGGGCAGGAGGCGCTGCGCGATGAGCTGGACGCCGCCATTGCGGCAAGTGTTGACGCCAACTTGCTGCGCGATCTGGACAAGAAATGGTTTGGCCAGTCGCGCACGATCTGGGACAATATTCTGGTGCGCTGGGGCCTGCTGATCGGTGCCGTTCTGGTGGCGGTCATCCTGACGCTGGGCTATTGGTTCCATTATTATCGCAACAAATCCAATCAGTTGCTGAGAGATCGCGCTGGCGACCAACTGCTGGTTGAGGCACTGGATGAGGTGGCTGCGGCCATCGTGATCTATGATCACAACCTGCGGGCGGTGCATTGGAACCATGGGTTTGAACTGATCTTTCCCGGCATGGTGGCGGCCCTGAAAAAGGGCGCGACGATGCAGCAGATGATCGTGAAATCCTATATGGATGGCACCATCGAAAACCCCTACACCGATGCGCAGATTGTATCCCTTGTTGATCAGGTTGTTGAGGATCTGCAGCGCGGAAGATCCGAGCCACGGACAGTGCGCGCGACGGATGGCCGGGTGTTTCAGGCCCGTGATGTCAAGCTGGGGCCCCGGCATTTTGCCTCCCTGCGGGTGGATGTGACCCGCTTGCAGGAACAGCAGGATCTGATTGCCGCGCAGGCCCGGTCGCTGGAGGTGGTCAACGAGGATCTGCGCACACTCTCCGCCATTGCGGCACATGATCTGAAGGCGCCATTGTTCAGCCTGCTCAACCTGATTGATTTCGTGGCCGAGGACATGCAGGAAGCCGGGATAGATCTGCCCGACGGCGTCCGCTCTAACTGGGTTGAAATGGAACGCCTGTCGCAGCGGATGATGCAGCTGGTGCAGGATCTGCTGGTCTATTCCACCACCCATAGCGAGAGCCATCAGGCGGAGGTGATCGAGCCATCGCAGCGCCTGCATGAGGTGCTGGAACTGGCCGGACCGCGCGCCGGTTTCGAGGTGATCATCGAAGCGGGGATGCCGGAACTACAGGTCAATCCGATCGCCTTTGACATGGTGATGCGCAACCTGATCGCCAACGCCTTTCAGCATCACGACCGGGAACGCGGCCATCTGGTGCTGAGCGCGAAAACGGGTCCCGATGCGGTGACGATCTCGGTGCGCGACGATGGTCCGGGCATCCCGGAGGAACACCGCGAGCGGATCTTTGCCCCGTTCCACCGGCTGTCCTCCTCGACCGAAGGCAGCGGGCTGGGGCTGGCGTTTATCAAGAAAACCGTGGAGAGCTGGGGCGGAACCGTGCAGGTTTCGGCGGCCCAGCCTCGTGGTGCGGTCTTTGAGGTGAGTTTTCCTCGCCCCCTCGCGAAGCGTGACGCCGCGCCGAAGCAGCTTGTCGGCTAGACCTGTTCCGGGCCAGCTGCGCGCTTGGGATCCATAAATTCAGGCTCTAACAAAGGCATTACAGACCAATCCCTGCGGTTGCATTGACTCTTCTTCCGCGGGCTGGCTACACACGGGCTGACACCTGATCGGCCCGGCCTGCGTGCGGCGGCTGCATTAAGGACAAAATTGGGACAAAACAAAGACAAACACCCCGTTAATTATGGTCTTAAGGGCAACCTTATTGTGACATCGGGGCTGGGGCGGCCTGTTATGGGCCGCGGGTTGTGATCCGGCGACCCCAAGGCGGAGTTTGACGATGACAGAACCGCAGACCATCTCTGGCGTGACCGGCTCCACATCTGGAGGCGGGGCAGGAGATCTGACGGTTGCGCTGCATATCGGGGCGCCGTTCACCGATGAGGATCAGCTGATCTGGTCGCTGCGCCGGGATTCGGCGCGGCTGTTGCAGGATGGCGTGCTGGTGCGCCGACCGGGAACCTATCTGAAAGACCTGACCGATCTGAAGGGCCGCGCCGCAAAGGAGGGGGTCAGCGACGAGGCGTGCGAAGACTTTCTCGAGGGGGTTCTGCGCGACGCGGATCCGGCGCGGGTGGTGCTGTCGATGTCGGCGATTCTGGGCGTGCCGGCCTGGATGCTGAATGACGGGCGGCTTTACCGCAATGCCGGTGCCAATACCGCCGCGCTGCGGGCGGTGTTTGCCGATCATCGCTGCGAGTTTTTCCTGGGTCTGCGCAATCCGGCGACGCTGGTGCCGGCCGGGTTTGCCGCGCAGTCGCAGAAGGATTGGTACGGGTTTGCCGGGGATACCGACCTGATGGAGCTGCGCTGGTCAGAGGTGGTCGGCGATATCCTGACCGCAAATCCCGATTGCGCGATCACCGTCTGGTGCAATGAGGAAACGCCGGTGGTCTGGCCGCAGGTGCTGGGACATGTCACCGGGTTGGGCGCGGGCTACCGGTTCACCGGTGAGACGGATATTCTGCGTCAGGCGATGACGGAGGAAGGCACCCGGCGGCTGGAGGCCTATCTGGCCGAGCGTCCGAAGCTTTCGGAACAGCAGCGCAATCAGGTGCGCGAGCTGTTCCTGTCCTATTTCCACGCGGAGGATGCGGTGGAAGAGGAAATTGACCTGCCGGGCTGGTCGCAGGGATTCGTCGATGAGATGACAGAGCGCTATTTCGCGGATATCGATCTGATCCGCAGCCTGCCCGGCGTGACCGTTATCGACTGAGCCTTTGACCTGTGCGAACGGCAGGTCCGGCCCGCTGCGATGCTCAGCTGTCGTGGGCGGAGGCCCGCATCCGGCCCAGATGTTCGTCCCATCCCTTGTCCAGCGCCAGCAACAGGTCAAAGGCCTCGACCCCCTGTGGCAGGCCGGTGTGGGTCAGCGACAGATTGGTGCCGCCGGGCACCTCCTCTAGCGTCCAGGACACGGTGCTGGTGCCATCGCCCATCGGCGCGATGGTAAAGCTGTAGTCAAGGCGGGTGAAGGGCTCCGCCAGCAGCACCTCGCCCCACATCAGCCGCTTGCCGCTTTCGGTGCCGAACATCTCATAGGGGCCTTCGACCAGCGGGGTCTGGGGTTTGTGGAACCAGATCGCCAGTTTCTCCGGCTCTGTCAGATAGGCCCAGACCTGGGCCGGGGTGGCCCGCAGATAGATGGATTTGCGCAGGATCGTATCGGTCATTGGATGTCCTTTTCGATTTCGGATTTGAGCGTCGCAAGGCGGTCGTCCCAGAAGGCATCAAAGAAGCCGAACCAGTCGAACACTTGCCGCAGCCCATCCGGGTTGAGGTGATTGAGCCGGGCGCGGCCCTCGGTCTGGACCGAGATCAGATTGCCCTCGTCCAGAATGGTGAGATGTTTCTTCACCGCGGCGCGGGTCATCTGAAAATTCTCCGCAACCTCGGCGATGGTGAGGCTGTCCTGCGCCAGCAGCCGGAGGATCTGGCGGCGTGTCGGATCCGCCAGGGCGCGAAAGGCCAGTTGCTCCGGCTGCTGGTGGTTCTGCTGGTCCGGCGTCTGCTGTGACATGGCGGTATCTGCTCCTTATATGATACCGTTTGGTATCCTTTTAATATGATACCTTATGGTTTCGCGTCAAGCCTGATTCTGCGGCATCGCGCCGGACCCCCCCGCTGGTCGGGGGCAAAACCGTGCTGTCCGGCGTCCTGTCCTGCCGGGACGGGCAGTCTGGCGTCCTTTCCGGCCCGGTTGGACGACGGGGCTGCTCCGCTCTGGCTAGGGTCAGGGCGAGGCGGCGGATGGCCTGCCCTCCACAGCCCTGCTGTTGCGCAACCGGAATATCTGACCAGAGAGAGACCCCGCCATGCTCAGACCTTCGTTTCAGTCCCGTTATCTGACCTCTGCGCTGCGGCGGTATCGGCGCGCCGTGCCGCTGCTGCCGGTGGTGTTCTGCATCGCACTGGGGTTTGCCATCGGGGCCACCCCTGCGACCAGCGCCGGAACCGGCAGCGATGATATCCAGCCGCGCGACGGGCATTGGCTGGCGCTGATGCAGTTCCGGTCGGTCAGCGGCTGTTCGGCGACGCTGCGGCGCGAGATCGAGTCCGATGCAAAGGATGAGGTGCTTTATTCCAAGCCCCTGCATTTTTCCAAACCACTGGATCTGAATCAGCTCAATGCGGCCTGGGAGGTAGATATCAACTGGACCCGCACCAGCCCCAACCGCTGGGAAGGGGTGATGACCGAGGTCGAGCGCACCCTGTTCGGCAAGGTCACCACCGTGACCGAGTTGCAGACACGGGTGATTTCGGAGGGGCTGATTGATCAGAAGGCAGTGGCCACGATCAGCTTTCCGCCGCGCATGGTCCGGCAGATCGGTTCAGCCGAGCCTTGCGTGGTCCATGCCGATATCACCCACCGGCTGCGCTGATCCGCAGCTGGCCAGCATCGCTCGCCCTGACGAGGGCGCGCCGGGGCGTCCCGAAACCCATACCCAAGACCTAAAACACGATCTGAAAAAGGATAAGACCATGAATTTTTATCGCAGCGCCGCTCTTGTGACCGCGTTTAGTCTGGCGGGCGCATCTGGCGCCGCCGCCGAGGGGCTGTTTTCCAACGGCCAGTTTACCCTCGGGCTGGGGGCGTTTGCCTCCTCCGACCTTTACAAGGGCGAAAGCACCGAGGCCGCCGCCCTGCCGTTTGTGTCCTATGACAGCGACCGGCTGCATCTGGGCTGGGACGGGGTCGCCTATCATATTCTGAACAGCGAGGACCTGCAGGTTTCGGTGCGCGTGGGTGCGGGCGAAAAGCCGGATTACCCGGAGAACAAGCCGCTGTTTGCCGGGCTGAAGCGCAGCACACCGATCGAGGCGGGATTTGACATGACCTATCGTTTTGACGGGTTCTATGTGGCGGGCAGCGCGATGGTGGATGTCTCCAATGAGCATGACGGCTATCACGCGGAGGCCAAATTCGGGACCGAGTTCCAGATGGGCCAGCTGGGTGTCGATATTGGCGCCGGGGCGCGGATGCGCGACGGCAAGCTGAACAACTTCCTTTATGGGGTGTCCGCCAGCGAGGCGAACGCGCAGCGGGCCGCCTATGATGTTGGCTCCACCACCGAGCCGTTTGTGGATATGACCATGGTCTACCCGATCAGCGACACGTTGTCGGTGCTGGGGACGGTGAATTATCAGCTGATCGACAAGAAGGTTCACGACAGCCCGCTGACCAATACCAAGGATAGCTATTCGGTCGGGCTTGGCCTGATCTACAGCTTCTGATCCATGGCGTCTCCGCTTCACTCGAAATCGCGGGGCAGGGCAGGGGCGGCGCGGCGGGAGACCGCGCCGCCAACCGGCCCCGCTGCCGCCGTGCCGCCGCTCTCTGCCGTTACCGGGGCCGCTCCAGCGCCGGTTGAGCTGGTGTTTGTCAGCGATGCCAGGGCGACATGGCCGCCACTGCTGGCGGCGGCGATCTATCTGGGGCTGGTGGTCTGGATGCTGGTCGGGCTGTTCTGGCCCGCCGCCCCGCTGCCGCCGCCAGATGGTGGGAATTCCCCCGTGACAGAGCCTGTTTCTGTCGCTGTGCAGCTGTCACAGGCGGCGCCGGTGACACGGCTGCTGCACGCCGAGGGGCATAGCAGGGCTGACCGGGACGCCACCCTGCGGGCGGAGATGTCGGGCCATGTGGCCACCGTTGCGGTGGCGAAGGGCGCACGGGTTGCGCAGGGGCAGATCCTCGCCACCTTGCAGGCCGGTCCCCGGCAGGCGGCGCTGGCGCGGGCGGAGGCCTCGCAATTGCGGGCCGAACACGAGTACACGCGCGCGGCGGCGCTGCATCAGCGGGGATCGGCCACCGATCAGCGGCTGAGCGAGGCGCGCGAGGCGCTGGCCGTGGCCAAGGCGGATCTGGCCGCGGCCCGGCAGGCTCTGGCGGAAACGCAGCTGACCGCGCCCTTTGCCGGGCATCTCGAAGCCTTGGACCTCACCCCCGGTGCCTATGTGCAGGAGGGGGCCGAGGTGGCGCGGGTGGTGGCGCTGGATCCGCTGCGGGTGGTGTTTCAGGTGCCCCAGCACCAGCGCGGCTCCCTGACCGAGGGGGCCATCGCGCAGGTCCGGTTTCTGGACGGGCGCAGCGCCGAGGGGCGGCTGAGTTTTCTGGGGCAGAGTGCGGCGGCAGAGACCCGCAGCTTCACCGCCGAGCTGACGCTGGCCAATCCGGCGGAGCGCAGCGCTGCGATCCCGGCCGGGGTCAGCGCCCGGATCGAGGTGCCGCTGGATCAGGTCCAGGCGCATTTCCTGTCACCGGCGCTGCTCTCGCTGGATATGGCGGGGGGGCTGGGCGTCAAATCTGTCGATGACACCGACCGTGTGGTCTTTACCCCGGTGGAGATCGTCCAGTCAGCGCGCGACGGCGCCGGTGTCTGGGTCAGCGGCCTGCCGGATCAGCTGCGGCTGATCACCGTCGGACAGGGTTTTGTCAGCGCAGGCGAACGGGTGCGGCCCGGCGGCGATGGCAACGGCGCGGCGGATCCGTCGTGAACGGCATATTGGCGGTGATCTTTTCCCGCAGCCGCGCGGTGATCCTGATCTTCGCGGCGCTGCTCTGCGCCGGGGCCTATGCCTATGTCAGCATTCCCAAGGAGAGCAATCCCGACATTCCGATCCCCTTTGTCTATGTCAGCACCAGCCTGTCGGGGATATCGCCGGGTGACAGTGAGCGGCTGCTGGTCAAGCCGCTGGAAACCGCGCTGAGCGGGCTGGCGGATCTGAAGGAGATGAAGGGTCACGCCTATGAGGGCTATGCCAGCGTGACGCTGGAATTCGAGGCAGGCGCCGACGTCGCAGAGGCGCTGGACCGGGTGCGGGTGGCGGTGGATCAGGCCCGCCCGGACCTGCCGGAGGCCGCCACCGAACCGGTTGTGATCGAGATCAACACGGCACTGTTTCCGGTGCTGACCACGGTGCTGTCCGGGCCGGTGCCGGAGCGCAGCCTGAACCGGATGGCGCGCGAGCTGAAGGCACGGCTGGAGGCGGTTTCGGGCATTTTGGAGGTGGATATCGGCGGCGGTCGTTCGGATCTGCTGGAGGTGCTGATCGACCCGGTTGCCTTTGCCACCTATGGGCTGTCCTTCGAGGCGCTGGTGGGACAGATCAACCGCAACAATGCGATGATTGCCGCCGGGACCATCGACGGGGCCGCCGGGCGGTTTGTGCTGAAGGTGCCGGGGCTGGTCGATGGGGCGCAGGATCTGATGCAGATGCCGGTGAAGGTTCAGGGCGGTGCGGTGGTGACCCTTGGCGATATCGCGGTGGTGCGGCGGCGGTTCGAGGATCCGCGCAGCTTTGCCCGGATCAACGGCCAGCCGGCGCTGACGCTGGATATCACCAAACGCAGCGGCGCCAATATCATCGAGACGGTGGCGGCGGCAAAGGCGGTGATCGCAGCGGCGCGGCAGGAGTGGCCGCAGAGCGTCAAGATCGACTATCTGCTGGATGAGAGCCGCGAGGTGGAGACCATGCTGGGCGATCTGGAGGCCAATGTGGTGGCGGCCATCGTGCTGGTGATGCTGGTGGTGATCTATGCGCTGGGGCTGCGCGCGGCGCTGCTGGTTGGCCTGTCGATACCGGGGGCGTTCCTGGCTGGTGTGGCGCTGCTCTGGGCGATGGGGATCACGATGAACATCGTTGTGCTGTTCTCGCTGATCCTGGTGGTCGGAATGCTGGTGGACGGCGCCATTGTCACCACTGAACTGGCGGATCGCCATTTGCAGGAGGGCGCGACCCCGGCGCAGGCCTATCGCGCGGCGGCGGGGCGGATGGCGGGGCCGCTGATCTCCTCGACCGCCACCACGCTGAGCGTGTTTGTGCCGCTGCTGTTCTGGACCGGCACCACCGGTGAGTTCATGAAATTCCTGCCGATCACCGTCATCGTGACTCTGGCGGCATCGCTGCTGATGGCGCTGGTGTTCATCCCGGTTCTGGGAGGCGTGATCGCGCGGCGGTCGCCGCAGACGGCGGCGGCGAAACGGGCGTTGCATGCGGCGGAATATGGTGATCCGCGCCTTGGCCGTGGGACGGCGGGGCTATATGCGCGGATGCTGGCGCGCGCACTGCTGTTTCCGGGCACCACCGTTCTGCTGAGCCTTGCGCTGTTGATCGCGACCTTTGGCCTATATGGGACATTCGGCGCGGGGCTAAGCTTTTTCCCCAAGATAGAGCCTGAATTCATGCAGGTTCAGCTGCGCGCACGGGACAATTTTTCGATCCATGAACGCGATGCGCTGGTGCGGGTGGTGGAGGATCAGCTGCTGCGCCGCGATGGGATTGCCAGCGTCTATGCGGTGGCCTCGCTGGGCGGGGGTGATGATCTGGACCTTATCGGCACCATTCAGCTGGAGCTGGATCCCTGGGACCAGCGCCCGCCCGCAGCGGAGATTGGCGCCGGGATCCGTGCCGAGGTGGCGGCTATGCCGGGGGTCGAGGTGCGGGTGGAAACCGAGGATGACGGGCCAAGCGGGGCCAAGCCGCTGGATCTGCATGTCACCGCCCGCGACCCCTCGGCGGCCGAGGCGGCGGTGGCCCGGATCCGCGAGATCATGGGCGGGATTGGCGGGTTCACCGATGTTGCCGACAGCCGCGCCCTGCCGGGGGTGGAATGGCGCATCGAGATCGACCGCGCCGAGGCCGCGCGCTATGGCGCGGATCTCAACCTTGTGGGGCAGGCGGTGCAATTGCTGACCCATGGCGTGACCGTGACCACATTCCGGCCCGATGACGTGGCGGAGTCGGTGGATGTGCGGGTGCGTTTTCCGGCGGCGGACCGCAGCTTTGACCGTTTGCGGCAGCTTCAGGTTCCGACCAGCGCGGGGCTGGTGCCGATTGCCAATTTCACCCGC
Organism: Phaeobacter sp. JH20_08; assembly: GCF_048056635.1. NCBI lineage: Bacteria > Pseudomonadati > Pseudomonadota > Alphaproteobacteria > Rhodobacterales > Roseobacteraceae > Phaeobacter > Phaeobacter sp. JH20_08. The sequence goes on along the minus strand of NZ_JAYMVV010000004.1, from coordinate 43,171 downwards.
TTTGCACCGGTGCCGCGCTCCGGCGCGATCGAGCGGCGGGACCAGTCGCGGGTGCTGACGCTCTCGGCCAATGTGGCGCCGGGGCTGCTGGCCGATGCGCAGATCGCGCGGCTGCGTCAGGCGCTGGACCGCGCCGATCTGCCAGACGGCGTAAGCTGGCAGTTCCGGGGCGAGGCAGAGGAGCAGGATGCGGCGATGCGGTTCCTTATCCTTGCCTTTGTGACGGCGGTTGTGCTGATGGCGGTGATCCTGATCGCGCAGTTCAACAGTTTCTATCAGGCGGCGGTGGTGATGTCGGCGATTGTCTTTTCCATCGCCGGGGTGCTCCTTGGGCTGCTGCTGGCAGGGCGGCCGTTTGGTGTGGTGATGGGCGGCATCGGGGTGATTGCGCTGGCGGGCATCGTGGTCAACACCAATATCGTGCTGATCGACACCTATAATGCGCAGCGGCAGGCCGGGCAGTCGCCTCATGAGGCGGCGCTGCGCGCAGGGGCGCTGCGGCTGCGGCCGGTGGTGCTGACGGCGCTGACAACGGTGCTGGGGCTGATGCCGATGGTCCTGGGGATGAAGCTGGATCTGCTGGCGGGCAGCATGGTGTTTGGCGCGCCGTCCAGCCAGTGGTGGACCGAGCTGTCGACAACCATCGCGGGCGGGCTGGTGGCGGCAACGCTGCTGACGCTGCTGGTGACCCCGGCGATGCTGGTGCTGGGCGCGCGCGGCCGCAGCTGGCGGGGTCAGCGGGCGACGGGTGGCTGAGAGCGGTGGCGGCAGGCCACCGGCCAGCTGCTGCCCCGTCGTCGGCGTCAGGTCGATGGGGTGGCGCTGCCGCGGGCGGCACGCAGCGCAGAGGGGGTGGTGTTCATCTCGCGCTTGAAGGCGTTGTAAAAGGACGAACGCGAATTGAACCCGACATCATGGGCGATCACCAGAATGGTCTCATCGCTGTCATGCAGCTGTTTCACCGCATCCTGAATGCGCCATTTGTTGACGTAATCAAAGAAATTCGACTGAAGCGTCATATTCAGCGTCTGCGAGACGTAGTTGGAGGTGACGCTGATATGTTTGGCCAGATCCCAGAGCGACAGGTTGGGATCGCGGTAGAGCATATCCTTGGTCATGGCGCGTTCGATCTTGGCCGCGATACGGGCCGCGTGATCGTCGGTGAGCGCGGAGCGTTCGTATTTTGCGGCGGCCAGTTCCCGCTCGGCGGGCGGCTGCGTGTCGCCGCGCGGTTTCGGCATCAGCCCCGGCTGCTGGCGCACGCCCCAGACGCCGATCACCCAGGTGATGGCGAGGCTGGACAAGCCATTGGTCAGGTCGGAGGCTTCGCTGAACAGGATGAACAGCTCAAGACCAAAGAGGTCGGCCAGAATCTCGGCGACACTGAGCAGGAGATAGGCGGAGACCGTGGTGGTGATCCACCAGACCCAGGTCAGTTCGCGGTCCTCGGTGGTGGCAAACAGATCCTTCAGGCGCGTGCGATATCGCGACAGCATCCGCATGATCAGCACCAGGTAGATGGCGACCTGGCAGTAAAACAGCACTTCGACCAGCTGGAAGTAGATCAGGATCGCCTGAATATACTGGCTGAGGTCGGCGAACTCCAAATCATTCTGGGCGAACAGGGATTTCGGGATGGTCCAGAACAACACCACCATGCTGATCGCCAGCAGGATGGGCACCGCGTGCCAGAACCTTTGTGTGACCGGGGGGCCGTCATCCTCGGAGGTGAGACCGCGCACGTAGAGCCAGAGCAGCAGCGGCTGGGCAAACACGGCGGGCACATGCAGGCTGTTGAAGCGCGCGACAAGATAATCATAGGCGTCATCGGTGACCACCAGATCAAGGATGCCGAGCATTTCGGTAACGGATTGAGTGATGAAGAACAGCGCCAGCGGCACATAAATGCGCTGATGGCGTTGGTGCAGCAGCAGCTGATTGGTGCAGAACAGCGCCATGCCGAGGTGAAAGGCCGACAATGCCAGCAGGTATTTATCGTCCACCATCACGCGCCCGATCCTGAAATTCCCTATCTGGCCTTTAGCAGCGGGCTGCGCTGATGGACAGATCTGCGGGCGGTCTGGCTGTCCTTTCCAGCAGGGAAGAACGCCGGACAGGGGGCAGGGGCGGCTTTTGCCCCTATGGGCCGGGCCTCGCGGAGGGCCGGATCCTGGCGAGCACGCCGATCGCCTCGACCCGGTTGCGGACGTTCAGTTTGCGGTAGATCGAATTGGCGTATTCCGAGACCGTATGGGGCGAAATCTTGCAGACTGCCGCGCATTCCTTGGTGGTCAGCCCCTGGCTGAACAGATAGAGCACCTCGCGTTCGCGCGGGCTGAGCCGGGTCAGCGCCTCCGATTGCGGGGCGATCAGGGACCGGTTGAACGCGGCCTCTGCCGGGGCGTCGGCGGGGGGCTGTTCCGGGGCCGCCGCCGCGGGCTGTCGCAGCTCCTCCATGCGGCGATGGATGATCATGCAGAGAAAGCGCAGGCTGTCGGTCTTGCCCGCGACATGGGCGAGAAAATCGGCCCGGGTCAGACTGGTGCCGATGTTGAAACCGCCGAACCGGTCGGACCCTTGCAGCCGAACCGGGATGGCAATGCCGGCGCGAAACCCGCTCTTGACCGAAGCGTCGCGGATGAAGGCGGTTTCCGCAGCGGCCAGATAGGGGTGATCGGCCAGAAACTCCGCCCCGGTGAACTGCGGTTCGTAGCTGTTGCAGCAGTGATCCAGAAACGGATCCCGATGGCTGGGCAGTTGCTGGTAGATATCGGGCAGGTTGGTCTGGATATGTGGATGGCTGCGGTCGCCGTCCACGGTCAGGTAGATGGCGTAGTCAAATCCCATCGCAGCAAAGACCTGCAAGCTCTGCGCCCAAAGCTCGGCGATGCTGGTGCAGCGTTCCAGACTGTCGATATCGGTCCAATCCACGACGATACCCCCTAATGTTAAGGGATAACACCTGCGGTGCCGCATTGCTAGCGTGGCCGAGGCGCCGGGGATACGGCCATGTCTCTCCTCGGATATGTTGGGCAAGGCTGTGGTCCGGCGCTGGTGGCCTGTTGTGAGTGCGGGGCATCTGAGTGTTTTTGACCGCCGCGGATCCGGTGTGAGGCCGATGCGGGGCGGCGAAGACAGCAAAGCCTGATGGGCCTGGCCGAACGTCGCATTACCGCATGTCGTATTGGCCGGGGGAGGCGCAGGGTGAGGCCGAATTGAGCGATCCTCGCTGCTGCCGGGGCCGTGGCATCGCTTGCCGGGGGGCAAGGCCACGGTCGTCGGCGGCGCCATTTGACCCGCGTCAGCCAGAGGGCGGGCGGGCGGTGACTTGATTAGCGCCGCTATTCAGATCATAATAAGCCAAATTTTGATCCGATTAAGGGTGCTTATCACATCATGCCGCATATCTGGCAGTCTCCGTCCTGGCCGCGCTTTGACTATGATCCGGCACATATCGAACCCGAACTGGCCCGCGCTGCCGAGGCGGTGGGCGAGGTGACGGGGCTTGTCCACGGGCTCACCCCGCAGGAGCGCGAGGAGATGCTGCTGCGCCAGATCGTGCAGGAGGCGATGGCCTCCTTTGGAATCGAAGGCGTGGCACTGGATGCCAGCGAGATCGAAGCCTCGGTTGTGGCTTCGCTGCGCCATCGCGACAGGGCGGCGATCTCGCGGCGCTCGGATGCGGTGGCGGAGCTGATGCTGGCGGCGCGCCGGGCCGATCAGCCGCTGGACAGCGCGCAGATCCTGACCTGGCACCGGTTGCTGTTCACCGGCATGGAGGTGGAGGACCTCGGCCGCTGGCGACGCTTTGAGATGGAGATCGTGCGCTCCGCGACGGCGGGTCCGGGGGATGTGCTCTATAAGGCGCCGCCGCCGGATCGGCTGGAGGCTGAGATGGCGCAGTTTCTCGACTGGGTGAATGTCGATCAGGGAATGCCAGTTGCGGTGAAGGCGGCGCTGGCGCATCTGTGGTTTGAATCCATTCACCCGCTGTCAGATGGCAATGGCCGCATTGGCCGCGCCCTGATCGAACATGTGTTTGCCCGCAACCGCGCGTTGCCGTTCTCGCTGTCGCGACAGGTGGAGCGGGACAAGAAAGCCTATTATGCCGCCCTGCAGGCAGGGCGCAAAGAGGGCGCGACTGGCATGATTGACGCCAGCGAATTCGTGCTCTGGTTTCTGCGCACGCTGACGCGGGCGGCGGCTTCGGCCCGCGATGAGGCGGGGTTTATCCTGCGCCGCAACCAGTTCTTTCTGCGCTACGGACCGGTGTTGAATGATCGCCAGAGCCATGCGCTGCGTCTGCTGTTTGAGCAGGGGCCGGAGCGGCTGGCGGTGGGGCTGAGCGCCAAATCCTACCGCAAGATCACCAAGACCTCTCCGGCCACCGCGACGCGGGATCTGCGCGCGATGGAGGAGGCCGGTGTGGTCACGCGGATGGACGCGGGCGGCCGCTCCACCGCCTATGCGATCCGGTTCTGACCTCTGGTCAGGTTTATATGTCTGACCTCTGGTCAGGCAGGAGCCGTTGCGGAGGCCCAGGTCATCGCCTCAAATTCTTCGCGAAAGGCAAAGCGCTTCAGGTGGTTGTCGATGATCTGGCGGGCGTGATCCAGCTCTTCGGCAGTGGGGGCGGTGACCTCGGCCAGGAGCCGGTCGGCGCTGGCGGTCAGTGTTGCAGGTCCCATGCCCAGAGCCACGGTGCCCCGGCTGTCATCATGGGTGACGGCGACCTTATGGGCAAAATGCTTGCACAGCTGTTGCAGGTATTTGGAGGCGTTGGGGGTGTCGAAATGGCCTGTATCCGTAATCATTGGGCTTAATCCTTAGTTTTTCTGTCAGCTTTGCAGGATAGAGATTCCGGGGCGCAGCGCAAGGTGAATTCACCGCTGCCAGCCATGGTGCGCGGCGGGCCGCAAAATGGGGCGCAAGCCAGATTGCAGGACTTGGCGCATGGTGGATTATCCGGCTGACAAACCCATCCGGCGGCAGTAGAACGGCCCGGCTACGGTGCAGGCAGATGTCGCGACAGGCGCGGGAAGCAGCGGGTCACGGACCGTCACGCTGCTGTCCTGCTGATGCGAAAGACAGGCGACCCACATCTCAGGCGAATTTCAATTCATCCTTGAGAGGGGCGCTATGTTCCGGGCTTTTGAAAACCTTGTCGATCCGTTTGCGGCCTCGCAGAGGGCGGCGCCGCGTGCCGGTCTCTGGCCGTATCTGTGGCAGCAGCTGGCGCCCTATCGCAGATGGCTGCCGCTGATGCTGGTCACTGGCGTGCTGACCGCGCTGATGGAAAGCGGGCTGATCTTCTATGCCGGGCGGCTGGTGGATCTGATGACCGAGAGTGGCGCTGCGGCGTTCTGGGCCGATCACGGCGGTGAGATGATCCTCGCGCTGGTCTGTGTGCTGCTGCTGCGTCCGACGCTGGTCGGGCTGAACCACCTGCTGCTGGAGCAGACCCTGTCCTCCAACCTGCAGGAACAGGTCCGCTGGCAGGCGCATCAGCATCTGCTGGGGCAATCGGTCGGCTTCTTTCAGCATGATTTCGCCGGGCGGCTCAGCAATCGGGTGATGCAGATGGGACCGGCGGTGCAGGACAGCGTGCATATGATGTTCGAGGCGGTGCTGTTCGCGGTGACCTATATGCTGGGCGCGGTGGTGGTGCTGTCGCAGATCGACGGGCGGCTGGCGGTGCCGCTGCTGATCTGGGTGCTGATTTACGGCGTCTACGTGCGCCATGTCGCCCGCCGTGTCGCGGCGACGGCGGAGAAATGGTCCGATGCGCGCTCCGGGGCGACGGGGCGGATTGTCGATGCCTATGGCAATATCGAAACCGTCAAGCTGTTTGCACAGGGCGGGCAGGAGCTGGGTTATGCGCTGTCGGCGCTGCGGCGGCTGCGGACGCGTTACCAGCGGTTCATGCGGATGATGACCACACTGGCCTTTGGCAGCATTGCCATCAACGGCGTGTTGATCCTGATCGTGGTGGCTCCGGCGATCTGGCTGTGGACGGTGGGTCAGGTCAGCGTTGGAGAGGTGGCCGCCGTCGCGGCACTGACCATCCGGCTGAACGGCATGAGCGGCTGGATCCTCTGGGTGACGATCCGCCTGTTTGAAAACATGGGCATCATCCGCGAGGGGCTGCGGTCGCTGGCAACGCCACATGCGGTGGTCGATGCAGCGGCGGCGCCGGCCCTGAAGGTCACGCGGGCGGAGATCCGCGTGGAGGGGCTGCATCACAGCTATGGCAAGGCATCGGAGGATGGCAGCGGGGGTGTGGCGGGGCTTGATCTGACGATCGGGGCCGGGCAGCGGATCGGCATTGCCGGGCCGTCCGGCGCGGGCAAGTCGACGCTGGTGTCGCTGCTGTTGCGGTTTGATGACCCGGACCGGGGGCGCATTCTGATCGACGGCCAGCCGATCGACAGCGTGACACAGGACAGCCTGCGCGCGCAGATTGGCGTGGTGACGCAGACAACCGCGCTGGTGCATCGCTCGGTGCGGGCCAATATCCTTTATGGCAATCCCGGCGCCAGCGAGGCGGAGATGGTGATGGCCGCCAAACGCGCCCGTGCCCATGACTTCATTCTGGGGCTGCGCGATCAGGCCGGGCGGACCGGCTATGACGCCCATGTCGGCGAGCGCGGAGTGGCCCTGTCCGGCGGGCAGCGGCAGCGGATTGCGATTGCGCGGGTGGTGCTGAAGAATGCGCCGATCCTGATCCTGGACGAGGCAACCTCGGCGCTGGACAGCGCGGTGGAGGCGGAGATCGAGGAGACATTGCGGGATGTGATGCAGGGCAAGACGGTGATCGCCATTGCGCATCGCCTGTCCACGATTGCGCAGATGGACCGGATTGTCGTCATGGATCAGGGCCGCATCACCGAAGATGGCAGCCATGCCGCGCTGCTGGCGCTGGGGGGCACCTATGCGATGCTGTGGTCGCGGCAGGTGGGCAGCCCCTGCGCGTCGGCGGATTGCTGACGGCAGGCAGAGAACGGCGCGAGGATTGATCCGTGCCGTTCTCTGCCGCGCTGGCTCAGCCGACCGAGCGCGTTTTTTGTCCGGTCGGGGTCAGATCATCGGCGGCAAGCGCCCGGATCTCGGCGATGTCACCCGCAAGCGTCTGAAACACGGCGTCCCCGAACCATTCCAGCGAGGCCTCGCAATCGCCGTCCCGCTGCATTTCGCGCAACAGGGCGCGGTAGTCATAGGCGCCCTGCATCAGCGGCACCATGCCCGCGCGACAGCCGGCGGCGCTGTAGACATTCGCCGGGGCAAAGACCGGCAGGCGGGTGCGATCGGAGATGTTCTTCAGGTGGTAATGCGCAATTCTGGGCAGCAGGGTCCGGCGCGCCGTCACCGGATCATCCCCGCCTTCCCAGACGTGGAGCGCGTCGAAATTGATGGCCAGCGCATCGTGGTCGGTGGCGTCGATCAGCGCCACGGTTGAGGCGAGCGTATCGGCCAGCGTGCCGGGATGGGTCTCCACCAGCAGGCGCAGCCCGTGATCTGCGGCGATATCGCAGGCGTGGCGCAGGGCGCGGGTGGTCTGGTCGCGGTCCGCCGCCGGGACCGTGGCGCTGGCCTGCATCCCGGCAAAGGTGCGGATCTTGTCCGCGCCCCAGCCCTGCGCCAGTGCACAGAGGGCGCGGGTTCGACGGGTCAGCTCCTGATGGTCCTGTAGGGGCAGGTAGTCGCTGATCATCGGGATCGACAGCCCCTGCGCGGCCATCCACTGGGCGTTGTGGATCGCCAGCGGTGACTGATTGCGGGCATGAACGCCCCAAAGCTCAATCCCCTGAAACCCGGTATCCCGCGCCCAGAAGGCAATGTCCTTCAGATCAATCAGCTGATGGCGAAAGGAAATCGTGCAGAGCGAGATCTTCATGCCGGCTCCCCCGTCCTCACCGCGGCAGATGCGGGCGCCGCTGGTATCTGTGACTGGCACCAGCTCTGGAATTCGGTGTGAAGTGCCTCCTTGATGGCAAACTCCAGCCGGTCCAATGCGTCCAGCGCGGCGATCAGATCCGGCACCAGTGTGCGGTCTCTGGTATGGGCGATTTTCGCGGCAAGGAAATGCAGGCTGCGGAACCCTTCGCAGAGCGCCTCGACCTGATCGCAATTGGCGTCGAACGCGGCAAAGCTGGTGTCCAGCGCGCGCCAGAAGAAGGCAAAGGCGTGTTCATAGGCGTATTTGCGCAGGGACAGCACCGGAAGTTCGCGCAGGGCGATCTCCAGCTCCGGCAGTGCCAGAGGCCTGTCGGGACGGCAGTGATGCGCGATAATGCCGCGCAGGGCGTCCGTCAGCGGGTTGGCGTCCGGGCGGAAGGTCGCGTCGAAATAGGCCACGAGGTCCTGAGGCTCGGGCGCGCGGACGCGTGTGCTGTCGAGGATATAGCCGCCCGCCACGCTGGGCTGTGCCATGGCATTGAGGATGGCGGCGCGCGGCAGATCTCCGCGCCAGCGATAATCGGGGTCGTTCATATGCCAGACCTCGGGGTCGGCGGTCGGCTCGACAATGACGAAATGCGGAAACGGGTCCTGATTGTATTTGGTGTCCCGCTCCGGCAGGTGGAACATGTCAAGCATGACAACCAGCTGGCGGTCGGTGGCCGGGTTGTGGAGCAGCTTTTCAAAGCGGGTCAGGTTGTCGGATTTCGACAGGGCGGGATCGTGCCACTGGCTGACGCGGATGCCATACAGCCGTTCGACCCAGCGGATATAGTGATCCTGCGTCATCTCGGCGCTGTGATAGGCCAGATGCTGATGGGCGGTGATGGCAAAATCGCTGTCCCAGGTGCCAAAATAGAAGGGTCGGAAATCCAGCCCCTCATGCCGCCGGATCGCCGCACAGAGACAGCTGACAAAGCAATGCACGGTGATCTCGCTCGGGTCCTGATTGGCGGGCGCGGTCTCGGGTTCTGCGCTGGGAGGGGTCGGCGGGTCGGGCAGAAGCACATGGATCAGATCGGCGACGGTGACGAAATCCTCCTTGCGGAAATCACGCTCGGGGATGGCCACGCCGTGGTCGGTTTCCAGATGCACCAGCAGGTTGATCAGCACCACGGAGTCGATATGCAGATCATCGTTCAGCACCGCCTCGGGGCGGAACTGCGCCATATGCGGATTGGCCAGCGGTCCGGCGAGGGTCTGCTGCATTGCGTACAGCACGCTGTCGAAGGTCATGCGGGCACCTGCTGATCGGCTGTGTGATCGGTGCCGGATGCGTATCTGTTGGCGATGTCGCGGCGGCTGATCTTGCCATTGGCCTGACGCGGCAGGGCGGGGAGGCGGCGCAGGAAGGTCGGTCTCTGGTAGTCGGCCAGCAGATCGGCGCAGTGCGCGCGCAGCTGATCCTCGCTGAGATCCGGGCCGACAAACAGCAGCCCCACCCGCGAACCGGCCTGCGGGTCGGGCAGGCGAAAGGCGACGGCATCCTGCACATCGGGCAGGCTCATCACCGCGCGTTCGACGTCCTGCGGATAGACGTTCAGCCCGGCCACATTGATCATTTCGTCCGCACGGGCGGTAAACACCAGCCCGCCATCGGCGGTGAGATAGCCCAGATCGCCGGTTTCGACCCAGTTGGTCGTGGCGGCATCCGTGGTGGCCGGTTCCCCTGTCGTCAGCTGCACGCGGACCGGGCCGGGCGTGCCGGGCGCGCCTGCCTGTAGGTCGAGATGCGGTAGTGGTCGGCCGACATCGCAGGGCGCCCGCAGGTCCTGATTGATGGCGATACAGCCCACTTCGGAACAGCCATATTGCTGGAACAGATGCCGGGTGCGGGCGCGAATGGTGTGGAACCATGGATCGGGCAGCACGGTCCCGGAGGTGACGGCGGCGTTCAGTGTCTCGTCCGGGGGCAGGAGCCTCGCCAGCGTGTGCAGCATCGCAGGCGAGGTATAAAGCACCGGGTCTGGCAGCTCGCGCAGGCGGCGCAGAATGTATTTCGGGTTCACCGCATCAATGATCACCGGCACATGGCCACGATGCAGCGCCACCAGAACCCCCGGTATCAACCCGTAGGAATGGGTCACCGGGCAGGCGATCACCGGCGTCATCCCGGCCGCGTGGTCAAAGAAGGCGGCATAGGTGCGGATCTCGGTTGCGATGCTGTCCCAGCTGCGGGTGATCACCTTGGCCGCGCCGGTGGTGCCGGAGCTCATCTGCACCAGAACGCCTGCGCCGGGGCGCGCGCTGGCTGGCTGGCCGGGCTGCCGGGGCAGCGGTTGCGGGACAAGATCATCCTCCAGAAACCAGTCGCATCCGGCCTTGGTCGCCATCTGTTTCGCGGCTTCCGCCGGGATATCGGCGTGGATTGGGAAAACGCCGGCCTTGTGGTCCTTCAGGTAGAGCAGGGTTGCGAGGCCGAGGCCGGTGTCGCGCATCCGCAGGGCGTAGCGGTGGTGCAGATCATTGCCAAGCGCCTGTTGCAGTCTTGGGTGCAGCGCGGTTGGATCAGAAAGGGTGTCGTTCAACACAAACATGGGTCAGCTGTCCTTTGCAGTGGCCAGAGGGTTGTCGATGAGATGGCGGTAGCTGCCGCGTCGGTCGGGGTCGATTTTGCGGGTGATCAGGCTTTCGGCGTGGATCTGGCGCGCAAAGGGAGCGAAGGCCGCCATGCGCTGTTGCTGCCCGTGATCGGCGGCGTAGCGGTCCAGCCGGTCGCGCAGGCGCTGCCAGAACCGGGTCTCCGGCAGGTCGAAATGGCGTTGCAGGAGGTCCGACAGATCCGCGAGGTTGAAGACAAAGAGCGTGTCCATCACCAATTCGCGCAGCCCGTCAGCACAGGAGAGCGCGTGGAACTGATCCGGCTCTGCGCTGGCAAAGGCGGGGTCAATCGCCGCCAGATCGGGGCATAGCGCGGGCTGGGACAGCAGGGTGTCGACATATTCGACACCATCGTGGAAATCGCGGGCAATGAGGCCGGTCGGCCAGCCGTTGTCATGCTGAAGGATGAGGTTCTGCCCATGGGCTTCCAGCCCGATGCCATGGGCCACCATCAGGTGCCAGACCGGCAGTACCGCCGTTTCAATCAGCTGCGCCAGCCAGCGGTCGCGCCCGTGGGCGGTAATCCAGGGGGCGATCAGCGGCTTGCCGTCCTCTTCTGTCAGGGCCAGCGCGTTGAACGGCATCATCTGATTGTCCGCCAGACCGAGCGAGGCCGGGCTTTGCCGCCAGATCGCGGCCAGATGCCCCTCCAGCGCGGTGCCGCGCCCGGCGATGATGCCGGCATATTCCGGCAGCAGGGTCAGCGGATAGCGATCCTGCAACAGCGGGTCACTGGCGATCACCGCGGCAAGCCAGTCCGATATCAGCGGCGCGATGGTGACGGTTTCGGGGATCAATGTGCGCAGGGACGAGGTGTTGCGCATGGTCATTGCGGTTTTGACATGGGCGCGCTGCGGCTGGTCGGCGTTCATCAGCGTGCGCACCGATTGGGTCGCCCTGTAGCGGTCGCCGATCTCGCCGAGGGGGACCAGCTGGCCTGCGGCGTGCCAGGCCTGCACCAGCGGATCCTGTGCCAGCTGGTCCCATTGCCAGGGGTGGACCGGCAGCAGGGCAAAGCCCTCGGCGCTGCGCGTGGCGGCGAGGCTGCGGATGCGCTCCCATTCCGCCGGTCCCAGCTCGCGGGGCCAGAAATCCGCATCGGGCAGGCGCTGTTGGACCAGCGCGGGGTGCAGCAGCAGCCCGATCAGGCGAAAACCCTGCCCTGCCTCAGGCCCGTAGCGGAGATGATCGCGGTCGCTAAAACCGCTGCGCGCCTTGTAACAGGGGTGGTAGGGGTGGCCTTCGTGGATGGCGCGCTCCATATCGGCGATGCCCAGCTGGTGCCGCCGGGGCGGGCGGGGGATCTGCCGGTGGTTGAGATCATCCAGATGGGCGGTGCGGTCAAGGTCGACGCGCAGCGCGGCCAGTGCCGCCGCCGGGGCCGTGAGCGCCGAGAGCACGTCCTCAAGCGCGGCGGGCTGCCAGCCGTGCTCCTGTGCCATCTCGATGCTGCCGGCATCCAGCCGATAACGGCCAAAGGCGCCACAGCGCCCGCTGGCGCGGAAAGACCGGTTGCCGAGCCGCCAGCGCAATCCGCGATCGTGCCAGGTGATGTCTTGGGCGCAGCCTTCACTCAGCAGCGCTTCGCATAGCTGGCGCAGCACCCGCAGCGCGCCGCGGGTCTGCCGGGTCTGCCGGGTTTGCGGGTGGGGCTGTGCTTTGCCCAATGGGCACGCGAGGTCATAGACAGGCATCTTGCATCACCTCTCTGGTCTGGCGTTGCGGGGCGGCAATCGGATTGGGTATATCGACAAACAGCCCTTCCTGAGTGTCGGTCTGCAATTCATCCAGATCGTGCAGGCGGGTCAGCAGATTGGCCTTGGTCGCCAGCCGTGGCGCATAGAGCAGCTGCTCCACCAGCGCGCGCGCGGGTCCGGTAAAGCGCGGCCGCAGGCGGTGCAACTCATCGCGCAGCTGTTGCAGCAGCGCGTCTTCGCTAAGCAGCCCGTCGCAGCCCATGCGCCAGATCACCGCAAAGATCTGGTTGACCACAAGGTAGTAGGTCAGGCGGGCGTTGATATGGGTGCGGCTGAATACCAGCGCGGGCACATCGGCGAGGCTGGGCTCGATCTGGCGCAGCGGGGCAAAGGCATCATCGGTGATAAAATAGCCCTGATTGTCGCGGTAGAAGCCCTGCCGGGGCAGCCCCTCGGACAGATCCAGCAAGGCGTTCTGCTGATGCGCCTCAAGGGCGATGCCGTGCCGGTCATAGAGCGTCAGAACCGGGGTGAGCATACAGTCGAGATAGGCGCCGAACCAGCGCGTCGCCGCCTGTCTGCGGGTGCTGCGCTGGCGCGCGGCGAGATCGGCGATCTGCGTGGCCAGCAGCGAGGCACACCCCGGTCGCGGATCGGCCGTAAGTGCGGCGAGGGGGACGATGCCGACGCCCGCCTCACCCGCAAAGGGGTTCTTGCGGAAAATCACCTCGAAACCGCTCTCGCGGCGCTCCGGCAGGGTCAGGGTCAGATAGGCCGGATCGTCGATGATCTGAAACTTTGGCAGGCTGGTTGCGATGTTCAGACGCCGCAGCAGCCGCGCCATCGCAACCCCCTGCTGCAATTCGCTGGCAAGGGTCACGCGCAGCGAATTGGTCAGCCGCACCGGCACCGAGAATTTGAGCATCCAGGGGCACTCGGCGGCAAAGACCGTCCGCAGGGACGACGTCGGGGTGAAAGCCGGACCGGCAGGCCCCAGATCGCGCAGCTGACCGCTGGCCAGCAGGGCCTGAACGGCGGGATCGAGCAGCAGCGCCTGCGCCTGAAGCGGATGGGCCGGGATCAGCTGCTCGCCCGGGTGCAGGCAGAGGCCATCGGTCAGGCCCCCAATATCGCGCAGGATCTGCGACAGCGGCGCGGCGGCGCTGTCCTGGCGGGTAATCTCGGTCCGGGCGGCAAATAGGTGCAGCTGGAACTCTCCCGCATATTCAGGTGCATAGGCCCGCTGCTGCCAATCGGTCAGGCCGTCGCGGCTTTTGGGTGTGGGATGCAGCCAGTGACCAAAGACCAGCGATTGTTCCGCCTGCCGGAACTGGTGCGGGCTGGGGCTCGGCGCGGTGCGCCGCAGCGCGGCTTCGATCTCGGCGTTGCTGTTGAAAATGGCGCGCAGGAACTCTGCCAGTCTGGCCGGATCCGTTGCGCCGGAGCGGTGAAAACACTCCTGCGCGATCAGGCTGATGGTCTGGACCGGTGGCGCCGGCTGCCAATAGGTTTCGCCGCAAAACCGCAGCTGCGCGGCGCCGAATTTCAGCGGGCCGGTCCGGGAGGTATAGCGCAGGCCAAGCCGCAGCACGGCGGGGATATGCGCCAGCGCAATGTCAATCCGGGGCGCGCGATCCGGGGCCGATGACCTGTGGTCGCCGGGCAGCTCGGGGCATTCGCGCAGGAAGCCGTTGAGCAGCGCCTGAAGGCTGGCCGCCAGCGCCGCCTCAGCGGCGGCATCCGGGTGGGGATCGGTCGGTGGGACCGACAGCGGGTCGGGGAACAGGCCTGTCTGATAAACCATCATCGGACCGGCCCCGCCGCCCGCATGGGGCGGTATGGAATTGGGTGCATCTCTTACAGCGCTTCCGCAGCGATGCCAGACAGCGCCACCGAAGAGGGATCCCGGCGGGGTAAGCGGTCTGGCGATGTTACAGGAGAACTGGCGGAATGCTGGCGGCTAAGCGGTGAGGAGACCCCAGCCGCCTTGGCATGATTTCATGCGTTGGTCTTAGGCAATACGGACATGTTTCAAAAGGGTTTTGATCGCCGTAGGTGTGTTTCTGCCGAAGGGGCGCGCCACAGTCTGGCGCGCCCGAAGGGTGAGGGCCGGAGCGGGGTCAGACCCGCCGCTCAGAAGGAGACATTGGCCACGATGGAGACCGAACGGCCCGGTTCCTTAAGCGTTGCAAAGCCGGGATAATCGCCGCCATAGGTGGCGCGGTCGGCGTATTGACGGTCAAAGACGTTGTTGATCTCGGCGCGGATCGAGACATTGTCATAGGCGGCCGGGCGATATTCGGCAAAGAGGTTCAGCACCTCGTAGCCTTCCAGTTTGGTTGTGGGGTCAACCTCGTTCAGCTTTGGATCATAGTCAAAGGCCGCGTCGATATGGCCGCCGACAACCAGGTTCCATTGAGGCAGCTCCTGCTGCACCTCAAGCGCCAGCACCTGTCCGATCGGGGCCCCGGAATCCAGCAGGTAGTAGCCGGAGGCGGGTGCGCCGTTGACGCGGGTTTCGCTGTCGCTGAAGGTCAGCCGGGCAAAGCCGCCCTCCCAGCCATAGGTGGCGCCCAGATTGTAGCCCCGGCTTTCGAAATCATAGCTGGTGACCACCGGGCCTGCGACGTCACGGGTGTCGTCGATCCTGGTCTGGAAAGCTTCTGCGCCAAGGGTCCAGTTGCCGCTCTGCCAGTCGGCGCCGATGACAACATTGCTGGCACGGCGCGGTTTCAGCGCCGAATAATCCCAGTCGCGGAAGAACAGGAAGTTGTCCTCGACCCCGATCCCGCCAAAGACGTTGGAATAGCCCGCCCGCAGGGACAGCGCATCATTGACGCTATAGACGATGGAGAGGTTGCCACTCAGCCCGGAACTGTCCTGCTGATAGGGGCTGCCGCTCTGGCCGAAGTCCTGGCCGGTAAAATCGTTCCAGTCATAGCGCAGACCGGCGGAGACCTTCAGCCGGTCGCTGGGTTGCAGGCGGGCCTGGGCAAAGACGCCGACGGTCCGGCTTTGTTCCGAGGGGCGATTGCTGCCCCAGAAATCGCCGCTTGCGGTGCTTTTCTGGTCCTGGAAGTCCACCCCGGCGGTGATGGTATCGCTCTCTGACAGGTGGAACCGGTTCTGGAAGGTCGCGGAGTAGGTCCGGGTCACACCCACGCTGGTTTCTGTGGTGCCGATGCTGCCGATCTCATTCTCGGAAAACCCGATGGTGGCCGAGGGATCCCAGTTGCCGCCGCCGTTCACATCCTCGTAGCGCAGCGAATAGACCGTGCGTTTGGTGTCATAGACCGTGCCAAGCGGATTGAAGGACGCGGTGCCGAAATTGGCGCGGCGGTTGCGCAGGGCGGTGTCCTGCATCTGCTGGCCGGAGAATTCAAACCGGTGTCCGGCGTCGGTCTCATAGGCCAGTTTCAGCAGGCCGGCTGTCAGATCGCTGCGGGTGCCGCCCACGGTGTTGCCGGCACCATCGGTGTAGTCGTCACCGGTCATGCGCTTGCCGTAGAGCAGGATTTCGAACCCGTCTGCCTGCCCGGCCAGCGTCAGAGAGCTGCCGAAGGTATCGCCGTTTTCGCCGTAGCTGAGACGTGCTTTGCCGCCAATGGCCTGACCGTCGGTCAGGATGTCCTCGGCGTCGATAGTTTCCATCACCACCCGACCGGCCAGGGCGCCGGGGCCTGCATCGGCCGGGGCCACACCGGGATCGACCCGGACGGATTTCATCAGGCCGGGGTCAAAGGCATTGGCGCTGGCGTGGTGGAACACGCGGTTGTTCTGGGACACGCCGTCGACCTGTACCGCCAGTTTCAGCATGTCGATGCCGTTGACGTAGATCTTCTGCGCCACCGGGATTGCCCCGCCCACCGACACCGAGGCGATTCCCGCAAAAAGGTCTTTCAGATCGCCCATCGCGGCGCGTTCGATTTCCGCATCCGCCACATAGACCGCCGTCGCCCGGTCAGCGGCTTCGCCATCGCTGTCGCGCTGCTTCACAAGGATGGGGTCGAGCGACAGGACAGTGTCGTCCTGCGCGTAACCTGTTGTTGCGGAAAAGAGAGTGAGCGCCGTGCTGCACAGCAGCCCGGTCATGAGGAGGGAGGATTTCTGTGCTGTTTGATGTGCCATGTTAACCCGCGTGATAATGTGCTGATAGCTTGGGGTAACCTGGCTTTGCCCCCGCTGGGGCCTTGGGTCTCATAGTGAGCATTGCGGCACCTTGCAAGCAGCGGTGGCAAAAAATCTTGCCTTACCTGTCTGCCTGTCTGGCTGATGACCGGGCCCCGCAGCGTGCTGTGGACAGACAGCGCAGGCAATGACGTCTGGACTTTTGCCCGGTCCCGGCCTAACAAGCGGGCGATTTTGAGCCAGCCATATCGCCAGCCTTCCTCCATCTGACGGGATTGAACATGGCAAATTGGACGCGATTGCAGCTGACTGCTGCGCTGGTGCTTGGATTGGTCGGCGCTGCTGCCGCCAATGACGACAGGCCGGAGACACCCCTTCTTGACACCGCGCGGGGCGCGCAGGCTGTGCCGTCGCAGCCGCAGGCCCTCGTGGTGCTGGATGTTGCAGCTGCGGATACGCTGGCGGCACTGGATGTGCCGATGGCAGGGCTGCCATCGCGACTGTATGTCGATTATCTGAACGCCGAGCAGGCGCAGGCGACCCCGGTCGGGACGCTGTTTGAACCGGATTTCGAGGCGATTGCCCTGCTGGGGCCGGATCTGATCATTGCGGGCGGACGGTCCTCCGCTCAGGTCGATGCGCTGTCGGAGATTGCGCCCACCGTGGACATGACGATCTGGGGCGCGGATCATGTGGATATCGCGCTGTCACGGCTGCGCAGCTATGGCGCGCTGATGGGCCGGAGCGCGCAGGCCGCCACGCTTGAGGCGGCGTTTCTGACCAAGCTGGAGAGCACCCGCGCCGCCGTTGCCGACCGGGGGCGCGCGCTGATCGTGATGACCAATGGTCCGAAGGTGACAACCTATGGCCGCGAGTCCCGTTTTGGCTGGATTCACAACGCGCTGAACCTGCCCGAAGCGGTGGTCGAGCAACCTGCCGCGGCGGCGGCTGAGGCGGCGGAGGCCGCTCCCCATGGCGAGGCGATTTCCTTTGAATATATCGCTGAGGCGAATCCCGACTGGCTGATCGTCGTGGACCGGGCCAGTGCCATCGGGCAGGACAATCAGGCCGCCGCCGCGACGCTGGACAATCCGCTGGTGACCGGCACTGAGGCCTGGAAGAAAGGTCAGGTCATCTATCTGAACTCCGCCAGCATCTACATCGCAGGCGGTGGCATCCAGTCGATGACCGCGACGCTGGAGGATATCCTGGCCGGGTTTGCCCGTGGTGGCTGAAACCGCGGCGCCAGCCCGCGTGTCGGGCGGATCACCGGCGGGGCGGCTGGGCCTGTGTCTGCTGCTGCTGGCGGGTCTGGCGGTGCTGAGCTGCGCGATTGGCGTCACTCAGGTCTCGCCGCTGGCACTGTTTGACGACCCGAGGGCGGCGCAGCTGCTGCTGGTCAGCCGCATTCCGCGCACGCTGGCGGTGATCCTGACCGGCGCGACGATGGCGGTGGCCGGGGTGATCATGCAGCTGCTGGTGCGCAACCGATTTGTCGAACCGGGCACCACCGGCACCAATGAGGCGGCGATGCTGGGGCTGCTGGGGGCCACCCTGCTGGCGCCGGCATGGCCGATCTTTGCCAAGATGCTCTGCGCGGCGGTTGCAGCGCTGCTCGGGACGTTGGTCTTTCTGGCGCTGGCCCGGCGCATTCCACCGCAGCGGCCCCTGCTGGTTCCGCTGGTGGGGCTGGTTTATGGCGGCATCCTTGCGGCCTGCGCCAGCTTCGTCGCGTTTCAGGCCGATCTGCTGCAATATCTGGCGATCTGGATGAGTGGCGAGTTTTCCGGCGTCCTTTCAGGCCGTTACGAGCTGTTGTGGCTGGCGGGCGTCCTTGCCGTGCTGGCCTATCTGGTGGCGGATCAATTCACCATTGCCGGTCTGGGAGAGGTCGCCAGCCGGAGCCTCGGTCTGCGCTACCGGCAGGTGCTGGGCTTTGGCGTGGTGGTGGTGTCGCTGGTGTCGGCGCTGGTGATTGTCACCGTGGGCGTGCTGCCCTTTGTCGGGCTGGTGGTGCCCAATCTGGTGTCCCGGATCATGGGCGACAATCTGCGTGAAAGCCTGCCCGTGGTGGCGGCCACCGGCGCCGGGCTGCTGTTGATCTGTGACATGCTGGGGCGGGTCCTGCGGGCGCCCTACGAGATTCCGGCCGGCACGGTGTTCGGGTTGTTCGGAGCGGCGCTGTTCCTCATCATGCTGCTGCGCCGGGGCGCACATGGCTGATCTGTCCTTCTCATGGATCGACCGGCGCCTGTTGCTGCTGGCGGGGCTGCTGATGGGTGCGGCAGTTGGTTTTGTCGGCTGGGGCCTGCCATGGTCCGAGGGCGTCCCGTCGCGCTACATCCTTGGGCTGCGCATGACGAAGCTGGCCGGGCTGCTCTGCGTCGGGGCTGCGGTCGGGCTGGCCACTGTGCTGTTCCAGACGCTCAGTCAGAACCGGATCCTGACGCCTTCGATCATGGGGTTCGATGCGCTGTTTCTGCTGACCCAATCGGTGCTGGTTGCGGTTTTCGGCCTTGCGGGGATGGTGCAGCTGTCGGGATTTGCCGGGTTTGCGCTGGACACCGCCGTGATGATGACGGCGGCGCTGCTGTTGTTTACCAGCCTGCTGCGGCGGACCCGGGGGGACATCCAGCTGCTGATCCTTGTTGGCGTGGTGATTGCGGTATTGCTGCGGACCCTGGCCGGGTTTTTGCAGCGGCTGATGGATCCGTCTGCCTTTGCCGTGGTGCAGGGGCGCATGTTTGCGCAGTTCGGCAGTATCGACCGGACCGCCCTGCTGGCGGCGCTGGTGGTGATCCTGCCGGTTGCCCTGTGGCTGCTGCGCCGCTCGGCGCTGCTGGATGTCGTGGCCTTGGGACGCAATCAGGCCCGCAGTCTGGGGGTGCGGTATGACCGGCTGCATTTGCAGCTGCTCTGCGTGATTGCGGCGCTGGTTTCGGTTTCTACCGCCCTTGTTGGTCCGCTGGCCTTTCTCGGGCTGCTGGTCACCAGCCTTGCCCATAGCCTGATGCAAAGCCATCGCCACGCACTGCTGCTGCCTGCCTCGGCGCTGATTGCGGCGCTGGTTCTGGTGGCGGGGCAGACCCTGTTCGAGCGGCTTCTGGACCTGCAGTCCAGCCTTGCGATCGTGATCGAATTCTGCGGTGGGCTGCTGTTCATCGTGCTGTTGTTGAAAGGAAAACTGAGATGATCACCGTGGCGGGCCTGTCATTCACACTGGCCGGAAAGACGATCCTGAACGCGGTTGATGCCAGCCTGCCTGCCGGGAAGATCACCGCGCTGATCGGGCCGAACGGGGCGGGGAAATCGACCCTGCTGAAGCTGATTGCGCAGCAGATGCCTGCAAGTGGCGGCGCGATCACTCTGTCGGGCCGCGATCTGCGCGGGATCAGACCGGATCAGCTGGCGCGGCGCATGGCGGTGGTTGGCCAGCAGCTGGAGGTGGCCAGCCGGGTGCGGGTGCGCGATCTGGTCGGCTTTGGGCGCTGGCCGCATAGTCAGGGGCGGCTGACGGCGCAGGATCACGCCGCGATTGACGCCGCGCTGGCGCAGTTCGGGCTTGACGATCTGACCGACCGGTTTCTGGATGAGCTGTCCGGCGGCCAGCGCCAGCGTGCCTTTATCGCGATGGCCTATGCGCAGGACACCGACTGGCTGCTGCTGGATGAGCCGCTCAACAATCTGGATCTGAACCATGCGCGCAACCTGATGGCGCAGCTGCGCCGTCTCGCCGATACCCGTGGCAAAAGCATCGTGATCGTGCTGCATGACCTCAACTATGCGATCAGCTGGGCCGATCATGTCGTGGCGCTGGCTGGGGGGCGCGTCGCCTTTGCCGGTCCGGTTGCCGAGGTTGCGACGGGCGAGACCCTCAGCGCGCTGTACCAGACGCCGGTGGCGCTGCGCGAGATCGAGGGGCGGCGTATCGCCTGCTATCATGGCTGAGGTCGGCCTGTTCGCGTGGGATTGACGGCACCGGGGGGGCTGCGGATAGCTTCTGCGCAGAACCTGACATCTGATGGCACGCCCGAATGAAACGTATCTACGAACCTCTGGCCTATACCGATCGCCCGATCCAGACGCGGTACTGGAACCGGTTTCTGCCCGATCCGGCGCCACGATACGCGCCGCTGCGCGATGAGGTGACGGCGGAATTTGCCATAATCGGAGGCGGCTATACCGGCCTGTCGGCGGCGCTGACCCTGGCCGAAAACGGCGGCGATGTGGTGTTGCTGGATGCCGAACGGCCCGGCTGGGGGGCCTCGGGGCGCAATGGCGGGCTGGTTTCGGTGGGCAGTGCCAAACTGGCCGATGATGCCATTCTGCGCCGCTATGGCGAACCGGACGCGCGCCGGTTCTTTGATGCCGAACGCGCGGCCGTCGATCTGGTGGAGCAGTATCTGGACCGGTACGCGCTGGAGGTGGATCGCCATTCGCGGGGCTACACCTATGTGGCGCATCGCGCGGACCGTCTGGAGGAGCTCCATGCCTATGGGCAGGAGTACACCCGCCGCTATGATCTGCCGTATGAATTTGTACCAAAGGAAGACATGGCGGCGCAGGGGCTGAACAGCCCGGAGTTCCATGGCGCGGTCCATCTGCCTGTGGGGTTTGCGCTGAACCCGATGAAATTCGTGCTTGGCCTGACCCGCGCGGCAGAGGCGGCGGGGGTGCGGATGTATTCGGACAGTGCCGTCGAGGCGATTGACACGCAGGGTGACGGCTATCTGCTGCGGGTCGCCGGCGGGCAGGTCCGCGCCAGGCGGCTGCTGATTGCCACCAATGGCTATTCTTCGGACGATCTGCCGGGCGCATTCGCGGGCCGCTATCTGCCGGTTCAGTCCAATATCATGGTGACCCGCCCGCTGAGCGAGGCCGAGATTGCCGACCAGGGCTGGTGGAGTGAGCAGATGGTCTGCGACAGCCGCACGCTTTTGCATTATCTGCGCCTGTTGCCGGATCGTCGGCTGTTGCTGGGGTTGCGCGGATCGGTGCGGGTGAGCGAGGAGAATATCGCCGCCACCAAAGCCCGCGCACGGGCGGATTTTGACCGGATGTTCCCGGCCTGGCGCCATGTGGAGACGGAGTATTTCTGGTCCGGGCTGATCTGTATGACCCGCAATCTCGTGCCCTTTGCCGGGGCGGTGCCGGGGCTGGATAACGCCTGGGCCGCGCTCGGGTATCATGGCAGCGGCGTCTGTATGGCGCCTTATGCCGGGGCGCTGATCGCCGATCAGGCGCTGGGGCGCAGCCGCCTGCCGCATCCCGATCTGATGCAGCGCCCGCTGCGCCGGTTTGAGCTGGGCCGCTGGCGGCGGATGTCACTGCCGCTGGCCTTTGGCTGGTATCGGATCAAGGACCGGATCTGACCGGACCCCGGCAGCGGCATCAGAGCGGGGCGCTATGCGGCTGGTGGATCCGGCTCTGTCGCAGGCTGTCCGGGGCCGGGCCGCGAAAGGCGCTGCGGCGGATCACGTCCGGCGCATGGCCATAGGTTTCGCGGATGTGCTGGCTGAGGCTCTGATAGCTGCCAAAGCCGGTGGCGACGGCGACCTGACGCAGCGGTATATCGGTCTGGGTCAAGAGCTGATGGGCGCGTTCGATCCGCAAGGACCGGTAAACGCTGAGCGGCGAGCGTTCAAAATGGCGGGTAAAGCGCCGTTGCAGGCAGCGGGTGGAGACATTCAGCATATCGGCCAGTTCGGCCACCGACAGCGGCGTTTCGATATGGTCCTGCATCACGGCGAGGCATTGGGTGATCAGCCCGTCGCCTGCGGATTTCTGTTCTAGGTTCAGCGCAATACGGCTCTTCTTGGGGCGTTTGCCGGTATCAAGACCGAGGTAATGCGCCATGCCATTCGCGGCCAGTCGCCCGCAGTCGGCAGCGATGATATCCAGCAGCATATGCGGGGTGGCAAAACTGCAAATCGCCGAATGCACGGTGCCGGAGGCGGCAGTGGCGGCGCCGTCCTGATCCTGACGCAGGCTGCATTCCCCGGCCGAGGCGAGGAAATTCGGGTGGATCGCCAGATGGTGATCGCCGCCGCGCGCCAGCGCATCCAGCAGGAACACCGCACCGCCGACAAAGGCGCTGCGCTCTGACAGGCGCATCACCTGATTGACGCGGGCGCGTTCCTTGGCATTCAGCTGCCAGCGGCTGTGAATATCGCCCAGAAACACCACGAGCGCGCGGGCGCGACCGGCAACCGGGCCGCTGGCGAGCATATCCAGACCACAGACGCGCACCCGGTATTGCACCCCGTCCAGCAGATCGTTTGCGGCGTCGAACAGGTCGATGATGATCTGGGCGCGGGATCGTGGCGCGCCGTCGGGAAGGACGACATCAATGTGACGCAGGCCACGGCCACCGGTGCGGGCAATCTCGCTATCGCCGTGGGGCCGGGAATGAAGTGTCATCTGTCTGCCTCGCATACGGTGAGCGGGATGGATCGGCACAGGGGTGCCGCCGGTGGGAACCGGCGACACCTTGGGTCTTGGCGTGGATTTATTCCGCCGCCTCTGCGTAATCCTCCATCGGAGGGCAGGTGCAGATCAGGTTGCGGTCGCCATAGGCATTGTCGACGCGGTTCACCGCCGGCCAGTATTTATCCACACCGAGGTTGCCCGGAGGGAAGCAGGCCTGTTCGCGGCTGTAGGGGCGATCCCACTCACCGACCAGATCGCGCACGGTGTGTGGTGCGTGCTTCAGCGGGTTGTTTTCGGCGTCGATCTTGCCGTCGATGATGTCCTGCGCCTCCGACCGGATGGACAGCATGGCATCGCAGAAGCGGTCCAGCTCGTCCTTGGGTTCGGATTCGGTCGGCTCCACCATCAGCGTGCCCGCCACCGGCCAGGACATGGTCGGCGCGTGGAAACCGCTGTCGATCAGGCGCTTGGCCACATCATCCACGGTCACGCCGCCGTCGTCATTCAGCGGACGGGTGTCCAGAATGCACTCATGCGCCACACGACCGGATTCGGAGGTGTAGAGGATCGGATAGGCATCCTTCAGACGTGCCGCGATGTAGTTGGCGTTGAGGATCGCAACCTTCGTCGCCTGCGTGAGGCCAGCGCCCCCCATCAGCAGCACATAGGCCCAGCTGACCGGCAGGATCGAGGGCGAGCCGAAGGGCGCTGCCGAGACAGGACCCACGGCGGTGCCGTATTCCGGGTGACCCGGCAGGTGTTCGGTCAGATGCGCCTTGACGCCGATCGGACCCATGCCGGGGCCGCCACCGCCATGCGGGATGCAGAAGGTCTTGTGCAGGTTCAGGTGGCTGACGTCGCCGCCAATGTCACCCGGACGGGACAGGCCGACCATCGCGTTCATATTTGCACCGTCGATATAGACCTGACCGCCGTGCTCATGGGTGATCTGGCAGACCTCCTGAACGGTGGTCTCAAACACGCCGTGCGTGGAGGGGTAGGTGATCATGCAGGCGGCGAGGTGGTCCGAGTGTTTCTCGGCCTTTTCGCGGAAATCCGCGACGTCGATATTGCCTTTGTCATCCGCCTTGATCGGAACCACCTGATAGCCAACCATCTGCGCGGTGGCCGGATTGGTGCCATGGGCGGAGGTCGGGATCAGGCAGACGTTGCGATGACCCTGACCGTTTGCCGCGTGGTAGTTGCGGATGGTCAGAAGGCCTGCGTATTCGCCCTGCGCGCCAGAGTTCGGCTGCTGGGAGATCGCATCATAACCGGTGATCTGGCAGAGCTTGTCGTTCAGATCGGCGATCATCTCATGGTAGCCCTGCGCCTGATCTTCGGGAACGAAGGGGTGCAGGTTGCTGAATTCCGGCCAGGTGACCGGGATCATCTCGATGGTCGCGTTCAGCTTCATGGTGCAGGAGCCAAGTGGGATCATCGCACGGTCCAGCGCCAGATCGCGGTCGGCCAGACGGCGCATGTAGCGGGTGATCTCGGCCTCGGCGCGGTTCTTGTGGAAGATCGGGTGGGTGAGATAGGCGCTCTCGCGCAGCATGGCTTCGGGCAGGCGGTACTGCTTGTTGGAGCTGTCGTCCTTGCGGTCGATGCCAAAGGCACCCCAGACGGCCTCGATGGTTTCAGCGCGGGTCTGTTCGTCGAGCGAGATGCCGACCTTGGTTTCGCCGACGCGGCGCAGGTTGATGCCGCGCTGAACAGCGGCTTCCATGACGGTTTTCTGCAGGTGACCCACCTCAACCGTGATGGTGTCAAAGAAGACTTCCGGTTCGACCTTGAACCCGGCCTGTTCCAGACCAGCCGCCATGCGGGCGGTCTTGCGGTGCACGGATTGCGCAATCGCCTTGATGCCATCGGGGCCGTGGTAGACCGCATACATCGACGCGATCACCGCCAGCAGCGCCTGTGCGGTACAGACGTTGGAATTGGCTTTTTCGCGGCGGATGTGCTGCTCGCGGGTTTGCAGCGACAGGCGATAGGCCTTGTTGCCGCGCGCATCGACGGACACGCCGATGATCCGGCCGGGCATGGAGCGCTTCAGCTTGTCGGTGGTCGCCATATAGGCCGCGTGCGGGCCGCCGTAGCCCATCGGAACGCCGAACCGCTGGGTCGAGCCGATGGCGATATCGGCGCCCATTTCACCGGGGGATTTCAGCAGCGCCAGCGACAGGATATCCGCCGCGACAACCGCAACGCCTTTGTTGTCATGCAGGGCGGCGATCTGGTCGCTGAAATCGGTGACATGGCCATGGGTGCCGGGATACTGGAAGATCGCGCCAAAGACGGCGGCGGCCTCCAGTTCGGAGGGATCGGCGACAACAACGTCGATGCCCAGAGGTTCGGCGCGGGTCTGGATCACGGCGACGGTCTGCGGGTGGCAGTTCTTGTCCACGAAGAAGGCCGCGTTATTCGCCTTGGAGCGCGACCCACGATGGGCCATCGCCATGGCTTCGGCCGCGGCGGTGGCTTCGTCGAGCAGCGAGGCATTGGCCACCGGCAGGCCGGTCAGATCGCTGACCATGGTCTGGAAGTTCAGCAGCGCCTCAAGGCGACCCTGCGAAATCTCAGGCTGGTAAGGCGTGTAAGCCGTGTACCAGGCGGGGTTTTCCAGGATGTTGCGCAGGATCGGCGCCGGGGTGGTGGTGCCGTGGTAGCCCTGACCGATCAGCGAGGTCAGCACCTTGTTCTTGCCCGCGATCTCTCGCATGTGGAACAGCGCATCGCGTTCGGTCATCGCCGGACCCCAGTCCAGCGCCTCTTTCTGGCGGATGGCCGGGGGGACGGTGGCGTCGATCAGCTCATCGAGGGTGTTGAAACCGATGGTTTTGAGCATATCGGCCATTTCACGCGGGCTGGGCCCGATGTGGCGGCGATTGGCAAAATCATAAGCTTCGTAATCAGTCAGTTTGAAGGCCATGTGGAGCGCTCCTGTTGCGAGGGGTCGCCTGCCGAGGCTGAGGGAGCCTCCGGCGGGGATATTTAGAGCCAGAAGATGCGGCGGAGCCGGTTGCCGGATCCGCCGCGCAGGATCAGCCGATCAGCGCCTTGTAGCCGTCCAGATCCATCAGATCCTCCAGCTGCGAGGTGTCGGAAAGTTTGATCTTGTAGATCCAGGCCGCGCCTTCGGGGTCTTTGTTCAGGGCGCCGGGGTTGTCGGCCAGAGTCTCGTTGATGGCGGTGATCTCGCCATCGAGCGGGGCGTAGATTTCCGACGCGGCCTTCACCGATTCAATGACGCCGATCTCGCCGCCTTTTTCAAATTCCTCGCCGCTGTCCTGCTGCTCGATGAAGACAACTTCACCCAGCTGCTCGGCGGCATGTTTGGTGATGCCGAGCGTGGCGGTGTCGCCCTCGACGGTGATCCATTCGTGATCTTCGGAATAATAGGTGGTCATCTCGGGTACTCCTGGAGCTTAACGTTTGTAGTTCTGGGTGACGAAGGGCAGCGCGGTGATTTCTGCATCATGGGGCTTGCCACGGATGATCAGCTTGACCTGTTCGCCCGGTTTGCCATGCGGCGCGGCGACATAGCCCATGGCGACCGGGCCGCCGACGGTGGGGCCAAAGCAGCCGGAGGTGATTTCACCGATGGTATTGCCGTCGGCGCATTGGATTTCAACGTGCTGACGGGCGGGCGCGCGACCGGAGGGTTTGATGCCGACCAGTTTCTTCGCGGCCCCCTCAGCCAGCTCTTTCTGAATGCGGGCGGCACCGGGGAAGCCGCCCTCTTCCTTGCGGCGTTTCTGGATCGCCCAGGCCAGCGAGGCCTCGATCGGGGAGGTCGACTGGTCGATGTCATTGCCATAAAGGCAGAGACCGGCCTCCAGACGCAGGGAGTCGCGCGCGCCCAGACCGGCGGGTTCGCAATCGTCATGGGCCAGGAACAGCCTGGTGATGCGTTCGGCGTCAGCCTCGGGGATGGAAATCTCATAGCCGTCTTCGCCGGTGTACCCGAGGCGGGAAATGCGGCATTCCACGCCGTCGATATCGGCAAGGATGGTTTCCATGAATGTCATCTCGCGGGCGGCGGGGCAAAGGTCGCCCACCACATTTTCGGCTGCCGGGCCCTGAACGGCGACCAGCGCGCGGTCGAAGATCTCGGTCACCTCGACACCGTCGAGATGCGCCTTCATATGGGGGATGTCCTGATGGCGCAGGGCGGCGTTCACCACCACGAAGTAATGATCGCCGGCATTGGAGACGATGAGGTCGTCCATGATGCCGCCATCGTCATTGGTGAAGAAGCCATAGCGTGCCTTGCCTTCCTTGAGGGTGGCAAAGGCCTGCGGGCAGAGCGCTTCCAGCTTTTCGCCGACGTTGTCGCCGCGCAGGATCACCTGGCCCATGTGGCTGACATCGAACAGCGCAGCCTTTTCGCGGCACTGCTTGTGCTCTCCCATGATGCCCATGGGGTACTGGACCGGCATTTCCCAGCCGGCAAAATCCACCATCTTGCCGCCGAGGGCGACATGCAGGTCATAGAGCGGGGTACGTTTCGGCGCGTCGGTCATAGCGTCTTGCCCTTGAATTGATGTGGTTGAAAAGCCGGGGCGCGACGCCTGCCGCGCCCCGATGTCGGTTGGTCTTGATTATTCTGCCGCGCCTTTGCTCGGCTCTTCGGTCTGCCCGTTGGAGGCAAAGAACTCTTTCGTCACCTTGAAGACGACCGGGCTCAGCAGGGCGAGGGCGATCAGGTTCGGGATCGCCATCATCGCGTTCAGCGTATCCGCCAGCAGCCAGATGAAGCCCAGATCCGCCGTGGCCCCGAAGTAGATCGCGATGATCCACAGCACACGGTAGCCGATCAGCACCTTGGCACCCAGAAGATAGCCGACGCATTTCTCGCCATAGTAGGACCAGCCCAGAATGGTGGTAAAGGCAAAGATCGACAGCGCGATGGCGATCACATAGCCGCCAAAGCCGGGCAGGGAGGTTTCAAAGGCCAGCGAGGTCAGCGCTGCACCGCTTTCGCCCGAGGTCCAGGCGCCGGAGGCGATGATGGCCAGACCAGTGATGGAACAGACGATGATGGTGTCGATGAAGGTGCCCAGCATGGCGATCAGGCCCTGATTTACCGGACCTTTGGTTTCAGCTGCGGCATGGGCGATCGGGGCGGAGCCAAGACCGGCTTCGTTCGAAAACACGCCACGGGCCACTCCAAAGCGGATTGCGGCCCAGACAGCGGCCCCGGCAAAGCCGCCTTCAGCGGCCGAGGGGGTGAACGCATAGGTGAAGACAAGACCCAAGGCATGGCCCAGCTGATCGGCGTTGATGATCAGAACCAGCAGGCCGATCGTGACATAGCTGACCGCCATGAAGGGGACCAGTTTCCCGGCCACCGCACCGATGCGGGTGATGCCGCCAAGGATCACGGCGCCGGTCAGCGCCATCAGCACGATACCGGTGATGGAAGGGTTGAAGCCGAAGTTGGTTTCCAGCACCTGTGCCACACCATTGGCCTGGACACCATTGCCGATGCCGAAGGCGGCGATTGCACCGAACAGCGCAAAGGCAAAGCCGAGCCAGGCCCAGTTCGCGCCAAGACCGTTCTTGATGTAATACATCGGGCCGCCGACATAATTGCCCTGGCTGTCCTGTTCGCGGTATTTTACCGCCAGCACGGCTTCGGAATATTTGGTGGCCATGCCGACCAGTGCGGTCATCCACATCCAGAACAGCGCGCCGGGGCCGCCGAGGAACACGGCGGTGGCAACGCCGGCGATATTGCCGGTGCCGATGGTGGCCGACAGCGCGGTCATCAGCGCGTTAAACGGGGTGATCTGGCCCTCGCCATCTCCGGCCTCGCGGCCC
Organism: Phaeobacter sp. JH20_08; assembly: GCF_048056635.1. Taxonomy (NCBI): domain Bacteria; kingdom Pseudomonadati; phylum Pseudomonadota; class Alphaproteobacteria; order Rhodobacterales; family Roseobacteraceae; genus Phaeobacter; species Phaeobacter sp. JH20_08. The sequence continues at coordinate 14,531 of NZ_JAYMVV010000004.1, read as the reverse complement.
TTGAACAGCAGGGCAAAGCCGGTGCCGATGCGCAGGATGGGCATCAGCTTCAGCCCGATCTGCAAGAACAGGCCAACGCCGAGAATGAGGACCAGCATCAGCGGTCCCCAGACGATCCCGTTGATATAGCCCACAATCGAATTCAAAACTTCCATAATTTTCCTCCCTTTGGGTGGTGGTCCTTGGCCTATGAGTGCCTGTCCCGGCCTTTGCTGCGGTTCGCGACCGATGACAAGTCGATTTCCCGGTTCTGCCCCTCCTGCCGCGACCCACCAGTCGCGGGGCAATCCCGGTCCGAGGGGTGGTCCGTTAGTCGGCACCCCCCGCAAGGCTGTCGCCAAGCTGCCTGTTGCGGGCTTCCTTGAGCGCCGCAAAATCCTCATCCGCGTGAAAGGAAGAGCGGGTCAGAGGTGTCGCCGAGACACCAAGGAACCCTTTGCTTCGGGCCATGCGTTCGATCTGCTCAAACTCCTCCGGGGTGACGAAGCGATCAATCGGATGGTGTTTCGGGGTGGGCTGAAGATACTGTCCCACGGTCAGGAAATCGACGTCCGCAGCGCGCAGATCATCCATCACCTGACGCAGGTCTTCCAGGGTTTCTCCCATGCCGACCATCAGGCCGGATTTGGTAAAAACCTGTGGATTGGCGCGTTTGGCGTCATCCAGCAGGCGCAGCGAGCTGTAATACCGCGCACCGGGGCGGACACGGGGGTAGAGATGTGGGACGGTTTCCAGATTGTGGTTGAACACATCCGGGGCCGCGTCAAAGACGATCTTTGCGGCATCACCCTTGCCCAGAAAATCCGGGGTCAGCACCTCAATGGTGGTGCCGGGGGTCTGGTGGCGCACGGCGCGGATGGTCTGGGCGATATGCGCCGCGCCGCCGTCCTCCAGATCATCGCGATCAACGCTGGTGATCACGACATGGCGCAGCGCCAGTTTCTTGACCGCCTGTGCCACCCGACCGGGCTCAAAGGCGTCCAGCGCATCGGGGCGACCGGTCGAGACATTGCAGAAAGAACAGCCGCGGGTGCAGATCTCGCCCATGATCATCATGGTGGCATGACGTTTGGACCAGCATTCGCCGATATTGGGGCAGGCGGCCTCTTCGCAGACGGTGGTCAGATTGTGATCCCGCATCAGGCGGCGGGTCTCGAAATACTCGGCGCTCTCGATTTTCTTGCGGCGGATCCACTTCGGTTTGCGCGGGATCTCGCTATCGGCCTTTTTCGATTTTTCCGGGTGGCGGAGCCGCGGCATGGGGACGTTCATCCTACGGCCTCCTTACGCTTGCCGACAAAGGCACCTTCGGGACCGGTCTTGGCGATAGCAGGCATCGAGGTTGAAAAGCGTTTGTCCACCGCGACATAGCCCGCAGGGCCGTCACCGATAACGATCCGATCATAAAGGCTCATCTCTGCCCCTCACTATTGTCTGTCAGGGGAAAACAGCCCCTAACTCTCCCGTGTGTTTCCTTTAAGAAACTTTTCCACGATAAGCAACTATTGCTTTTACATAGAAACTTTGACCTATCACCGGGGGAAGGGTAAACATTGGGAAACTCAGGAGATTGCACGCCCATGGAACCCATCAACGCGGAAGACGGCGCCCCCGCGACGGAGTTTGCCGAGGCTCCCGATGGTGATGCGCTGGGGAAAATGATTCGCGAATCCCGCAAGGAGAAGGGGCTGACGCTGGAGGAAGCGGCGCGGGCCGCGAACATCGGCCGCTCCACCCTGTCGAAGATCGAGAACAACCAGACCCGCCCCAGTTTCGAGATCATCCGCCGCCTGATGCAGACGCTGGATTTGCAGACGCCGCAGCTGTTTGTGCAATCCGCCAAGAGCGATATCTCCGGGCGGCGCGACTACACCCGCAAGGGCGCGGGAGAGCATCAGGAAACCCAGACCTACGACCACGAACTGGTGTGCACCGAGCTGACCAGCAAGCGGATGCTGCCCTATATCAGCCGCATCAAGGCGCGTGACGTGTCGGAGTTCGAAAGCTGGATTCGCCACAGTGGCGAGGAATTCATGTTCGTGATCAGCGGTGAACTGGTTCTTTACACCGAACATTACCGCCCGCTGCCGATGAAGGCCGGCGATACCGTCTATTACGACAGCGGCATGGGCCATTGCTGCGTTTCGACCAGTGAAGAGGACGCGCAGGTGCTCTGGGTCTCGCTGAACTGATCCGAACTCAGCGGCGCCCCCGGCGATATGCAATCTGCGCCGCCCGGATATTGGCCGGGGCGGCGCAGATCGGTGTTCCATGGCTCGGGGTGATCCGCCTATTCGGCAGCAATCTCCAGCGCCGCGCGGTTGGCCGTGCTCTCGTCGGGTTCCATGCGTGACCAGTTGAGATCGCCCTCGTAGCGCCAGACCAGATGCCCCTGATCGTCCATCGCCATCAGATGAAGCCAGCCATTGTCGAATAGGGCGCGCACCTGCGGGTGGCGGTCCAGGATCTGCGTCATGGCATCGCGCGGCGCCTCGATCACCACGGTCAGCCGCAGCGGGTCATGTTGCAGCGCATCGCCATCATGCACCGATTGCCAGGGCAGACCGGGTTTCAGCGCGCCGCCATTGCCTTCCAGCACACCGATGCCACCGGCGACGTTGTGCAACAGCTTGTTGCCGCCACCGAACAGGGCGGGGGCCACGCTGGAGCCGTAGTATTGCAGGCTGATCCAGCTTGCGACCACCACCGGCGCGGTCATGATCAGCTCCAGCACGCCAAAGCCCTCATCCGCCCGCCAGTCATAGCTGTGCAGGAAGGATTGCCCGTCAAGCGCCCGGCCCTCGGTCCGCTGACGCGGGGCGGCGATAAAGGCGCGGCAACCGGCCAGCCCCCATTCCGGGCGCAGTTCCGCCCAGTCGGAGGAGCGGCGCAGGATGTCTGCACCAGCGCTTGCGCGGGGCAGCCGCACCGCCCGTTCGCTGCGGGCCAGAGCGCCTGCGGCCTCGATCCAGCGACGGATATTTGCCAGCTCGCGGGCAAAACGGGTGGCAGCACCAGCGGGCAGATCCTGTTCGTAGAGCGTGACCTGATCGGTGGTGGTGTGATGCAGCGCGGGCAGGAAAACGGTGTCCTCGGGGATGCTGATCCCTGCCTCGCGCAGTCCGCCGCGTACCGCCCGGTCATTCAGCAGTCCGGCCAGCAACCGGGCATTCACGTCACCCGCATGGCCACCGCAGGCGCCACAGTGCAGAGCACTTGCATGGGGGTTGTTGGTCACATCCGCGCCATGGCCTGCCAGCATCACAACCGGGGCAAAGCCACCGGTCAGCGACATCGCCGACAGGATGGTCCGGGCCATCGCAACCCGGTGGTCCAGATCCACCGAAGCATCAAGCACCGGCGCCGGATCCGTGGCCAGACGACTGCTGGCACCAAAGGCATCGCGCAGCAGCTTGCCCGCATAAACCGGGCCTGTGGCCTCGACAAAGGCAAAGGAGGAGACCGCCGCCAGTTTGAACCGGCCCCAGGCGCGCCGCGCCCGCGCTGCATAGCGCCGGGCAAGGTCAAGCTCCGCCGGTTCCGCCGCTCGCGACTGGACGCCCGCGCTCAGCAGCACCGGGCCGCGCCCTTCGGTAACGTCGGAGCCCGCTGCATTATGCGCCGCGGCCAGCCCGAAGAAGCCTGCAAACCCAAGTGTCTGCACGCCGCTGTCCTGTGCTTCCAGCGCGCGGCGGAACACTTCGGACCGTACATCAATACAGAAGGCGGCCTGCAACAGGGGGCGATCGGTGGCCTTTGCCTCTGCCGCTGGCTCCGGGGTCGCGACGGTCAGCCTGCCGGCCAGTTGCCGCTGCGCCGCCCGTTCGCCTGCCTCTTGCAGAATGGCGTCGATCACCTGATCGCGGCTTGGGGTGATTGGGGTTTCGTGGCTTTCGACGGCCTCCTGCCAGCGGGCCGCGATCTGGTCGCGATACTGGTGGAACAGCGCCTCGTCAAACACCATGCGGATCGCCAACAGCTCAACCGTGGTGGTGTCGCTCTTGCCCTCCAGCTCGGCCTGCCACGACAGGTAGCGGCCATATTGCGCCCAGCCTTGCAGTGTCATCAGCCAGCGGTGAAACCCGGTCTCGGCGGCCGCAGAGCTGACGCCCAGCGTTTCGGAGGCCCGTCCGATGGCGCGCCAATGTGACCGGTTGGTAGCAGCGACAAACCCGCCAAACCCGTGCAGCCCGTGGATTTCCGGCGTCAGATCGCGGCTGGCAAACTGACGCCAGGCCGCATAGGTGCCGCCGGTCCGGTCCGGCTGCCACAGCGCCTGCCCCTGATCGAAATGGCTGGCGGCAAAGGCGCCGATGCGTTCCTCGATCAGGCCGGGCCAGTCGACGCCGGACAGCTCCTGCGCCAGCTCCGCCACCGTCGGCAGCGCGCTTGGGTCATCGTTGGTATCCGTGGCGCCCAGTGCCGCATGGAGATCGGCCATCTGCACATCGCTGAAGCGGGTGCCGGCCCGCGCCAATGCGGCCCGCAGATCGCTGTCGGTGAGGTCTCCGGCGGCCCGTTTCGCCGCCCAATGGCTGCGGTCCGGGGTCACCCGTGTGCCCGCAACCCGCGCCAGCCGCGCCGAGGTCACCGCCAGCGGCTCGTCGCTCTGACCGAGGAAGGGGTTCACCGCAACGCTGGAGGTGAGCGGGAACAGCGGCGGGATCGCGCGGGCGGCCCGATTGGCGCAGGTGACCAGCTCCAACAGGGCGGCGGGGTAGGTTTCGTGCTTCATCAACATGGGTCGATCTCCCGGTTTCAGGATGTGGTCCGCTTTGACCAGCCGCCCAGCAGCCGATCAAAAATCGCATTTGCATAAAGCCCATTGGACAGATGGACCCGCAGCCCCGCTGCCGCCGGGTGCATCGCCCAGAGCGGGAAGGTCGCCTGCGCCACGGCCACCGCGCCAAAGCTGACCAGCGCCAGCAGGATCAGCGCCCATTCCAGCGGGCCGGGAGCAGGGGTGGCAGGCAGGGTGCCGGCGGTCAGCTTCAGCGCCGCCAGTTGCAGCAGGAAATAGCTGACAGAGGTGGCCGCCGCATAGATCACCGTGCGCCGGGTCAGCGCACCGGGGGCGGCATCGGCCAGCCCCTGCGCCAGAATATAGGCCACGCCAAAGATCAGGATCACCCCCAGCGCAATTGCCTGCACCGATTTGCCGTCAAAGCCAAAGACCGCTCCAACCAGCGCATAGATCACGATGCCGATGCCAAAGGCCTGCATCACATTACGCGCGCTTGGCACTGCGACGGGACCGGGGCGCCGGATCGCGGCGACATTGGCCACCGCCTCGCCAGCGCTGAGAAAGGCGTGCGCCTTGTAGAGCGAATGCGCCACGATATGCAGCAGCGCCAGCGGGAACAGCGCCAGACCACATTGCATGATCATAAAGGCCATCTGCGCGATGGTGGACCAGGCCAGCGAGGTCTTCACGGCCGGCTGCGTCAGCATCACCAGCCCGCCGAACAGCGCGGTAAACCCGCCCAGCATCACCAGCACCGCCATCACCGCAGGCGCGGCCAGCATCACATCGGCAAAACGGATCAGCAGGAAGCCGCCCGCATTGATGACGCCTGCATGAAGCAGGGCGGAGACCGGCGTCGGCGCTTCCATCACCTCGGTCAGCCAGCCATGGGCCGGAAACTGCGCCGAGGCGAGCACCGCCGCCAGCGCGATCAGCCCGGCGGCGGCAAGGGTCAGCAGATCGGGGCTGGCAGCGGCAAGAATGCTGGCGATATCGCTGGTGCCATAGGCGGCAATCAGCAGCGCGACAGCGAGGCCGAGTGACATTTCGCTGGCCCGGGCCACCAGCGCCTTTTTCCGCGCGGCCCGCTGCGCCGTTGTGCGCTCGCGATAAAACAGCAGCAGCTGATGCAGGCACAGGCTGGTGGCGGTCCAGGCCAGAAGCAGCTGCACCAGATTGCCCGACATGACCAGCAGCAAAACCGCAGCCAGCGTGGCGCTCATCCAGCCGGTAAAGGCGCCCTGACGGCCCTCGCCGTCCATATAGGTGGCGCTGTAGCGCAGCACGATCCAGCCGATGAAACTGACCAGACACAGCATCACGGCGCTGACCACATCCAGCCGCACCGACAGCCCAACTCCAAAAAGGCCAAGCAAGGGCGAGCTGCCCGGACCGTTCAGGCCCAGCAGCACCGCAGACAGCGCCGAGACGGCAAAGGCCGCCAGCGCGGCATATTCCGCCAGACGCGGCAGATGACCCGGCCGCAGACCCGGTGTCCGGCGCGCCCGCAGGGCGACGGCCAGCAGCAGCATCGGGGCCAAGAGCGGCAAAAACAGATAGAACATGAAAGGCTCCCGTATTCACATGCAGCAGGGGACGCTGCGTCAACGAGACAGGTAGCGCGGATCTTTGATTAATAAAAATTCATTGTTATGGCCTTATCGTTCTATTAAAACGAATGAATGCCCCTGAACTATCATCATCTGCGCTATTTCTGGGCCGTCGCCCATGACGGCAATCTGACCCGCACCGCGCAGCGGCTGAATCTGTCGCAATCGGCGCTTTCTGTGCAGATCAAACAGCTGGAGGAGCGGCTGGGCCATCCGCTGTTCGACCGGCGCGGACGGCAGCTGCATCTGACCGAGGCGGGGCGTATCGCGCTGGATCATGCCGATGCGATCTTTGCCACCGGGCAGGAGCTGATCGCCACGCTGGAAGGCAGCGAGCGCAGCCGTCAGGCGCTGCGGGTGGGTGCGCTGGCCACACTGTCGCGGAACTTTCAGATCGGGTTCCTGCGGCCCATGCTGGCGCGCAGCGATGTCGAGGTGATCCTGCGCTCCGGCAGCCCAACCGAGTTGCTGGAGGGGCTGGCAACGCTGAACCTCGATCTGGTTCTGATGAACCGCGAACCTCCCGACGACAGCCTGACCCCCTATGAAACCCATCAGATCGGGGATCAGGCGGTGAGCATCGTCGGCACCCCGGCGCGGCTGGATCCACGCCTGCCGATCCGCGAATTGCTGACCACCCATCCCTTTGTGCTGCCGACCACCGACAATACGGTGCGGACCGCCTTTGATGCCATGGCCAGTCGCCTGTCGGTGGTGCCGCAGGTGGCTGCCGAGGTCGACGACATGGCGATGATGCGGCTGCTGGCCCGCGAGGATATCGGCCTGGCGCTGGTGGCCCCGATCGTGGTGCAGGATGAGCTGTCCTCGGGGCGGCTGCTGGAGGCCGAGGAGCACCCCCGCATTCGCGAGACCTTCTATGCGGTCACCCTGCGGCGCCGTTTTCCAAATCCGCTGGTTCAGGAGGTGCTGGCAGGCAGCGCCTCGGTGCTGAACGGCTGATATTCCGGCCCGCTGCCCGGCAGAGCTGGCATGAAGCCACCAGCGCCTGGCCCGTCCCGGCACTGCGGCGCCGCCCCGGTTCGTGATCCTTTGGGTCGGACCCAGCGCTGTCCCCTATCGCAAAAAAGTCATCGCCCGGCACGATTGGCATATTGGATGCAAGAACTCTTTAATAAGCTTGCCACATAATTTGGCCATTACCGATTGATTAACCTCGATATCCTATAGGTTGAGCAAGACGACTGATCATACCTTTGGATTGTAAGCTATAATCTCAGAGCGCTCAGATGATTGATACCCAGTATTTCGTTTTTGATTCCGCCGTCGACCACTGTCAGACCCTGCATCTCGATCTGCCGGATGACGCAACCGTCATCTACCTGACCCGCAACGGGTCCGGCCTGCGTCAGATCGCAGAGGCCCTCAGCGCAGTGCGCGGTCTGTCGGCGCTGCATATCATGTCCCACGGCGAAGACGGCGCGCTGTTAATCGGTGACGAAACCGTGACCGAGGCCACGCTCGCCCGGTACCCTGAGGTGATGGAGGTCCTGCGCCGGGCGCTGCATCCCGGTGGTGATATCCTGCTTTATGGCTGCGAGGTGGCGGCAACTGCCAAAGGCGAAGCCTTCGTCGCTGCCCTGGCCGAGGCGACCGGCGCGAATGTTGCCGCATCGCGGACATTGACCGGCGCTGCCGAGCTGGGCGGCGACTGGGATCTGGAGATGCAGATCGGCGCGATCTCAACCCCGATCGGGATTTCGGCAGTGGCGCAGGCGGCCTATCCGGCAGTTCTGTCCACTGTATTGAACTACGGCAACTATACAAATGGCGGCAACAACAAGGACGCCTGGGCCGATGGCAGCGACGGGATCGCGGATTTCCCCGGGCTGACGCTGACGCTTGATTTTGGTGACGGCAGCGAGGGTTCAAGCACCTTCACCAATCTGAACATGCGCGGCGCGCAGAACCTGGCGGTGGGCGCTGTCGAGGGCGGGACCATCGGCGCAATGGACGGTGCCTTCTACAACGATGACAGCAACGGATTTCAGCTGGCCGGTGATGGCGATTTCAGTTTCGAGGGGTTTCGGGTGCTCGGCCGGGCGCAGAGCATCACCTCACAGACTTTCACCATCCGTGGCTTTGACAGCAGCGGGACAGAAATCGTCTCAGATACGCTGACCTGGGCTGCGGCCGGTTCCAATGCACTGGTGTCATACAGCATCGGCAGCGGCGACTGGGACGCGGATGCAGCCTGGGGATCGGTGCGACGCATTGCGGTCGATTACACCAATGAACCCAGTTTCCAGGAATTCGCGGTCCTGACCATGACCGTCGACACGGCCGTGGTTTCAGCCAATAACGCCCCGCTGCTGGGCGGGACACCGCCAGATGACACTGCGACAGAGGATGTTGCGACGGCGATTGACCTGTCGGCCTACAATATATCTGACGCCGACGGCGATACCATAACCCTGACCCTGGCCGTGGATCGCGGCACCATCGCCACGACCGATGGCAACGGAACAACCGCCGGTGTGACCGTGGCAAATTCCGGCACCGGGTCGATGACGTTGCAGGGGTCGGCCGCTGATCTCAATACCTATCTGAACGACACGTCAAAACTTCGCTACACCACCGCCAGCAATGACACCACAACTGCGGTTCTGACCGTCACCCCCAACGACGGCACCACAAATGGCAGCGCCGATACGGTCAGTATCACCATTTCGGGGGTGAATGACGCGCCGGTGCTCGACGCCGCGGCGTCGCCCGTGCTCAGCACCATTGCCGAGGACGCAGGCGATGACGATGGCTCCTCCGCTGATGGCGACGACGACGCCAGCAACAACGCCAATAACACAGGTGACAGCGTTGCCAGCATCGTGTCCGATGGCAGCGTGACCGATGTCGATGGCAGCCCGGTCGAAGCGATTGCGGTGACTGCGGTCGATAACACCAACGGGATCTGGCAATATTCCCTCGACAACGGAACCAGCTGGACGAATTTCACCGCCACCACCGGCACATCGGTCGATCTAACAAGCGCTGCGCGCCTGCTGGACGGGTCGCTGGCGGGGGCGGCTACCCATCTGATCCGCTTTGTGGCAGATGCGGATTATTCCGGCACCGCCACCATCACCATCCGCGCCTGGGATCGCTCCACCGGCTCTGCCGGCAGCGTCGCGGACGCCAGCGTGACCGGCGGTACAAGCGCGTTTTCCGCCATCAGCGATACCGCCAGTATTACTGTCACCAGCGTCAACGACGCCCCGGTCTTTGCCGGTCTGGATGCCACGCCGACCTTTGTCGAAGGCGGCAGCGCCGTTGTTCTGGACAGCACCGCCACCATTGCCGACACCGAACTGGCCAGCCTGAATGGCGGCAATGGCGATTTCGGCGGTGCCTCGCTGACCATCGCCCGCAACGGCGGCGCCGATCTCGTGGATGATTTCGGCTTTGATGTGACCGGGGCTCTGTTCACGGTCAGCGGCAATATGCTGCAAAGCGGCGGGCAGAGCTTTGCGACATTTGCCGAGGTGGGCGGTACGCTGACGATCAGTTTCACCTCCCTCGCCACCCCGGCGACAACCGCTCTGGTGAACGACGTGTTGCAGCGGGTGACCTACAGCAACACCAGCAATGACCCGGATGCCTCGGTCCAGTTGGACTGGACCTTCTCGGACGGCAATGTGGGCAGCCAGGGCAGCGGCGGGATCGCCTCCGCTACCGGCTCGGTCACGGTGAGCAATACCGGCGTCAACGACGAACCAACGCTGACTGCTACCGGCGGCAACCCAACCCATGTTGAGGGCGGCGCGGCGGTTGACCTGTTCAACAGCGTTACCTCCGGCACGGTTGAAACCGGACAGACGATCACGAGCCTGACCCTGACCATCACCAATATCGCCGACGGCGCGGATGAAATACTTGTGTTTGACGGCACCGACGTGGCCCTGACAAATGGCGCCGCTCTTGTCAGTGCCGCCAACTCCCTGTCGGTGAGCGTCTCCGTAACCGGCAGCACCGCCACCATCACCGCCACCGGGGGCACCCTCAGCCCTGCGGCGCTTCAAACACTCGTAGATGGTATAACCTACCGGAATACATCAGATAATCCCACAACAACCGCCAATCGCGTGGTCACCGTGACCGAGCTTGTCGATAGTGGCGGTACGGCAAACAGCGGCGATGACACTGCCGCCCTGGCCGTGACAAGCACGGTCACGATCACCGCCGTCAACGACGCTCCCGTGCTGGCAAATCTGACGGGGGATCAGGGCGTCCTGACACCTGGCGCATCTGCGCTGATCGATGCTGGCGCCGACGCCACTCTCGCCAATGCAGATTCGCCCGATTACAGCGGCGGCGTCCTGCGGATTGTCGACAAGGACAGCAACAACACCGCAAGCGGCAGCTTCTCCGTCGACGGCACAACGGTGACATCGGGCGGTGACGGGGGCATTGCGGCCAATGAAACCATTCAGATTGGTGGCGTGACCATTGGCACCGTCGATGCAACCGAGGACGGGCAGGGCGGCAACACGCTTGCAATCAACCTCACCGCCAATGCGGACGATGCCCGAATCCAGACATTGATCCGCAATCTCGCCTGGGGCGCCTCGGCCGGGACCGGTGCGCAGACCTTCACCCTCAGCCTGGATGACAACGACGGCACGGCCAATGGCGGCGCGCAGTCCACCTCGGTCGATTTTTCGATGATCCTTGGCAACAAACCCGTGGTTGCCAATCTGGCCGGCGATACCGTCGCCTTTGTCGAGAACCTCGGCGCGGTGGCGCTGGATACCGGCGGCAATGTCACGATCAGCGATGCCGATAATAATCTGGGCAGCGGCACGCTGAGCCTTGCCTTCCAAAGCGGACAGACCGCCAATGATCGCCTGCTGATCGACACCAGCGGTTCCGTCACACTGTCTGCCGGGCAGACAGCGGCCTCCTCCGTCAGCGTGGGCGGCGTGGTGATCGGCACCTTGGCCAACGGTGCGACCGGCGGCGCCAATGAAACCCTAAGCATCAATTTCAACGCCAATGCGACCCCCTCCCGGGTGCAGACGCTGGTCGGCGCGCTCTCCTACGACAACAGCAGCGATGACCCGGCGACCCATGACCGGACGCTGGGTCTCACCATCACCGACGGCACCAGCATCAGCTCCGACACTGCGACGCTGACCGTGACCGTCGCGGCCACGGATGATGCGCCGACGCTGGTCGCAACCGGCAGCAATCCGAATTTTGTGGAAGGCGACCCGGCAGCGGATCTGTTCACCAGCGTCAGCGCCGACACCGTCGAGGCGGGGCAGACGCTGACCACTCTCAGCCTGACGGTCACCAATATCGCCGACGGCGCGGCGGAGGTGCTGACGATCGACGGCGGTGTCTTGGCGCTGACGGATGCCAACACGCTGACCACCGCGAGCAACGGCCTGACTGCGACGGTATCCGTCTTGGGCAATACCGCAACCGTCACCCTGACCGGCGGCACGCTGAGCACCGCCGCGGCCGAGACGCTGGTTGACACCATCACCTATCGCAACACATCCGAAACCCCGACCGGGGGCAGCCGTGTTGTCACCATCACCGGCCTGACCGACAGCGGCAGTGCAACCGGCAGCAACGCCAACAGCGCCCTGCTGACGTTGTCGTCGTCGGTAAACGTGCTGCCGGTGAACGATGCCCCGGTGATCGGCAATGCCCACTACCATGCGACGAGCCAGGTTGTTGTTGGAACCGGCGCCCAGAGCCTTGGCGGTTTGTCCGCGGTGACGGTGTCCAACCTCGATTCCAGCGATTACAACGGCGGCCAGCTGACAATTTCGCAGAATTCAGGCACCACAAATGGCAATTGGGGCGTTGACGGCACGATTGTCACTGCCGGAGGCGATGCCAGCCTTTCCGCAGGAGAGACTGTTCTGGTCAACGGCGTGACCATTGGCACGGTGGATATCACCAATGACGGGCAGGGCGGTTCGGATCTGACCATCAACTTCAGCACCGCCGATGCGACCAACGCGGCGATCCAGACCCTGATCCGGTCTATCACCTATGAGGCCCCGTCCACGGTCGGCGCGCGGGATTTCACCCTGACGCTGAATGATGCCGATGGCACTGCCAACGGTGGCGATCAGGATAGCAGCGTCAGCTTCCTCCTGAATGCGACCGGCACCCCTCCGGTGATCGGCAATCTCGACGGCGACAGTTTCACCTTTACCGAGGGTGACAGCGCCACAGCTCTTGATGTGGCGGGGGACCTGACTGTCAGCGACGCGGATAGCGCCGATTTTGATACCGGCACGCTGACCGTCTCCTTCGAGAGCGGGATGCAGGCCGAGGATCGGCTCCTCATCGATGTCAGCGGCACCGTGTCGCTCTCTGCCGGTCAGGCCAACGGCTCGATGGTCTCCGTCGGCGGTGTGCCCGTCGGAACCATCGTGGCAACCGGCACCGGCGGCGCGGGTGAAGATCTGGTCATTACCCTCACCTCGGGTGCAACACCCGCGACGATCCAGACCCTGCTGCGGGCCCTTCAATATGACAACGCCGCAGCCGACGCGCCAACCGACGGCAACCGTCAGATCGGCGTGCAGATTGCTGGCGGTACCGACAATGCCTTGTCAGATATGGCCGTAGTCACGATCAACGTTAACCCGGCGCCAGCGCCGGGAGGCGGATCAACAGGCGGCAGGCCGCTGGATATGTCGGCTGGCGACGACGATGACTCCATCGGCGGCACCAACTTCAATGACACCATCAACGGCGGCGGCGGCAATGATCGCATCACCGGCAACCGGGGCGAGGACCTTCTGAGCGGCGGCAGCGGTGTGGACACGCTGCGCGGAGGCGACGGGGACGACCAGCTCTTCCTTGGGTCCGGGAACGACCGGGGGGTCGCCGGCGACGGCAATGACCGTTTGAACGGCGGCAGCGGCAATGACTTCATGCACGGTGGCACGGGTGAGGATACGCTGCGGGGGGGCGTTGGAGACGATACTGTTTATGGCGGCCTCGGGAACGACACGATCGGAGCGGGACGTGGCGATGATATCGTCTTTGCTGGCGGCGGCGCCGACCGCGTGAACGGCGGGGGCGGCAACGACCAGATCGCAATGGGCTCCCAGGACGACCGCGCCTTTGGCGGCAGCGGCAATGACAGCCTTGCTGGCGGCGAGGGTCGGGACACACTGAACGGCGGTATGGGCGACGATATGCTGCGCGGCGGTGCGGGCAGTGACGTCTTCATCTTTGTCGGCGGTCGCGGCAATGATCGTATCGCCGATTTCGACGCGCAGGAGGACCAGTTGACCCTGCGCGAATTTGGTTTCACCAGCCGGGACCAGGCGCTGTCTTTCGGGGCGCAATCGGGGGATGATTTCGTCTTTACCTTTGCCGATGGCAGCACCCTGACCCTGATAGATGTCACGCGGGCCGAACTGGAGACCGCCGACCTCCTGTTCTGAGCAACCGGACCGCCCTGCTGCCGCCAGACCGGCGGACCACCGCATCAGGCGGCGCCGCTTCGGCCGTCAGCGGCGCCTGCCGCTTTCGCGCTCCGTGCTACAGGGCCGTGCTAGAGGCCGGTTGATTTTACGGGAGTATTTCCCAAACGGTGGCAATAGGGCTATGACAGCTGGGCAGCGCTCGTATCGGAGTGCTGGCTGAAATTGCCGACAGTAACGGGTTGCCAAAAGGCGCACCCGTTATCACGCGCCATCTGATCGAGGGCACCGACACGGCCTTTGAGCTTGCGCCGACGGCGAACGCGACAGGAAGACAATTCGGGAGATGCTGGGACTATGACGACGGATCGCAGGACGCGCCTCAGACTGGGGATGGTCGGGGGCGGGCAGGGTGCCTTTATCGGTGCGGTGCACCGGATTGCTGCCCGGATGGACGACCGGTTTGAGCTGGTTGCCGGCGCGCTATCATCAGACCCGGAACGCGCGATGGCCAGCGCCGCAGAGCTGGGGATCGCCGCGGATCGCAGCTACGCCAGCTATGACGAGATGGCCCGCGCCGAGGCCGGGCGCGACGATGGCATCGATGCGGTTGCCATTGTGACACCCAACCATCTGCACGCAGGTCCCAGCATCGCCTTTCTCAACGCGGGCATTCATGTGATCTGCGACAAACCGCTGGCCGCCAGCGCAGCCGAGGCCGAGGCGATCAGACAGGCGGCGGAGGCCAGCAGCGCCCGGTTTTTT
>NZ_JAYMVV010000003.1:0-25959 GCF_048056635.1 Phaeobacter sp. JH20_08 | reverse complement strand
GACAGCGTAGGCGATGTCATCACCGACGATAATCTTCGCTACATAAAAGTTGGTGTTTAGGAGATGCTTCGTCTGTGAAACTTTGAGCGGGGCCGTCTCGGCAGCTATCGCTGCAAGCAGAGATGGCACATGCGTTTCATCGGCGGGAATAGACAACGCACTGGCTTCATTGTTTTGCGCCAGCAGACCATAAGCGAACACCTCTTCGATAAGTTCAAGCTGCTCGGTAAAAATCTGCTTTAGTGATGCATCGAGGGGAGCCGTGGTCTCCACCCACTTGGCAGGATAGGTTGGTGCCTGAGAAATGGGGCCCACAGGACCTTTGACGGTCCATAGATTTACGTGTGCGACATCGAGATTGAGTGCCTTGAGATCATCAAGTATAGGCATTGTCGTCCCTTATCTTATTTCGAAATAACTAAAATGTCTTGTGCTTGTAATTGCTTATAGCGAACCCCCGGCTCAAGATGGGATCTTGAAAGCGCTTTACCAGTATGTGTTTTATCGTCGCCGGGGAAACGGTATTTCACTTCGTAGAGGCGCCACCCCAAGACTACGAGCAGCGGGTTTAGAATAAGCTGCCCCGACCGATAAGTGATAAGAAAAATCCAAAATAGGAATATGATGAGGCCGACAAATTTTCCGGTCTCTTGATATTCTAAGTTCATGAAAGACACGACGTAGGGAAGTGTATAGCTCATCAGTTCAGCCGGGACATGCTTAACTTCAATTATGTCGACCGCCGTTTTGGGCCTAATTGACCATAGCGCTAACAAAGAAATAACGAACCCGACTGAGCACACCGCGAAGATGATGATAGGGAACAGGCCATTCCGAAACGGAAGAACACAGTCCGTCCCATTCACTGGCCAGCATGGTTGGGCATCTAAGAGCTCGAACCGAAAATCTTGAGCAAGCAGAATCAGACTCAAAGGAAAGTACGAGCCCGCAAAGATTGCTATCGACGCAAAAATTTTAAGCTTCAAATTTCACCTACAATATTGTTTCCGAAGTATGCGGTATTCCCTTAGCCGAGGGTAGTCGTCATCTTCGGCAAACGCGAGCTCGGCATGCTCTTGATCCAACTGTCTGTAGTGCTGGCCGAGTATAACTAGCTAATCAATCAAGCGGAACTGATGGTTTCAAAAAGTCCCTTCAAACCATCTTGGAACGGATCGAGCGCAAGAGCTCGCTCTTCGGCCCAGACAATCCACTCGCTGAGATGTCTGTCTTCAATGTCGGTATCACCCTCAATTTGCAGACGGCGGCGTAGTTCTGCAATGAATACCAAAAGCCGCTCGCGCTCCCGCCAATTTGCCGCGTGGTCCTGAAACCGACACCAGCGCTTGTGGTCTATCTCCAGCTGTCTTTGGCGCTCACGGCGTTCTGCCTGCTCTTGTTCGTAGCGGCGGTGCCATTCTGCGCGCTCCTGCGCCTCCTCTGCCAAAAGCGGCCCTGCCGCGATAATGGCACTTACAATATCAGGCAGGATAATTGCCATCTTCTTCTTGGGCGTTTCAATCCAGTCGCGACTGCGGCCCTTGACGTAGGTGTCGAACCTCACGCGCAGAAAGCCGGAGGAAACAAGGCCTGTTTGGTGGTGATGAGGAAGGGCCGTCCACTTCCCTGCCCCTTCCATGATCTTTGTCGCCCTCGACATTTTCTCAGCAATTACGCACTTGAGCTCTTGCTCGCTGACAAGGAACATCACCTTGCCTGTAAGCTTGGCTTCGCCGATCTGTCCCCCTTGCTTCTCGATCGCGCGAAACAGGGTGCTTGTCACCCTGAAGCGATATCGGTCACGCGCAGTGAGGTCGCTGATATGAGGAAGTGATCCTCCCCAAAAGTCGCGCGACCGTTGCCGGTTTTCCGCTCGACGGCTCTCCTGTAGCTGACGGTGCTCTGCGACCCATGCCTTCACCTTGGGGTGCAGCGCTCGCATATGGTCAAGGCTTTCGTCGTCTTCATCGAAGGGTGGTAGTTCCGCAACGGACTCAGCGTCGCGAGATGGGACGGACGCAGGTACTACCGGTCTACCACTGCCCCGCGCTGGCTTGATTGAAGGGGAGGTCTTTTGGGGCGGTTCGAATGACGGCAAAGGAGGCATTTCAGGAGCACGGCCAACGGCCTTTTTCTGCCAGTAGCCCAAGGGTGGCGTAGGGATTTGGCGCTTTCGACAAAGAGCGGCCAAGCCTGGCCCGTTCGTCGCGAGTTGAGCGCCAAGCTTGCTCATGGGGGTCTGCCAGACCAGTTCGTAAAGTTCCTCGCGAGAAATTTCCTCTGCGGGGCGGGTAACGATGTCATCCATGTGAGCCCTTTCTCTCTCGTAAATTCTCCATGAAATTGACTGCCGCCTTCGTACCACCCCTTTACTTGTACTCAATGTTGTACATATAGAGGGAGGCAAAGGAGAGTCGACATGGATGTTATGACCTACTCAGACGCACGAGCTCAACTGAAGGGCGTCATGGATCGAGCGATCCACGACAAGCAGGAAGTTGTCGTGACGCGCAAGAAGGGCGAGTCCGTTGTGGTCGTGTCCTTGGACACTTGGAACGCCGTCAACGAGACGTTGCACCTCCTGTCCACACCGAAAAACGCATCCCGCTTGCGCGCGTCGATCGCGCAACTCGATGCTGGAACTGGCGAAGAGCGTGAGCTTACCGAGTGAAGCTGGTTTTTTCCGATCAGGCTTGGGAAGATTATCAGTACTGGGTCAGCACCAACGACAAGGTACGTGACCGGATCAACGAGCTGATCAAGCAATGCAAGCGGACCCCCTTCAAAGGAACCGGCAAGCCGGAACCTTTGAAGGGGGATCTGACCGGCTGGTGGTCACGGCGGATTTCTCAGGAAGATCGAATGGTCTACCGGGTTAGTGGTACTGGCGACGGCCAGAGCCTAGAGATTGCACAACTGCGGTTTCATTACTGAATTTCCTGTCTGTTGCTTCATGGAGATGGTTGTGAACAGAGCGGGGGCGTAGCCATAGCTCTATAGCTTCTCGCCAGTTTTGCTTTCGTGCCATTCGCGTATGCGCATGCATAGAAGGCCAACCAAAGGTGCTTCGAATAAGGGAATAATCGCATCGTCTGGCGTAAACGAAGGTGCTTCGTACTGGTCCATCGACCATGTACCGATAATCTCTCCGTCACGGGTCACGACTGAGCCATCATCGCAGAGATTGATCGGATAGATCAAAGCTCCATCAGACGGGACGCCGTAGCGCTGCCACGCTTCTCGAAGCGAGTCTCCCGTCAGCTGCGTTGGAGGATCAAGCGGCGGCAACTCGGGCTTCGGCTCGCGCTTCCCGGTTTTCCTTCGTTGTTTCCCCTGCCGCCAAGGTGGTGAAGGGTTTTCAGCTGCGCGCTCCATTTGCCGACGAAGGTTTCCCTCGTCAAAAGCCCCGCCTGAACTGATCTGATCCTGAAAGACAGCAGCGTAGCCGATAATCTCTGGCATCCGTCCCTCGCTCGCAGGGATGCTTGGGATCGATGTGTTGAACTTTGGGGCGAAGGAACGAATGGCCGTGCTTTCCTTTTCGTGCATCTCGTCAGGTGGGCAGGGTGCCAGAGCGAGAGACCACGGCAGTGAGACGTCAGAAACACGGTGGTAGAAACGGCCCAAGCTATCAATTGGTCGCTCCGTCAGGTCCCATGACTGCCCTATGTAGACAATCTCCTCCGCGCAGCCGATCAAGTAAACGCCGCTTCTCTGCTTAAGCCCAGTGTAAAGAGCATTCAGATCTTGATGTGGATTGCGGACAAAGACCTGCCGTCTCCATGCCAGGAATTGTTTATGGTTATTCAGCATCTATGCCTATTGTCAGTCAGTCTGTGATCATCTTTCGTAATTTGTCTTAATAACTCAATTTCCATTTCCGCCACATACCCACAAACCCACATTCTTTCATTTATGGGTCACGGTGGGTCTTGCCGGATGGGTAGCCAATGATGGAGCCTATGGCCGGATCAACAATTTTCTCAATGTCTTCTTGCAGGCCTTGCGTCCGGATCATTGCAAAAATACGAATTTCTGCGTCCGGGCAGACAGCCCGAAGGAGTTCCGCGCAAGCAAAGCTTGTCCGTCCCATGGTCAGAACATCATCCACGATGGTGATCTTGTTCGGCACGAAGAACGGTCTCTCCGCCTCGATGCTTTCCAGGTGAATAGGGACAAGTGGTCTTTCCGCCGCCGGTGAATTTGACGAACGCGGTATAGCCCTCGTTCTTTTCAGATAGGTTTGTACATCTTGGCCGAACCCGTGCTCGTGCAACACGTCGCAGATCACCTTGGCAGGCCAAAGCGCCCCATCAGGGAGTGGCGCCGAGCGCGGTACCGGCACCAAAGTGACATCAGGCCCGAGAAAAGGCCGCAGAGCGTCCGCCTTCGAGTCTTGCAGGTGCGGAACGGTCGAGGCGATGACATTGACCCGGCCAGCCTTGATCGCGCCACAGGCTTTTCGGGAGGTTACAGACAGCTCCGAGCTACCGCGTGGGGAATAGTTGGCGAAGGTGCCATACTCATAGCTCGAAGGCACGAACGCCCCCAGCAGTGTAGTTCGGAATATCGAGCAAGATATCGGGTAGGTCTTCACGGCGCAGGATTTGTGCTCCGTACTCGATGAGCTGCTTCGGCCAAGTTAGGTTCGGATTGGTTGCGACGTTCTCAAGTAGGTAGAGATCGCGGCCAAGCCGGATAGCTTCCCATCCCTGGTGGCGGGTCCCGCTCTTTTCGCTTGCTTCGATCACGATGGTAGCATCGCAGATGAGCGCCATCGTCCGGTTGCGGCGCGGGAAATTCTCGCTCTTGCCTGGATAACCTTCGGGAAACTGGGAAATCGCTAGGTGATCACGCTTGATCTCTTCAAGTAGACCGGCATTCGTGGCCGGGTACGCCTTGGATAAGGGCGTGCCGAGCACAGCTATAGTGCGCCCGCCCTCTTCTATCGCAGTTCTATGCGCCACTGTGTCGATGCCTTCGGCTAGGCCGCTGACGACAATGATACCCTGCTGCACCAAGGCACGAGTGACAGCCTGTGCTCGTTTGATGCCGTCCGGGGTGGCTTTTCTTGAGCCGACAATCGCCACGCGCGAGCCTTCGGTCAAAAGCGCGGTATCACCCGCCGTGTACAACACGTCTGGTGCGTTCTTTTCTTCGACCGGGCCGAATGGCCCAAGGGCTTCTCTCGTTCTCAGCTCTGCATGCATTCTCATCATGCGGTGACGTTTTTTTGCGCCGCCGCCCTCCCCTTTGTTTTTAAGCCACAAATCCCGCCTGCGCAATATTTCACACAAACCCACATTTGTGCTTTTGTTCATTTGCGGGTTATGCCCGCATCCTCTTCCAATTCTTGCGTGCGCTGTTCAATGAAGGCTTGGAGTTCACCTACCATTTTCCGATCCGTCGCACTGCACGCCGTTTTGAATCGCGTGTGCAGGCTCGCCGGAAGATCCAGGCTCAGGCGCTTGGTCGGCTCATCCGGCATGGTCTTCGCGACCGGCTTGTCTGCCCGTGTTGTGTCATGCCCTGCCCCGCCACGTTCAAACGCGAGGATTTGGTCATCCGTTGGCTGCTGCTTCGGCTTCGGAGCCGCCGAAAATGTCTTCTTCGACATACCGCTCAATCTCTTTCGTTAGTTGGTTGATCTCGCGGGCCGCATTGCTATCGCCAGCCCACTCGAAAATCGTTTGCCCCATGGTCATACCTTCAGCGAAGGCCACCCGTTGCTCGATCTCACTTGCTAGGATTGGCAAACCCGCCTCGGCAGCCATGTTGCGAATATCTCGCCCTATGACAGTTTTCCCTATTTTGCGGGAAACCACAAACCCACATTTGAGGGAAGGCTTGAATTCCTGCGCTTCTTTGACTTGACGCACTGTCAGGTCAGATGCCCACGTCGAGAGACCGGACGGTTCGATGGGCAACGCCACAAAGTCCGATGCAACAATACAAGATCGGGCAATCTCCTCCGCGTGCGGCGGGCCGTCGATGATGGTGTGAGTATAGTCTTGGGCAAGCTTTAGCGCGTCCCGCGCCATGTTGGCCCGTGCCATGCTGACAACCTGGAAGGGCGCATCTTCGCGCAGACTTGCCCATGTTGTGGCCGAGCCTTGCTTGTCAGCGTCGATCAGAAGCACTCGGTGGCCTTGGCGTGCCAGACAGCCCGCCACGTTCACCGATAGGGTGGTTTTGCCGACGCCGCCTTTTTGGTTCAGGAAAGATATGATCATGAGTCCACCTCACCACATTCGTGGGAAAGCGTAAAGCCACAAACCCACATTTGTGCGTTTTAATTCTGGTATGCGCCTCGCTTATTGCAGAAGGCCAGAAAGTGCTTATCGGCATCCTTCACATCGATCGCCTTGTCATGCACCCATGACCGCCACTCGTTTTCCAGCACGTATACGTCCCACCCAGGCGCAAGACGCCGCGCCTCATCATGTGTATCTGGTTTTCTGAACCGCAACGCTAGGAAGGAAGGGGCGATCACCGCCTCAGCCCCCTTGGGGCGAAAGACAACATTATCGCTTTCGATGCTCATGGTGTAGTCGGGAAGATGGTCGTGCACCGCGTCATCTTCGATGATCTTCGAAATCAATCGCCTGAATTCTTTCGTGGTTGAGCCTGACCCGCACTTGTCGCGCAAGAGTTCGAGCCCACACTTCCACTTGGGTTGTGCGCCGCAATGCTTACGGGCCAGTTCATAGAGTCGCCGTTCAAGCGGTTTTCGGAGGAAAAAATACTGCTTGTTCAATGTCAGAACATGATTGTTCTCGATGGCATCAAACACCCAATCCGACAGTGTGATCTCGACATCCTGCATCCGACCGTCACGTGTCTCCCGAACGATTTCCGCGGACTCGATCAGGCCGAACACTTTAAAATATTCCTTGCCACCTTGGCGGATATTCGTCTCGATCTGCGTGCCTTGCAGACGCCGCAGCGCATCCTTCAAGAGCTGGTAGCCTTGGCCCGAGGTCTGACGGTTCGTCGCCACCAGCAAATCATGAGCCTTGAACCGCATCGACCGGTTGACTTTGCGGCCTTCATTGAGTGCAGCCATGCACTGACTGATACAGTAGATCAGCACGTCACGGTCATGGACTGTGGCCAGCCCGTAGCGTGACGGTGAGACCTCAATCGAATTATCACCATTCTGGTAGCGTCGCGGTTTCATGTCCGGCTTGGTCGAGAGGGTAAACACAGGATGTTCCATCGAGGCCATGTCGCCCTTCGGCACCGCGTCCACAATGTCGCAAACGAACAGGTCTTTTTGCGGATGCCGGTCCGGCAGGAGCGGGGAGCGTGCATTCGTCATTTCACACACCCTCTGCTCAGCTCACGATTCGTCACTTCACACACCATGGCTCACTATCGTCATTTCACACACCGATCGTCAAGAGTCGTCATTTCACACACCAACGGCCTGTGGATAACTTTTCTAAGCTATCGTCATTTCACACACCCAGATTCGTCATTTCACACACCAAAATTCGTCATTTCACACACCGGCCTTCTGGAAAACACTATTCGTTTCAAGGTGTTGTTGGGCTTTTTCCAAGGTGTAACTCTATTATAACTCTATTTAACTCCCTCAGAACGCGAAACCTTTAACAAAATTCCAACGCACAACTTTCAACTCAGGGGGTTCTGATCGAACCTTCCCCGGTAGAGCTTGCTCTTGAAATACACATTCTGCTTGGCTTTGAGCGGGTTGCGGTTACCGACCAACAGCAGCAGATCATCTGCCTTCATGCCCGTGATCTGCTCAGCCGTCATGAGCTTCTGACGCTGCTCCGAGTAGGAAAAATCACGGCCCTCGTGCGGGGCCTTGCCCTCTCGAATTTGCTGAGAATAGACCGTGCTTTCCCCGAGATGACGCGCTGCCCATTCAGCGGTTTCGATATCGTTGAGGTTGAAGACGCGCTTGGTGATGCAGGAGCCGAAGATCGAGCGGGCATCATTCGGCCCATAGGCCTTTTCGACCTGGCCCGTGTCCTGGGTGACGAACAGCGCTTCGACACCGGCCCCTGCGGCGACATTGGCGATGTTCATGATCTGCTCCATGCGCCCCATGCGTACGAATTCATCGAGAACCAGTAAGATTGGAGCTTTGACCTTGCGCCGCCCGTCCTGGCGCACGGCCGTGCCCAGAACGAGGTTGATGAACAGGCGCATGAAGATCGCTTGCTTGTCCACCTGGTCGAGCGGCACCGCGATGAAGAGATCAACCTGATCATCAAGAAGATCATCCATGCGGAAACTGGACCCGGCCAGGAAGTGGCGCATGTTGTCGGATTGCATCCACTCGAAGGCTTTCGACACCGCCGTCTGAATCGACCCGCGTTCCCTGTCGCCTGCGCGCAGGATGGTTGCAGCGGTCTGGGCAGGACGGTGGCCGACAAGATCCCCGTTTTCGGCCCAGGCCTCAAGCGTACCGTCGAGGTTTGCTGACAGAAGCAGATCGGCGACGGCGATCAGATTGCGCCGGTTGGGTTCTTCCTGGGTCACGATCACTTCGATCGCCGCCGCGACCAGCTGGCGGGCCATTTCCGAAAAATGCGCGCCGTCGCCTTGTTCCGGTTTGACCAGACCGTCTGCAACCAGGGCCACGTCTCGCGCCAGCTCATGGGACCGGATGTAGTCGAGCGGGTTGAATTGATCCTGTCCATCCTCAACGAGGCCAAAGGGGTTGAGGACCGCTACCTTGCGCCCGAGCTCTTCGCGGTGGCGGCGCGTAACGGCGAAGTTCTCGCCCTTGATGTCCAGGACGACGACCGGCCCCTGGTGATCGAGGATCGCCGGGATCACGGCGCTGACGCCCTTGCCGCCGCGTGTGCCGGAGACGACGAGGTGATGCCCGCCGCGCCATCCCTTCGCATCGTTCTTGACGTAGCGCAGGAGCTTGCCCTTGTGCAGGGCGAGGGGCAGGCCGGTCTTGTTGCGCTTCAGCTGGGCCACGTCACGCGGGTCCATCCATCCCGCTTGCCACGGTCCGGTGCGGGATTTGCGGTTGCGGCCAATGCGCGGATTGAAGATCGCCACCAGCGGGGTGCTGACAGCGACAGCCACGCCAAAGGCCCCAAGTGCGAAAGAGATCGCCATGGCCTGTTTCTGCGGATCAGAATACCGCGCCAGCCCCTTGAGGCCTTCCCAGATAGCACGGGGCAGGGGCCAGCCAGCGCCCGTCCATGCCTGGACAGTCGCCAGTATGTCGCTGAGCGGCCCTCTGAGGGGCGTCAGCGCTGTGAGGGTGGCCACGCACAGGCAGACCCATGCGAGGAGCTTCAGCGGTGTCCTGTGGCGCTCTGCGGCGGCTCCGAGGGTGTCGAGAATGGTGGCCACGGCGATGATCGGGAAGGCATAGGTGGTCACCGGGTAGATCGCGACCGCTTGCGGAGCGAGGATCATGGCGGCAGCGGCCAGGATCACAGCGCCGATCATGATCACCCAATGGCGGGCTTCCAGAACAAAGCTCATGACCGGTCCTCTTGCGCGTCAGGAAACAGAATCTGCCAGAGCCCCCGGTCGCGATCCCGTTGGGTGAGGCGGTCTGGCAGGTCGCGCCGCACGATGCTCTGAAGAGCAGGTTCGGCGCTCAAACGGTCGAAGACCAAAGTGCCCAAGAGCCATTTGATGCGGTCTTCGTCTTTCTTCTGAGAGAGACGCCGCCTGGCATCGAGCGCTGCGATTTGAGCGTCGAGCTGAGCTTTCTTCTCGGCCAGTTCTGCGATGCGAGCGTCGGTCGGGCGGCTTTGGGACATGGGGCAACCTTTGAAATAATGGGGCTAACGTAGCGGTTGAATCTTATGTTGAAAAGAAACAAATGCGCGCTTATACATTGTCTTCGACAACGTGCGCGTCCTCATGGGGGTAAACCCCCGCGCCGGACGGCTTCCCCCCAAGGCGGCGATGCCGCCTAAACGAGGGTTTCACCCTCGCGCTCCCGACCAGCGCACCCAGGCGCTGGACCCTGTTTTGAAGAGAGGCGCTCGATCCGTGGCGATCTACCATCTCAGTGCGAAAGTGATCAGTCGGGCAGGGGGCCGGTCATCGGTCGCAGCCGCCGCCTACCGGACAGCTGGGCGGCTGCGGGATGACCGGCAGGGGTTGGAGCACGACTATTCCCGCAAGGGCGGTGTCGTTCATTCCGAGATCATGGCCCCCGAGAACGCGCCCGACTGGATGCGCGATCGCGACCAGCTCTGGAACGCGGTCGAAGCCGTCGAGAAGCGGCGCGATGCCCAACTTGCCCGCGAGATCGAAGTGGCGCTGCCGCGTGAGCTTGATCGGGGCGAGAGGTTGGATTTGTTGCGTGGTTTTGTTCAGCGCGAATTTGTCGATCGCGGCATGATCGCGGACGTGGCCGTTCACGAGGGCAAGGCCCGTGATGGCCACGGTCAGCCCCATGCACATGTCATGCTGACTATGCGCGAGCTGACCGGCGAGGGGTTCGGCAAGAAGGATCGCAGCTGGAATGCGCCAGACTTGCTGATGGGCTGGCGCGAAGCCTGGGCGCGGGACGCAAACATGGCCCTTGAGCGGGCAGGGCGGTCGGAGCGGATTGACCATCGGTCTCTCGATGTTCAGCGTGCCGAGGCCGAGCAACAGGTCGAGCGGGCGCGCGGGGGCGGGCAGGAAGAGCTGGCGCTTGAAGGCGAGAAGAAGGTGATCGAGCTCAGTCGCGAGCCCGAGCCGAAAATCGGCCCATCGGCCAATGCGCAGGAGAAACGCGGGATCGTCACGGAGCGCGGTGAGGCTTTCCGCGCGGCGCAGGCGCGCAATGCACAGCGTCAGGAGCTGGGCTGGCGGCAGTTGGAATTGCGCCTTGAGCTGATGGAGCGCGGGCGCGCCTTCATTGCCACCGCGCGCGAGCGGCTGGATCAGCTATGGGGCCGCGCCGAGGCGGCGATGTCACGGATCAAGGAGAGGGTTATGGGCGAGGTTGAGAGGCCGCAGGCTGGGGCCGAGCGGGGCGATATAGACGCGCGCCGGGCGGCGGTGTTGGGGCGCGATGTTGATCGACCCGAGGTGCAAGCGCCGGATGTCGGGCGAGAGAGAATTGCGCCCGACGATCCAGACCGAGATCGGCGGGACGCCATCCTTGGGCGTACGCGCGATATTGGACAGGAGCGGGGTGCAGCGGCGGTAGAACGGGACATTGCCGCCCGTGACGGCGAGGGCCGTGACCAAGGGCGGCGGGATGACATTCTCGGGCGTGGCCGTGATACTGCGTCCGAGCGCGGGCAGGGCCGCGATCGAGACAGAGAACGTTAAAAACTGAAAGGAACCACACGGTGTTTGAAGATCGCTACCACAAGGACCAGCCCGCTGTGAAATCAATGGCGCAGCGCATTGCGGACAATAGCCCACAAGTATTCGCGACCACTGATGATTTCGTCGCTGCCTACGGCCAAGAGGCAGCTGACATGGTTGCCAAGGGGGGCCTGCTTGCGGCCCTTTGGGATATCGGGATTGATGCTGTTCCCGCATCGTTCGAAGGGGAAGGGCGCGACCAGCCAAAGGGCTTGAAGACTAGCCCGGTTGATACGGCTTCCTAATGTTTGGCCTCTTCAAAAAGCAAGAGAAGCAAACGCAGCCGCTTCCCACGTACACGGACGTTTACGACACCATGCTGTATCAAGCGCCGGATGGGACCCCGAAAGGGGCGTTGCCGACGATCTATGCATTTCGGGTGAAAGACGCATCGCGGTCACTCGACCCAACGCCATCTTTCGCACTGCTTGAAGTGGAGGACGAGATCCAAGCATGGCAACAAGTTCTGAACGCGCCTGTCAGCCTAAATGACGATGGGCATATCACGGACGCACCGCTTCTCCGATGGAACGATGTTCCAAGTCTATTGACCGCTGATGATGAGTTCGTCGTGACGTATTTCCCTGTGCGCGACAACGAAGGTTGGCCACCTTTGGCCCTTCAGGCGCATCCGTTCGATACCGCGTTGTCGATCAAGCCCGCACGTGACCGGTACTATTTTGAACAAAACAAGTTTATCGGTTTATTTTGAGCAGAGCTCTTTAAGAAAGGCAATATTATGGATGCTGACGATCACCCCGTGGAAGTTGTACTCAAAGAGGCCCGTCGCTTCATGGTGCCGCTGTATCAACGCAAATATCAATGGGGTGACAAGCGTTTAGAGCCTTTTTGGGAAGATGTCACAGCTAAGGCCATTGAGGTTTTGGAAGGGGACGCAAAGTTCGAACATTATATGGGTGCGCTGATCCTGTCTCCGGTCGATCAGGGGTCGCAGATCGGCATCACGCCTGTCGTTCAGGTCGTGGATGGCCAACAGCGCCTTACAACTTTCCAGATCATGCTGGCGGCGTTGCGCGAAGTTGCCCGGCACCATGAGTTGGCCGACCTGATCGAGCACGTCGACGGCTATCTTTTGAACGTTCCGAAGAGCAAGGACAGCGACCCGTTGGCGAAGTTCAAGCTGAACCCTACGCCGTCGGATCGCGAGCTGTTTCACGACCTAATCGAGATGACCTATCCCGAGGTCTCAAAAAAGTATCGCCATCTCTACTGGGGACGAGGGGTGCCAAAGAATACGCCGTTTCCAGCTTTCAGAGCGTATCACCTGTTCTACAGCTGGATCGACGACTTTTCGTTTAACGGACCGGACGAAGAAAGCGAGATCGACCTCGACGCAAATGCACCAGAGACGGACGAAGATGAAGGCGTCGAACTCGATCTCGTGGCCGAACGACTCGAGGCCATACTGACGGCCATGCTAGATCGCCTGAAGCTGGTCGTGATTACCCTCGGGGAGAATGATGACGCTCAGGTTATTTTCGAGACGCTGAACTCACAGGGCGAACCGCTTTTGGCGATGGACCTTGTAAGAAACAACATCTTTCACCGGGCTGAGAAGCAAAGCGCATCGGTTGAGCAACTTTACACGAAACTTTGGACCCCGTTCGACATGAGTTGGTGGAAGGAGGCTGCGCCGAACGCCCGCCCAACTCGTCCGCGTATCGACCATTTTCTTGCGCACACTCTTGCCGCAGAGACCGGCGAGAAGATTTCCATGCGGGAACTTTATGCTGAGTATCGCGCGTTCGCCGTTCCAAAGAACAAGCCGCGCTTTGAGGACGTCGAGGACGAGTTGCGCTTGATCGAGACCTACGCACCGCTCTACGAGACCCTGGAAGGGCGCAGGAACGAAGATCCAGCCTTGCATTGGCTAGGACGCAAGCTCGCAGCTTGGCAGGTTACGACGGCCTACCCGATCGCCATGCAGATCGGACGCTCCGACCTAGACCATGACGAGCGACGCGAACTGGCGGAGCTGATCTATTCCTACCTCGTCCGGCGTGCGGTCTGCGGTCTCACGACGAAGAATCTAAACAAGCTGTTTCAATCGCTTAGCGCAGAATTCAAAGCCGAAGGACCATCCGTTGACGTGTTCACAAGGTTCTTCGCCGATCGAAAAGGCGATAGCAGCCGCTTTCCGCACGATACCGAGTTCCGTCGGGGCATTCTCACCGGCAATGGTTACGCTATTTCACCAAGACCCAGACTGGTGGACATCCTCTGGGAGCTTGAGGTTGCAAGCCGAACGAAGCTGGCCGAGCATAGTGAACGGCCAGAAGGGCTTTGGGTCGAACACGTTCTTCCGCAATCGTGGGGCGATGATTGGCCTCTAGCTGACGGCAACACGGCTGATCCCGTCTCCTTGGAACAGGAGACAATTGCCCGAAACGCCAAGCTCCACACCTTGGGCAACCTGACCCTCCTTTCAGGAGGACTGAACATTTCGTCAGGGAACAAGAGCTTCAAAGAGAAGAAGGCGAAATTCAAAGAACATACGGGACTATTTATGAACAAATGGTTTGAGAAGCACGACCAATGGACAGAAGCAGAAATTGAAGAGCGAGGCGTTGCGCTTGCGATGCTGGCAATTAAAATTTGGCCGAGTCTAGAGGTAGTAGATTTGTGACGCAAAGGTTTAGCCTAAGCCGTTTTGGTAACAAAGACGATACATAAATGACGTGATCCCGGCGGTGCGCCGGTCTCGCTTTGAACGATAGACAGGGCAGGGGATCGACGGGCTGACGCCCGCTCACCCCAGCCCTGACAGTTTCCAAATCCCTGTTGATCCGCCTGCCATCCTGGCGTGTCCGAGAAAACCGGCAAGCGCCGCCTGCGGCGTCGGTTCCGGTCGAGAATTCCGGTTCCTCCCACGCGCAGGCGCGCGGTTCCCTCCCAAATTCACGCCCTCCACCCGGTTGTCACGGCCCCGCCAGGCCGCAGGACGGGCTTTGCCCTTACCTGCTCTGCCCTTCGGAATGCATGGGCATTCCAAACAACAGAACAGGAAGGCCCGCCCATTGGCGGAAAGGGGAAGAACCCGGCCCGCGTCACGCGAAGGAGTGTCACAAATGACCGCAGAGAAGTTTGACGTTTATTCCCATGTCACCAATCAGATCATCGCACAGATCGAGGCGGGAACGCCGCCCTGGCGCAAGCCGTGGACCGGTGGCGGGGCATCGGTCAGCTTGCCGGAACGGTTTAACGGCGAAGCCTATCGGGGCATCAATATCCTGATGCTTTGGGCAACAGCCATGGCCAAGGATTACAGCTCAGCCCGCTGGATGACGTTCAATCAGGCCAAGCAGCTTGGGGGACACGTTCGCAAGGGCGAGAAATCCGCGACCGTCGTGAAATACGGCACCGTCGAGCGCGAGGACGAAAACGGCGAGGAACGCCAGATCCCCTATGCCAAGGCCTACCGTGTGTTCAACGCCGATCAGATCGAGGGTTTGCCCGCCGAGTTCTACATCCTGCCTGATCCGCCCCGTGATCTTGGCACCGTGGCCGATCCCGCGTTGGAGGCCTTCTTTGCCGCGAGTGGCGCGCAGATCGACAGCACCGAGGAACCGCGCGCCTATTACAACATCAAGACCGACCGCATCCACATGCCGCCGATCGCGACCTTTCACAGGGCCGCAGGGTATTACGGCACCTTGGCGCATGAGCTGACCCACTGGACAGGGGCGACAAAGCGCCTTGACCGTTTGGGCAGGTTCAATGACCGCAAGGCCTACGCGTTCGAGGAGCTGGTCGCAGAGATTGGCAACTGCATGTTGTGCGCGCAGATCGGGGTGGAGCCTGAATTCGATCAGAGCGCGGCCTATGTCGAAGGGTGGCTTGAGGCGATGAAGGAAGACAGCCGCGCGATATTCCGCGCCGCGTCCGAGGCCCAGAAGGCCGTGGATTACATCATGGATCGAACCGCGCAGGCCGACCGGATGGCCGCCGAGTAACAGCCCGCACCGCCGCAATGATCGAGGCCCCCGTCAGCAGGCGGGGGCCTTTTGCGTTGTGGGGTGATCGTGGATGTGGGCGGTTTCAGGGTGACCTGTCGGCGGGCAACCTGAAGGCTACCCGCCGACAGGCCCGGCGCTTCGCGCGGACGGGCATGAATGCCCGGACACCTGAAGTCGTATAGTGACAGAGTGCCCCCTTGAGATAGGATAAAAAAATCGCTCTTAGCGATCTTGTATCGCACAAGGAAGATCCTATCTATGTCTTATCGGTATGCCGGGCTTCGGTTCGGTTCGGAATAAAATCGCTGTACTTAGGGTCGGTTCACCGATCCGTGGAGGGGCTAGTTCCCTCTGACGCCTACCCCCCAAGCGGCCCCTGTGGCGGCGGCGGGGCGGCGGCCCCCCGGGCGACCCCGGGGGGCCAGCATAAGGGATAAGGACGGTCTCTCCGTTCCTCGCGCTGGTGGCGACACCCTTCCGCAATCCTGCGGCAGGGCCAGCAGAGGAGGCCAAAACATGGCTTACGACACCGACGAGATCAGCCAGCGTGGGACACGCGAGACAAAACGGAAGCGCAAGCCGACGTGGAAGCCTCGCCTGTTAAAGGGCGCATTCTGGGTAGCCTGGGGGATGGGGAAACTCTTTGACCTCATCGAATGGCTGTCCCGGTTGTCCGGCGACTAACCGCGCGACCCTTAATGTTCGCATTTTGGCGAAAGGAGGACCGAGAATGCTAGGTGAAGCACTGAGATTGATCCGGGTCTTCCATGACCTGAAACAGAACGAGTTGGCGGAACGCCTCGATATTTCCCAATCGCACCTTTCCGATATTGAACGATGCCGAAAAGTGCCAAGTCAGGAAATCGTTGCACGATACGCCGAAGAGTTTGATCTGCCAGTCAGTTCGATCTGGTTTTTTGACGAGAAGCTGACAGAAGGCACGACGCCGGGCGCTATCGAGAAAGCGCGTGGGGTTGTCGCTGACAAGATACTTGATTTTCTGAGGATGATCGAGCGGAAGCGAGCGTCATCATGACGAAGCGCCGCGACAAGTCCTATGCCCTCGATCAATGTGCCCTCTATCGGTGCAGCACACGCAAAAAGTTGTTCAAACTATTACAGACCAGTTCCGAGAAGTTTGCTGAGTTGAAGGCCGCACCCGATCTCTACAAGCCTCTGCGCAAGAAGAAAAAAGACGGAACATTCCGTCCTGTCCTTGCACCACGGGGCGATCTGAAGCGTATTCAACGGCGGATCGGAGAGTTGCTGCTGCGGGTGAAAACTCCGGACTACCTGATCTCGCCAGTGCGCGGTCGCTCGAACATCGACAATGCCGCACGGCATCGCGGTGCAGCAGCGTTCCATCTTCTCGACATCGAAGATTTCTATCCGAGCTGCACAGCCAGCAAGGTAGCATGGTTCTTTGGCAAATATCTCGGGTGCCCTCCCGACGTAGTGAAGGTCCTCCTCGATCTCACAACGCTGAACGGGGTTCTGCCAGCCGGAAGCCCTGCCAGCCCATCGCTGGCCTTTTGGGCCTACGCTGACATGTGGGACGAGATTGATCAGCTGACCCGTGATGCCGGATGCCAGGTTAGCGTGTATGTCGATGACATAACAGTTTCTGGGCAAAGCGTTCCCGGGGTGCTGATCCATGCGATCAAGGAGCGGCTTGCCCACCATGGTCACAGCTTCAAAGCGTCAAAGGAAATCGGACAGATTAATGCGCCGGTCGTCGTGACGGGCGTCGTGGTGCGAGATCGAACGCTTCTCATGCCAAACGTCCAGCATCTGGAGCGTCATAGACTGAGGGCAGAGGTCGCGAAGCTGCCCGAAGGATACGAGAAGGCTCAGAAGATGGCCTCCCTAATAGGGCGTGAAGGTACCGAGCGACAAATCTTGGCGCGCAATAATGTTCACTGATTTTCAATGATGGGTTTACATGACGACAGTTTTCTTTTCCTACTGCCACGCTGACGAAGCACTACGAGACCAGCTAGAACGCCAGCTCAGAATCCTTCAGCGTCAAGGCCTGATAAAGACCTGGCACGACCGCCGTATTGAGGCTGGGCAGGACTTCGCCGGTGAGATCGACGCGCACATTGAAGCCGATGAGATCATCCTACTGCTGGTAAGCCCAGATTTTCTAAACTCTGACTATTGTTATGAGATCGAGATGACCCGTGCGCTGGAACGGCACAAGGCGGGAGAGGCCATCGTGATTCCGGTCATTTTGCGCGATTGCCTCTGGCATGGCGCACCCTTCGGCAAGTTGATGGCCACGCCAACGGACGGCCGCCCGGTCACGCAATGGCCGGATATCGACCATGCGTTCCGTCTCGTCGCCGAAGCTGTTCAGGCAGCAGCAAAGCGCATAGGTAATCCACAAGCGGTCACCAGGCCGTCTGCGGCACCCAGCAACATGCAGAATACGCAGTCAGTCAACAGATCGACACCGGATCAAGTGATCCGGTCAAGTAATCTGCGGGTGGCCAAAACGTTCACTGACCGTGATCGTGATGCATTCCAGACTGAGGCGTTTGATTTCATGGCAAAATATTTCGAGAACTCGCTTTCTGAATTGTCTGTTCGTAATCCCGAGATTGACGGGTCGTTCCGCAGGCTTGACGCAAATCGCTTCAGCGCTGTTGCCTACCATAACGGTCAGGCTGCGAGCCGCTGTACCGTATTCATGGGGGGGCGGCATATGGGGGGCATTGCCTACACTGCGACCGAAAATGCAGACACCAACGGGTTCAATGAGAACCTAACCGTCGAGGCCGATGAGCAAACCCTGTATCTGCGGAGTATGGGGATGGCACACTTCGGCCAAAACAGAGACCAGAAGCTGACGTTTGAGGGTGCGGCAGAAACTTACTGGCAGATGTTTGTGCAGCCACTTCAGTGACAACCGCGGCACCTTCAAAGGTTTCTGTTCTCTTTGTTTTCTGATGTTTTCATCAAGGTTGCGAAACCTGCTTGGCGGGATGACGGAAGATCACGGGCGCGAGGCCAGTCTCGGGATCAATGTCGTTGAGGACAATCTTCCAAGACCTGAATACTGCTTCGATGGGTGCCCGATTGGAAACGGTGCCGGTCAGTGGAAAGTTGATCGTGCTCTTCATGGGGCCTCGAGGCTGAGCCGCACACAAGCCATAGGCACCGTTCCACATGACGATATCGCCAATTTCAGGTGAGGCATAGCCTCCCACTTGGATATCGCCAGTGGGGTCGATCACCAGCTTCCAGTCTTGGCCGTAGGAAAGGCAGAGGTCAGGCTTGTGCCCCACATAGTGAATACTGAACAGGTCACCGTCTTGGTCATGCATTGTAGCAAAACCAAGGTCCTGATCGAGTTTGACAACAAGCATGGCGAGTTCGGCCCCTCGGCCAAAGTTGCAGAGACCGATTTCTCCCACTTCGAAGTCGGCCATTGGCTTGAGAGTTGTTGAAAATTGAACTTCCATAACATCACCTAAACTGGCTGCATACACGGCTAACCATGCTAAAGAACGTAACGATTACCCCTTATTCTCGGGCGACAACGGTGTTGTACAGGCCATAACTCGACAGGCCTTCATGGCTATCAATCCCGGTGTAATTCAATGAGGCATCTTCGTATCGGCGGAAGGCGAAAACCGCCTGATTCATCTGTTCTGTGTTGAACACTTTGAGCCGAACCAGGAGATGAAAATCTTGGACTGTCAGGCCGGTAACCGTCCGAAATAGATCGGGTTCGAGCTTTGTGATCACATCCTGAAGGGTGTTTTCACGGAAATCGGTCAGGTACATGAACGCGGGAATGCGGGTGGCGAACTTGATCAGCTTTTCCTGAACCAGCTTTCGTGCAGACTTGTATTCCTTCTCTTCAGCGGACAGTTCTTTCTTTTCTTTTGGGGTCAGGTCGCGCTCTTTGGCCTTTGCCTTCAGGTCTTTGACCTTCTCGCTCTTGTTGATAATGGTCTCAATGACGTTGTCGCCCAAGGCACGCCAGCCCTCAATGCGTTCAACAGCGGCCATCGCTTCAGGGTTATCCATGATTTTGCGAAGGGTTTCGTTATCCACGTTGACCAGCAGGGCGCTTTCCCATTTTCGGGCTAGCAGCGTCGCAGATGTCCCAGCCATTGCGATGTCGAGGATACCGCCCGCGTCAACCTGGTACATGTTCGCGCCGTCATAGGCGAGCACTGGCAGGAACGACACAAGTTCCTTCACAGCGTTCTCTGGGTTCGCTTCGTTGGGTGACAGGCCGATCCCGTATTCGGACAACTGCCGCAGGGCACGCGTTGGCGCGAAGTCGAACACAAAGCACACGGGCTTTAGGATTTCTTCTTCATGCGGGTTGTCCCCGTTGGGGTTCTTGATGGACCAGGGCGACTGCACCCGGAATGCCGCTTGAAAATACGTCTCGGGAGATTTCAGGTTTCGCAGCATGAGGATGGATGACCACTGCTTGACCGTGACACCCGTAGTCAGCTTACCGCACGACAGGGTTATGCTCTTGCTATCAAAGCCGCTTCCGATCGCCCGTCGCACAGGAGGCAGCGCTTCAAGCCCTATCCCGGCGCCCGCCCCGGCAGCGCTGATGACCTTGTACTCATGCCAGAACGTATTCTGACGCTCAGTTAGTAGGTTTTCCATTGCGTGACAGGCCGCGACGTTCGGCAAAAACCAGAACGAGTGTTGCAGGTAGGGCAAGAGCCGCACGTCAGAATAAGGGAACGGTGGTCGCGTTCCAGTCTTCAGGCTATCTACCGCGCCTGGTGCATACTGCCCTCGGATGATGTCCAGCCATTTTTGAACGTCACTCTTGTGCTTGAACTGCGCTTTGCTTTTGGTCCCCGTGGCGGCAAAGAACTCGTTCAGATCGAACTCGTCAAACTCTCCCGCGCTGGCAATGGCCAGCAGCTCGTCGGGCATCTGATAGGTCAACAGCCGCATCTGCGGCAGGGAACCGTAAGGATTCCACTGATCTGGGTGAGCGGCAGCAAAGGCCGCTTTTGCCCGTTGCTCGTCGGTGTAGGTCCAGTTGAAAATCTGCTCTTCGATGAACTCGCCCGTGGACAGGGCTTTGAATGGCGTCCCTGACAGATAGAGATAGGCCTTTGTCGTGATCGGCAGAAACTCGGTTTCAGGTTCCAGCGGCTCTTGCAGGTCCGCGATCCGGTCCTTCAGCTTTTTGGCGTCTTCAAGCCGGGCTTCCTCGCGGGCGATCTCATCTTCTTCCCCAGCGAACAACTCTTTCGCTGTCTCGCGCCATGCGCCGAAATGGTATTCGTCAAAGACTACGAGGTCCCAGTTTTCGGTGTGGAGCCATTCGTTCTTGGCCTTGATGTTGCCGCGTGCATCGCGGCCCAGAAGATCCTGAAACGAGCCGAAATAGACGACCGGTTTGTTCCGGTCGATCTGTGTCGGGTCGCCACCGGTCTTGACTGACAGATACTGCCAGCCGTCAAAATCCGCGTGGTTTTCCAGATCGCTTTGCCAAGCGTCTTCAACGGCTGGCTTGAAGGTTACTACCAGCACGCGTTTCGCCCCCATCTTCTTGGCGAGCTGATACGAGGTGAAGGTCTTGCCGAAGCGCATTTTGGCGTTCCACAAAAAACGTGGAACGGCGTGCATGTCCTCTTCCAAGCGGGAATGATAGTAGGCATGGGTCTGCCTGACGGCCTCTGCCTGTTCCCGGCGCATGGGGAAGGTTTGATGGTGCGTGCCGCTAAACCGCAGGCCAGTGCGCAGCTCTGTCAGCACAGTATGGACATCGGCCAGGGTGCAGCGCATCCATTCCAGGCTTGTGTTCTCGATCCCTTTACGGGTCAGCGCGGCGCGTACCTCATGATCAGTAAAGATGGTGCCGTCCTCGCGCTCAGCGGGTTCGTTCAGCTCAATTCGGAAGTTGGTGATTGCCGCCGTGCGCAACTGTTCAGCTACCCGCCGTTTTACATCCCGTGTGGTCTGACCAACCTTCAGCAGGCCTTCATGGGCCTCATCCGCGATGGAATAAGCATAAATGCGGGGCCGCGCATCCGGTTTTGGGGAGAGGATGTCGTCGATGGACGGGTTATTCATCGGCGGCTATCTCATCCTCGGTCGGATCAAACAGTTCCTTGTCATGTGGCGCAACCTGGGCCTCGATAAATGCGATTTCTTCTGAGGTCAGGCTGTAGCGTTGATAAAGTGCAGCATCGGTCCAGTCACGGTCCAAGGGGATGTCAGGAACGAAAGCATAGACACCTCGCGCAGCATCTTGGGTAGGCTTTCTCAATGAAACCAGAAACCTGACAAAACGGGTTCTAAGGTATTGAGCATAGCGGTTCGCTTCCTCTTCAGTATCGAAGTGCCCTGCTACAAGATATGTTTCTGTACTGGCCATGCCTGGGCCCGCAATGATTGGTTTGCTCAAGAATTTTGTTTCAATAGCAGCACTCGTGCCCTGAACCCGCGTTATCAGGACTTTCCACTTATCAATCCAATCTGGATTGACCGTTATTACTTGACGCTCAATATAGCCAAGCCTTTGATTTTCATAGAGCTTCACTGGATCCTTCAAGCCGGTTGGAGAAGGTTTTCCCTTAAAGTTCGTGGGCAACCCAAATGGTTTACGACTAGAAACTCGTTTATCAAGGGTTGGCTCGTGCTTTATACGCACTTTTTCGACAATAGGGACGGCTTCATTGCGGCGAACGAGGATATCGAAAACGTCAATGTCCCGGGAGACGACGGGACCTGTTGGCTCTCCATCCCAAAAAGTTTGAATTTCACACTTTCCACGATGTTCTCTGTCCCAAAGAAAATATGAAATCCCACCCCGAATTTTTACACCAGGAAACCCTTCATATAGTTTTGGAAAATCAACAATCGAACGCATGCGCTTATCGCTGAGCATGCGTTCACGGAATTTATCGAGTCCTTTTCCTGCGGACATCCATCGTGAGGGAGTTACGAACACAGCATATCGCGGGTCCATTTGGATAGCTTTTTCGACGAACAGATGATAAATTGGCGCTGCGCTGGTACCGTGCCCCCCATCATCCATTTGGTAAGGGGGGTTCCCAATAATTACGTCAAATTGCATGTCGGCTCCAAACAACTCGGCGATCCGAGTCTTGATGTTGTCTGTGTGTATGAACGCATAGGCGTGGGTTTCTCGGTCTTCACCCCTATCCAGCGTCGCTTTACTTGCTCCGCAGAATTTGCATTTGCCTTGCGCATTCCATGTGTGCTCTGTCCGCTCAAACCAGATATTCCCAACCTCATTGTTGAAGCGCCGCGTCACCGAGTGCTCCCCATTGGCGAATTTCGAGCAATAGACGCTTCGCCGTGCCATCAAACTTGTCAGTTGGGTGGTTCCGATGCCAAAAACCTGTCGGGTCAGGATGTGATCCACCCGCTCCTGAAGGTTTGGGATTTGACTTTCCAGCCCCAAAATCAGGCGCTTAGTGATCTCGCGGAGGAACACCCCTGACTTCGTGCAGGGGTCAAGAAATTTCACAGCCCTGTCTGTCCAGATATCCGCGCCATCATGATCTGCGGCCCAAGTCGCGGCCACGTTGTCCAGCATCCGGTTGGCAAATTCAGGCGGGGTGAACACCTCATCATTCGACAGGTTTGCAATACAGGTCAGGACATCTGGGTTGCGTCCGCGTAGGGTAAAGCCTTTTTCAATATTCATGCTGCCTCCTGGGGGTTGTCGCCCTGTGTGGCCAGATCACGAATGGTCATCGGCGGGTAGGTCTTCATGGGCGTGAAAATCTCATGCTTGCCCAAGTGAGAGAACAAGGTTCCTTCGGCGCTGAAGGCCGACGAGCCTGTCAGTACGTCCAGCCGGAAATCCCGCCGCTGGAACTTGCCCTTGCCCAGATATCCCCATTCAGAAAAGGTGATTGGCGCGCCGTCATGCCCTTTCATAGACAGGGCATCGCCCTGGATCAGATTCAGTGACAGCACATGGGAAGCGGCCCTGTACAGATCGTCGGTCTCGTTGATCCGTAGGTAATCGGCCAGCACTTCGAGCATGTTGGCGCGGCATTCGATGATGTTGTCTTCCAGAAGCTCAATGCCATAAGCGCACATAAGGGCAAGCAGCGCGTATTGCCGCTTTTCAAATTCGGATTTCCCGAATTTCAATTCGACTGCGCAAAGCTTCCGCTTGAGGACCTTCACAAGGAAATTGCCACTGCCACAGGCAGGCTCAAGAAACCGTGAGTCGATCCTCTCAGACTCTTCTTTCACCAGATCAAGCATAGCATCCACCATCCATTCCGGGGTGAATACTTCGCCATGATCGGCTACGCGTTTTTTCGACTTGATCAGGCTCATGTTTTATTCATGTCAGCAGGCAAAGCTTTATCCAAGGGCATATTGATTTATTTGGAGAAATGCCCGCGCACCCCCGCGCCAGAATGCCCCTCATTCTAGACGCTCAGCGATCCACATCTTGATCAGCGCCTGACGGGTGATGCCGAGCTTCTGAGCCTGCCGGTCCAGACCGGCCACAACCCAGGTCGGGAAATCCACGTTCACCCGCTTGGCCTCGACATTGAGGCGGCGCGCCTTTGCCCAATCGACATGGGCGGACATGTCTTCGCCCGCCTCAAACCGTTCGTCGAATTCAGTCGCTTTCAT
This sequence comes from Phaeobacter sp. JH20_08, assembly GCF_048056635.1. NCBI lineage: Bacteria > Pseudomonadati > Pseudomonadota > Alphaproteobacteria > Rhodobacterales > Roseobacteraceae > Phaeobacter > Phaeobacter sp. JH20_08. Next base: position 2,038 of record NZ_JAYMVV010000003.1, on the reverse strand, counting down.
AATGGTCAATCTCCTGCTTGCGAGCGCGGCGCATGGAGATGATCCGCACCCGGTCGCTCCGGTATGTGTAGACAGCCGTCCAATGTCTGGCCCCGATCATGCCAACCGCCAGAAAGCGTGGTTCATCCGTGACGTTGGCGGGCGCCTCGATAAGATAAGGATCATCCCAGAGGGCCTGAGCCTCATCAAAGTCGATCCCGTGCTTTTCACGGTTCGCGGCGCTTTTGTCGGGGTTATACTCGAACTTCATGAAGGGCAATATATATTGAAAATGGTATAATTACTATACTTTTCAGCCGCACTAGAATGACGAGATTTACTCAGCTAAAAAGCAGCAACGCCGCCCGCATGTCCTAAGGACATGCGGGCGGCGTTGCTGGCCAGTCAAGAGGCTTGTGCGAGTCCGTCACGCTATCATCTGAACATCGCCAGCTGCTGAGGCTCCACCCAATAGCCCCGCTGACGCTTGGAGGCTTCCAGTGTGACCAGAGCCGCGACGGCCTGATTTTCATCCGCGAACCAGTCCATCCGAACCTGACCGCCCTGCCCTATGCGGCCCCATTCGCGGTAGAGCGTCCATTCGCCAAACAGGTTCGGCATGACCGCCATCCGGTAGAACCGGGCAACGTTTTTGGCAGGCTGGCGCTTTTCGAGATAGGTCTGCATGGCTCAGAGATGATACTTGCGCGCAATTTCGAGGGCTTCGGCCTGTTCGGTACCGATGTATTCTTTCGTGCTTTCAATGCTGGCATGACCGAGCAGCAGCTGGGCCGCGCGCAAATTGCCGGTCTGCTGGTAAATATGGGTCGGGAAGGTCCGGCGCAGCGAATGCAGGCCGTAGAGGCTGGGATCGAGATGTGCCTTTTCCAGCCAGACACGGAACAACCGCCAGAGCTGGCTTTCGCTAAGGTGGATATTGGACCACCGTGCCCCCTGCCCCGTGAACAGCCAGCCGTGCAACGGCTTTTCTGAAGCGGCGAGATAGGCGCGCAGACTGTCGCGCGTGCCCGAGGACAGCCGCGCCTGGACCGGGCGTGCATTGCGGGCTTCGGTCTTCTTCTGCCGGATTTCCACGATCTCGCGCACCCCGGCAGGCGTGGCCACATCCGCCACCCGCAACCGCACCAGATCCGATCCTCGGAAACTGGTATCAAGCGCCACGTTGAACAGCGCCAGATCCCGCAAGGCTTTTTCCTGGCGCAGGATCATCCGGATCAGGGACACTTGGTCAGGCGTCAGCGGTGGTTTTTTGCCCACCACACGGCCTTTGTTCCAGACGGTCTCGGAAGCAGTTTTCACAGGCAAATCCTTGCGAGGTTATTAATATATAATACCTATAAACCTTGCATGACGGAAGTGGCATGTTGCCGGATGCTGCACTTTACCTATGTTTTGTTGGGTTGTCAGGCTGCAAGTCCATGCGAGCTTCTAGTAAAAAGCTCGCATGAGGGCTTGAAAGTGCGTTGCTTGCTGAAATCTACCAAACTTCCACTACAACCGATTATACTTGGATAGGTGTTGTGTCCTGGACGTCATACACCAGTGTTGAGAAGCCGGATTTAAGCCGATGGTCCAAAAGCGCCGTCATGATTTGAGCACATGTTTCGGGAGTGGCAATGATACGACCATTAGCGTCAAATGTGATCATGAGGCCATATTCGGCTTGGTTGGCTCTCAGCCTGTCCATAAAACCCATATCTCGATAGTGGCCCTTGTCGCGTATGGCGCAAGCGCGCCTCAACTGAATCTTGTTAGCCCCTACATGCGCGATAAGAGGAGCCATATCTACAAAGAGGTTTTGGAATTCTACTTCATTCTGTAGATCCACGAAGGCGCTCTGTTGGGCTTGCCGGTACCTCAAAACGGATTCGAATTTGCCTTTGTCCAGAATCAGAACGTCTTCGCCGAATACGATAAAATCGAAGCTTCGGCTGAGTTCAAAATGAGGCTGTTCATCGACTGTAAGAACTTGATCTTGAAAAATTGCGCTCCTTACAGAATGCGCTTGCTTCGTCTTCCAAGATTTAGCGGTTTTTTT
>NZ_JAYMVV010000002.1:0-110100 GCF_048056635.1 Phaeobacter sp. JH20_08 | reverse complement strand
CTACCAGCCCGTTCAGGCTGGAAAGATCTGGACAGGGATACAATACACGCTGCTGCTTTCCGTGGCCTGTCTGATTTTCAGTGTCATCATTGGCGTCGTCGGGGCATGGCTTCAGGGATCAAAACTGCGCGTGCTGAGGGCCGTGGTTCAAGGCTACATCCAGCTTTTTCGGAACACGCCGCCCTTCGTTCAGTTGCTTTTCTTTTACTTCGCGCTTGGTCAGTTGACACCGACCTACTCGCCAGACGGGTGGTTGCAAGTGCCGATCATCTCGAATGTCGGCTGGGCGATCATCTCGCTTTCCTTCTTTGCTGGCGCTTTCAACGTCGAGATTTTCCGATCTGGCATTGAGGCAGTTCCGGACTCTACCATTGAAGCCAGCGAAGCGCTCGGCATGACCCGACTGCAGACCTACATCTACGTCATCCTGCCGCTGGCCTTCCGGGTGAGCCTTCCTGCGCTCAACAACAACCTCGTGAACCTGATCAAGACAACCACACAGGCCTTTGCAATCGCCGTGCCCGAGCTTCTGTATCAGGCGGTGACGATTTGGAACGACTACCCGTCCGCGCAGTACCCCGCCATGCTTCTGCTTTTCGTCGTCTATATCGGCCTCGTCGGCATCATGGTTTTTGGCATGAATCGTTGGGAACGCCGCTTGGCAATTCCAGGTTACGGAAACTGAGGATTAGACCATGAATACAATGAAGCCTCTGGCTGTCCTGAAGCCCGTTGACCGGACTGGGCTGCAATACGACCCCATGACTCTCACGCGCGTGATTGCCTCGGTACCGTCGTGGGTTCCATTCGCCTTCTTCGTTCTGCTGGTGTTGTGGCCGACCCTGGCTGCCGCACAGTCCGGTGAAGCTGTGCGCCCATTCAACGCCCTTTGGCGGTGGGCACCCTTCCTGATCACCAAGGGGTTCTTCTTTAACATCCTGATTTCGTTCCTGTGCCTCCTGATTGGTACGTTTGTCGGCGTCCTGCTTGGGCTTGGCCAGATATCCCTGTCCCGCCCGGTGCGCGCCGCCGCCTGGTTCATCACCCAGCTGTTTCGCAATTCGCCATGGCTCGTGATCCTTTTCATCGTGATGCTGGCCTTGCCGTTCGAGGTCACGATCTTTGGCCAAGACTACTTTGTTCCTGCCTGGATCAAGGCGGTTTTCGGGTTGTCCTTGCCAATCATGGCGAACATTTCTGAAATCGTGCGCGGGGCCATCGGGTCTGTGCCCAACACCCAGTGGGAGGCCGCTGAATCGCTGGCGTTTACCCGCACCCAGACCTTGTGGCGCATCATCCTGCCACAGTGTTTCAAACGCATGATCCCACCGTGGATGAACTGGTATGCGATTCTGACAATGGCCACGCCGCTGGTGTCGATCCTCGGGGTAGAGGAGGTCGTGAACCTGACCCGTCAGGCGATCGTCGCCGAAAACAACCGCCCCGAGCTGCTGATGCCGTTCTATGGCTTCGTGCTGATCTTATTCTTTGCCTATTGCTATCCGATTGCGCGGCTCACGCTGCGGCTGGAACGCAAATTCGCCGTCAAGCTGTGAGGACCTCAAAATGACCGCAACCGATACATCAACCGCCCCATGGACGCCGGACCAACCCATCGTGTCCATCCGCAATGTGCGCAAGTCCTTTGGTGCGCTGGAGGTGCTGAAGGGCATCGACATGGACATCATGAAGGGCGAGGTGATCTGCATCATCGGCCCGTCCGGGTCCGGCAAATCCACCCTGATCCGTTGCATCAATGCGCTGAACGACATTCAGGAAGGATCGATCAAGGTCGAAGGAATGGAAGTGCATCAACCCGATCTGGATAAACTGGCCCTTCGTAAAAAGATCGGGATGGTGTTTCAGCAGTATAACTTGTTCCCGCACAAGACGGCGCTTCAGAACATCATGATGGCTCCGGTTCTTGTAATGAAACAGAACAAGACAGAGGTGGAGAAACGCGCACGCGAACTTCTCAAGAAGGTCCGGTTGGAGGGCAAGGAAGACGCCTATCCCGGCGAGTTGTCCGGTGGTCAGCAGCAGCGGGTTGCGATTGCACGGTCACTTGCGATGCAGCCCGACGTGATGTTGTTCGACGAGGTGACGGCGGCTCTTGACCCGGAAACGGTCAAGGAGGTTCTGGTGACCATCAAGGAACTGGCGGCCGAAGGCATGACCTGCATCCTAGTGACCCACGAAATGGGGTTCGCAAGAGAAGTGGCTGATCACATCTATTTCACCGATCGCGGCGTTATTGTTGAACACGGCCCACCGACGACCTTCTTCGACAATGCCCAGGACGACCGCACCAAATTGTTCCTCAGTCAGATTCTGTGAGTATAGCTCATGAACATGCACCACGGCCGAACCGAGCGGGACAGTATCGGCGACAGCCTCATTCCCGAAGACGCCGCCTGGGGCTCCCAGACCCAACGAGCCCTTGAGAATTTTCCGATCACGGGCATTCCGATCAGCCACTATCCAGAAATCGTGGTTGCGCTGGCGCAGGTCAAGAAAGCCTGTGCCCGCACCAACGCGGAACTTGGCGTGTTGGCGTCCGACAAGGAACAGGCCATTATCAAGGTCTGCGATGAGATCATCGCAGGTCAACACCATGATCAATTCGCTGTGGACGTTATGCAGGGCGGGGCAGGAACCTCAACCAACATGAACGCTAACGAGGTGATCGCAAACCTCGGTCTGCGAGATCTCGGGGCGGATTTCGGGGACTATGCCAGGCTGCACCCCAATGACGACGTGAACAGGTCGCAATCGACAAATGACGTCTATCCGACGGCGATCCGTCTTGCGACTCTGGCCAAGGCGGGCGATCTGACCAAGGCGCTGCGCGCGCTGGTCGATGCCTTCCGCGAGCGCGGAGAGGCCTTTGCCCATATCAACAAGGTCGGGCGAACCCAGCTTCAGGATGCCGTTCCGATGACCTTGGGGCAGGAATTCAACAGCTTTGCCAATACCCTGGCCGAAGACATCGACCGCATAGCGGACCTTGGCCGCCTGTTGACCGAAGTCAACCTCGGCGGCACCGCAATCGGCACCAGAATCAACACACCGGAAGGCTATGGACCCCGCGCCGTAGAGCATCTGAGTGAGATCACCGGGTTGGCCCTGACCCCCGCAAGCGACCTGATCGAAGCGTCATCCGATCTGGGCGCCTTCGTGATGTTTTCAGGTGCATTGAAACGTGTGGCGATCAAGCTGTCCAAGATCTGCAACGACCTGAGGCTGCTCAGTTCTGGCCCGCGCGCGGGTCTGGGGGAAATCATCCTACCGCCCGCGCAGGCGGGATCGTCCATCATGCCAGGAAAGGTGAACCCGGTCATCCCTGAGGTCGTCAACCAGATCTGCTATCAGGCGATCGGCAACGACCTGACCGTCACCATGGCGGCGGAAGCCGGACAACTACAATTGAACGCGATGGAACCGGTGATCTTCTACAAGGTCATGGAAACCATGACGACACTGGCAAACGGCATGAGCGTTTTGACGACCCGGTGCGTACAGGGCATTCAGGCTGACGAGGGGCGCTGCGCGGAGCTCCTTGACGGAAGCCTTGTCCTTGCCACGCTGCTCGCACCTGTAATCGGCTATGATGCAGCGTCGCGGCTTTCCAAACAGGCGCTGGCGGACGGTATTACGCTCCGCGAGGCCTGCAAGGCGCAGGGTGTCGACACGTCGGCTCTGGACACGGTCAGATGAAAAGCGGGCGCGTGAAATTGGGGATTGTGGGCGGCCTCGGGGCGCGTGGTGGTGCCGATATCCTCAACCAGCTTGTAGAGGCCACACCGGTCCGGTCCGAAAGCGATCACCGGGACATTTTGTTCGAGCAGAAGCCGCTGACTGAAACCGTTCCGGTTTCCAGTCCGGATTACACACCGACGCATCGGAAATTCTATGTTTTCGACACGCTCGCGCGGATGGAGCAAAATGGATGCCACGTAGCCCTTCTGCCCTGTTTCATCACTCATACATTCATTGAAGAGCTTGCCGCGGAGTTACCGCTGGAACTGATTTCGATCGGGGACGCGATCGCCGGAGAATTGAAGGCCACCTGGCCTGAAGTGCGTCGGATTGGCGTGCTGACCACACCCTACGTGCGCAAGAGCAGGTTCTTCGAAAAGCTGCTCGGTGAAAATTGCGAGGTGGTCTATCCCGATGACAAAGCTGAGACGGCGATGTTGGGCGCAATCTATGGTCCCGACGGTTTCAAAGCGGGGCGCGCGCTGGAAGACGTACGCGGCGAGATCGAGCTTGTCATCCGTTCACTCGCTGAAGAAGGAGTCGATCTGGTGCTGCCGGGGATGACCGAGCTGCCGATCATCCTTCGCAATATGGATCGCGAGAACGGCCCTAGGATAATCGACGTAAATGCCGTCTATGCAACCTACGCGCTTCGTCAAACCTCGGCCAAAAAGCGTACACCTTTCAAAGTAGGTGTAGTAGGGGGGGTCGGCCCTGCGGCTACCGTGGATTTCCTCAGAAAAGTCGTAGCATCAACGGCCGCACAACGCGACCAGGACCACATTAAGCTGGTCGTTGAGCAGAACCCGCAAATCCCCGACCGGACAGAAAACCTCACCAAAGGTGGCCCGGATCCGACAATCGCGCTCTATTCCACTTGCAAGAAACTTGAGCACGCCGGAGCTCAGATCATCGCAATACCTTGCAATACGGCACACGCCTATGTTGATCGACTCCAACGGCACCTAGATATCCCGATCGTAAGCATTCTTTCTGAAACGGTTGGCCACATCCAGGACATGAAGCCAAAAGTTGAACGGGTCGCCGTCTTGGGCACGAACGGCACAATCGCAAGCCAGTTGTACCAAACCGCCTTAGAGCAGAAGGCGCTTGTCCCGATCGTTCCGGACATCGAAGTGCAAGCGAAGCTCATGGAGGCAATTTATGGCCCCGAGGGTGTCAAGGCAGGCCGTACAAAAGGCAAATGCGCAGAGCAGCTTCTTGATGTAATCAACGAAGTCACCAGGTTGGGTGCGGAAGTTGCGATACTGGGTTGCACAGAACTTCCTCTCATTGAATTCTTGGGGACTGAAAAACCCTGCATCCCGTTGGTTGATCCAACCCAGGTGCTCGCCACGGCATGTGTGAGAGCTGCGGAAATGTTTGCCAGTCCGCGCGGGTAGCCGGCGTACCGATCGACCGGAGGCCGAAGCGGATGGATCAATTAACATAACCATTGTTATGCGTCGTTATACTTAATGTTGCGATAGTATATTTTCGTATGCATGCTGGGCTCCTGTCACGGAGGCACCTCAGCATGCGCCATTTACTCAAGAATCTCCTCCCCTCGATCGCTGTCGCTTTGACTGTGACAAGTTTTTCGTTGCCGACACCTGCGCGCGCGCAGACTTACCCGATCGATTGCGCGATACTCCTCTGCCTATCTGGCGGGTGGCCCGCTTCCGTCCCTTGCGCCCGGGCTCGCGCCGAATTTATCCGGCGGATTACGCCCTGGCCGTTGGAACCACCGCTGCAAATCTGGCGCTGTCCCATGGGCGCCTCCTATGAGGGCGATCGGCCATCAAACAACGCTGCCCGCATCTTTGAAGCCTTGTACCGGCCCGACAGCCGTCGACCGCTCCAATCCTTGCCAGTCGACGATCTCGTTTCCACCGACCAGGCACTCCGGCTCATTCAGGACCGCGCGGACATCGATATTGGCGGACCTGAGTTCAACTTTGTGCGGTCCATCCGCGTCTTTGATGTTCGCTATGCGCGGCAGCATGAATCCGGTCGTGACGGTGACTGCAATCACAGCGCGACCGTGGTCCTCGGCACCTATGGGATCCAAGGCGATTTCTCTTGGCAACGATCTTCCATAACTGCCCTGCCCGAGGCCCATGTGGGACTTGAACGTTGGGGCCAGAATTGCCCCGGTATCTACCACCGATCTGTCTTCGTCGATTGGCGTGACTATGAGGGCAACTACGGCTTCGAACAGGTGAATTACTAGCGCTGGCAAAGGCGGCGAGGCTATCGAACTGCAGAAACCTGAGCGTGCTAAGTCACTCAAATACCGGCCGTTCGGTGCCGTCGGCGACAAGGTCGGGAGAGCGGGACCTAGTGAACTTTCGCCGCACTAGCCCCAATGACAGCTATTTGCACATTGCGGTCGCAGCGAAAAGTACCATGGGGGTGCGGACTTTCGCTACAGATTGGTGGAGGGTCATCATTTCTACCCGAGGCGTCTAGAAGATGAGTAGTGACGGCTCTCGGCAACGTCTCTTACCAGCGGCGAGCGTCGCGGACTTTGAGATAGTTGCATTCGTGTTAGGATGATCGCTTCAGCATCATCCTGCGCGATCGGGATTTGAGAGCTTCAGGGTTGGAGACCCGTGCGGCGGCCAACCGCTCGGCGATTTCGGTGGGCATCGCTTCAGCATGGGGTGTCGGGTGTTGGTTGACGTGCAGCTCCATCGTTTCGCTGATGGCCACGGGGGTGCCGTCGTGTAGCATGGTCAGGTGCAGGTGAAACCGCTTTTCGTCGCTGTCCAGCACCACGGTTTCGATACGCAACGCCGCGCCCAACTTGACCTCTTTCAGGAAATACTTGTGGTCTTCTAGCAGATAGATCGTGCAGCCGGTGCGTTTGCGATAGGCCGCGTCGAACCCGATCGCATCCTGCACGGCGTCGACGGCATAGCTAAAAATCAGCCCGTAATAGGCGTCCTGCATGTGACCGTTATAGTCGATCCAGTCCGAGATGACGGTGGTCTCGTAGATGAAGGTTTCGCTCATCTTTCAGCCCTTACCTCACAGCGCATAGAATGCCGCGGCTGTATCATGGAATACCGCCTTGTGCATCTCGTGCGGGACGATGGCGCGGTGCGCTTGGACCAGCGTGGCATAATCGGAATACAGGCTGTCGACCGGGAAGTTTGATCCGAACATGCAGCGGTCGGGGCCGAACTGGTCCAAACAGGTGTCGGTGATGGGCCGGAAGTCATCGACCATCCAGTTGTGCTGAAACATGCCCAGCCCCGACAGCTTGCAGGTGACCTGAGGCAAGGTGGACAGGGCGCGGAGTTTCGTGGCCCAATCGGCCAGCCCTTGGGGTGAGCGATCATGCGGGCTGCCCGCATGGCATAGGGCGATCTTGGTGTACGGGGTCTGCTCCAACACTCGCGCCGTTTTCTCCATTAGCTCGGGGATCAGTTGCAAATCGAAGGATAATCCGCGCTGTCCGGCTTCCCGCAGTCCGTCCAGAAATCGCGGATTGTCCAACAGATCGTTGGTCCCTGTCACCGCATCCTCGCCCGGCGCGCGCCCGACGATCTGGCGCACGCCCTTTACCGTGGACAGGGCCTGAAAGGCATCCAATTGCGTGTCCAGGTCTGGTGCGGTCAGGTCGCAGAAGACCACCTGCGCAATCGGCCATTCGGGCGTGGTGTCGGTGACGGACTGAACCCATGTGGCCTCGGCCAGACCGTCTTCGGCACCGACCTGAATGTGCACGGAGGCCGAGACCCCTTGTGCCGCGGCATCCGCGCGGAATTCATCCAGCAGATAGTTTCGTTGAATCGGTGAGGGGTCTCCGAAAAACCGTTCGACGCCTTTGGCCATCAGCCAAGGATAGCGAACCGCAGTCAGGTCCCACAGGTGATGATGCGCGTCGATCATGCGTAGCCTCCGTCTTGCAGGCGCTGCAGGATATCGAGACCCTGAGTTTTCCAGAAATGCAGCAGGTCGATGAAGATCCAGTTTTCTGCCAGCTTGTCCCCGTCACGGCGATAGATGTCGATCACGCGAAACTCACCCGTCTTATTGGTCGCAGGCATTCCCATGAAGTCACCTCTCAGGCGGGCCGTGAAATTGGGCCAGCCGAAGAACCCGCCATAGGCGCCTTCGGCCAGTCGGGCGATGTGTGTTGTTTTGGATCGATCAGAAAACGCCGCGCGGAACGGGCCAGAGTGCTGTTTCGCGTAGCGTTGGATCGTATAGGTCGCGCCAATCCCGGTTGGACCCCACCACAGCATGTCCTCGGCCCAAGTCTGTCGCAACTCATCCTCAAGGCTCAATCCGCTGTCCCATTGTCCCAGATCGCCGATCATCCGGTTGATCAGGGCCAGCGTGTCCACGCCCTCTTGCACGGGCTGGGCATCAAACAGCAACCCGTCATGGGTTTGTGGCCCGGGTTGCACCAACTGTGCGGCGGTATGATCGGGGAAAGGCACGATGCCCGCCTGCGCCATCAGGTGGGGCAGGTCGAAATACATGGCCGTTTCGACGATCTTGTCGCCTTCGATCCGGTGAAATTCGCAATAGCGCAGCATGGCGATCTTGCCGGTCGGCGGGATGCCGCAGAAGGCCTTGTCGAACAGGCCCATCAGGTGCCCCATCGACACCACCCAGACGCTGCTGAAATCGTCCATCTGATTGGTTCCGGCGAAAAAGATATCTTGGCGCCGCTGAAGTGATGTCAGGCTTTGTCGCAGAGGGGTCCAGAACAAGGATGCGACCTGACCGGGGCTGGTCATCTCGTTGAACGGATGGAACCCGCGCCACACGAAATTCGGGCCTGTATATGTCTGTAAGACCTGCACCAGATCTGCATCTGGGGCGTCGAGTGCTGCTTGGAATCGCTGCACCACGGCTTTGGCGTCTTGAGCTATCGTCATAAATTTTCGCTTTCCGTCAGTAGCTTGAAGGCTTTGTTGCATACGTTTGCAAATTTACCTTGCCAAATTGTTGCAGGCTAGCCTAACGTTTTTGCATGCGTATGCAAAATCCGATTCCAATGGGAGGGGAATCCGAATGGCCGAGATCCAGCTGAAGAACATCAGCAAGCGTTGGGGCAGTTTCGTCGGGGTCGACAATTTCGACCTGACCATTGCGGACAAAGAGTTTCTGGTGCTTCTGGGGCCTTCGGGCTGTGGCAAGACCACCACCATGCGCATGATCGCAGGGCTTGAAGATGCGACCGAAGGCGACATCCTGGTGGATGGCGTCAAGGTCAATGATCTTGAGCCCAAGGACCGCGATGTGGCGATGGTGTTCCAAAGCTATGCGCTCTATCCCAACATGAATGTCTACGAGAACATCCGCTTTCCGCTGAAGGTGCGTGGCATTGATCCCAAGACCCATGACGAAAAGGTCCGCCGTGCCAGTTCCATGGTCGAGCTGGACGATTTCCTACACCGCAAACCGGCCGAACTGTCGGGCGGCCAGCGTCAGCGCGTGGCTTTGGCCCGTGCCATCGTGCGCGAGCCCAATGTGTTCCTGATGGATGAACCGCTATCGAACCTTGACGCCAAGCTGCGCGTCTCGACCCGTGCGCAGATCAAAAACCTGTCGCACGAACTGGCGGTGACCACGATCTATGTGACCCACGACCAGATCGAAGCGATGACCCTTGCCGACCGTGTGGTCATCATGAAGCAGGGAGTGGTCCAGCAGGTTGGAACCCCGGTCGATATCTACGACCGTCCAGCCAATGCCTTTGTCGCCAGCTTCATTGGCTCACCCGCAATGAACCTGATCGAAGGAACGATGGAAAACGGTGTATTCCGCGCGAAATACACCGAGGTCCAAGGTCTGAGCGCACCTGACGGTCCCGTTACCCTTGGGTTCCGCGCAGAAGATGCAAGCGTTGTGCATGATGGATCTGGCGGCGAGATCAATGCGCCGATCTATACCTTGGAGCTGCTGGGAGACAGCACCATGGTCTCGGTCCGTTTGTCCGGGCAACTGGTGTCGGTGAAAGCCGACAAGACATTCCGCGCCGAGATCGACGACACTGTCTCGCTGCACATCCACAAAGATCACTGCCACCTGTTCGATGCTGAAACAGGGGCGCGTTTGGGGGAATAACCCCACTTTTTCCGTCGCAAGGCGGGGCAATCAAGGGGTGCAGCCTTCGAAGATGCACCCACCATCCAGGGAGGAATACCAATGTTTTTTAGGAAAGTGGCTCTGTCCAGCGCCTTTGCCCTTATGGCAGGAAGCGCGTTTGCCTGTGAGATTGGCGCGCGCGTCAGCATTGTCGGCAACGAGTTTGCCGCCATTCAGGCCATCGGCGCCGCCGCGCAAGAATGCACCGGCGCGACCGTCGAATCCAACCTAACTTCCGAGCACCAGACCATCAACGTGGCTGGCCTGTCGGGCAACCCGTCGGAATACACCACGGCAATCGTTGCCAACAGCTCGATCGTGGCTCTGATGAACGAAGACGTTATCCGTCCGCTGAACGATCTGGTCGCCAAACATGGTGAGGGGCTGCAAGAAACGCAGCTGATCAAGATTGGCGGCGACATTATGGCTGTGGCCTTCATGGCCAACGCACAGCACCTGATGTTCCGCAAGGATATCCTTGAGCAGGCTGGCGTCGACGTTCCCACGACCTATGAAGAAATGCTTGAGGTCGCAGAGGCGATCCGGTCGCAGGGTATCATGCAAAACCCGGTTGGCGGCGCATATGCCGCAGGGTGGAATCTGGCCCAGGAATTCAACAACATGTTCCTCGGCTATGGCGGCACCCACTTCAAAGCGGGCTCGGCTGAACCCAACATCAACACCGAGGCCGGCGTCAACGCGCTCAACATGATGAAGGCTCTGTCGGAATACATGAACCCCGACTTCCTGACGCATGACTCCAACGCCACCAACGCGGAATACCGCGCGGGTAACGTCGCGATCATGAACATGTGGGGCTCGCGCGCGTCACAACAGACGACCACCGAAGGTGTTCTGGAAGAAGTTGTGGCTGGTCACGCCATCGCGGCTCCGCTGACTGTTGGCGGTGGTACGACCCCGGCATCCACCCTGTGGTGGGACGGCTGGACCGTGGGCAAGAACATTTCTGACGCGGAAGCAGAAGCGACCTTCATCGCCATGAAACACGGCATTCGCCCCGAGATGCTGAACGAAGAAACCAGCCCGTTGGCTGTTTGGCTGATCGACGGCTACCAGCCGACCGACGCGGCTCAGGGTGTGTTCGCGGCCGCGCAGATGGGGACAACGCCCTATCCGATGCTGCCCTATGTCGGCCTGCTGCACAGCGCGCTCGGCAACGAACTTGCTGACTTCATGCAAGGCAAGGAAAGCGCCGAACAAGCGCTGGCCGATGTTGAAGCAGCTTACCGCGCTGCTGCCGTCGAAAAAGGCTTCCTTCAGTAAGGAACCACACGTGCGGGCGGCTTTCCTAGCCGTCCGCAACTTCTAATTCACGCCGGGATAGTGCTATGCGCCATAAGACATTCCTTTGGTTTTTCCTGCCCACAGGACTAGCGATGCTCTTGTTCATCGCGCTGCCCATCGTCTCGGTGGTGACCCAGTCGATTTTTGCCCCGCACCCGGCGGTTCTGATCGAGGTCGAAAACTGTACCCCGCTTGTGGGCTGCACGACCGAAACCACCATCGACCAAGATGCAACGGCCGCGCTGCGCGCCGAGCAACCTTTGGGACGCTTCGTGGGCTTGGATATCTACTTTGATCGCGGCCATCTGGCCGTCAAGGAAGTCGGCGAACTTTGGGCGACCACCGACAGCTTGGGTGCGTTCTTTTCAGAATTGGGAAACTTGCCTTTCTATCGCGCGATGGCCTTTACGATGACCTTCGTCGCTGTTGTGACGCCGCTTACAATCGTGTTGGGCTTGATCATCGCGCTGGCAATCAATTCTCTGCACCGGCATCTCAAGGGGCTGATGATCTTCTTCTCGCTCCTGCCGATGATCGTAACTCCTCTGATCGGCTCGTTGATTTTGTTCTGGATGGTCGACAGTCGGGGCGTCATTGGATCAGCCCTGGTCGCCTTGGCCGGAGACCCGAACTTCAGCCTCAAGGCCTCAACGGGGCTGATGTGGGTGGCTCTGATCGTCTATGGTATCTGGCACGCCGCCCCCTTTGCCTTCGTGGTATTCTATGCCGGTCTACAAACCTTGCCAAAGGATCAGCTTGAGGCTGCCCAGATCGACGGCGCGACCCGCTGGCAACAGGTCAAGTTCGTGGTTGTGCCTCACCTGATGCCGCTGGTCACGTTCGTGGCGCTGATCCAGTTGATGGACAATTTCAAGGTGTTTGAACCCATCATCGGCTTCAACGCTGCAGCCCACGCACAATCGCTCAGTTCGTTCATCTTCAATGACCTCGGCGGAGAAACACGCCAGCTTTCCTCTGCTTCCGCAACTTCCGTGATCACGATTATCGGGGTCGCCATTCTTCTTTCGCCCGTGCTTGTTCGCACTTGGCGCGACTTCAAAGGAGCACGATAACATGGCCAGCCGCGCACAAAGAATGCCCAAGGGTTTGAGGATCGCGTCATCCCTTTTCGTCATCTTCTGGTTCATCCTGGCGGCGTTTCCCTTCGCCTGGACGGTCTGGGGGTCGTTCAAAGTCGAACTCGACTTCTTCTCGATCGCCGACTGGACCAACGCGATCACCGGCGAACGTACGAAAGCCGTTTACGGCTCGGCCTTTACCGATACCGGTTATGCCGGAGCATGGATCCAGGAAGAGTTCTGGCGAAATGTGCTGAACACGGGCCTCGTGTGCTTCTTCGTGGTCACCATTTCGCTGACCATTGGGACGCTGGGGGGGTATGCCCTGTCGCGTTCCACCTATAACTACACGTTCTGGCTGCTGATCACGGCGCTGATCTTCCGCGCCATGCCGCCGATCACTCTGGTTGCCGGTTACCTGCTGCCGTTCTTCGAGTGGAACGTTTGGGGCATCCTGCCGACCACGATCATCGTGTTGGTGGCGATCAACCAGCCGTTTACCCTGTGGATGCTGCACTCGTTCTTCAAGAACATTCCGAGCGAGCTTGATGAAAGCGCCAAAGTAGATGGCTGCAACCAGTTCCAAGCCTTTCGCCGGGTGATCATTCCTGTGATGTGGCCGGGTGTTATCACCACGGGCCTGTTCAGTTTCCTGCTGGCCTATAACGACTTCGCTGTGGGGGCGATGCTGCTGTCTGAAAGCAACCGCACCATGGTTCCGGCCATTGCAGCCTTCCTTGGCACCACCCAAACCGAAGGTAACGTGATGTTTGCCGTTGCTGCCGTGGTCTCGGCCACTGTGCCGCTATTCATTCTGGTGATGTTCTTCCAGCGCCAGATCGTCGGCGGCCTGACTGCTGGCGCGGTGAAAGGCTGACCAAAGTGGAGTGTTTTGAATCTCAATCCGTTTTCGCCCATGGACGAACAGCCAGACTGTCCCTGGCGGCTGTTCGTGCGCGGCGACCAGGGCGGATTCCGTTTGCGCAGATGCGGGCGGGTCCGGGTTGCGTGACGTCGATCACACGCACGCAATTCCGTACCTATCACGAGGACCAAGACTGATGTCTTCCGCCAAAACCACCTACTTCGCCTATTCCGATGCGTTGCAGCATCCCGGCGATTTTGACGCCGCCGCGCAGCGTTTCTTTGCAGCAGACGCAAAAATCAACATCGTACATCCGTTCAATGAGATCGCAGGGGCCGACGCCTATTGCGAACATTTCCTGAAGCCTTTGCGTGCGGCATTCGAGGGCCTATATCGCCGTCAGTATGTCGCTATGACTGGCGAGTTCGAAGGCGCAACCTGGGTCAGCGCCACCGGTTATTATGTCGGTCATTTCGCCCGCGACTGGATCGGTATCCGCGCCACCGACAAGCTCACCTATCTGCGGTTCGGCGAGTTTTTCCGGGTGGAAGGTGGCAAGGCGGTCGAGAGCTACATCTTCCTCGACATTCCGGAGCTGATGAACTCCTGCGGGCAGTGGCCGCTCAGCTATGTTCCCGGCGATGAGTACGGCCATACCGGGTTGGTTCAAGGCCCAGCTTCACAAGACGGCATCAAGCGTGGCGAGATGGATGCCGACGCGGGGCGGAAAAGCTATCAGATTGTCACCGACATGTTGTCGGGACTTGCCACTGAAGACGAGGCCTGGCGGCCGTATTGGCACGAAAACATGATGTGGTACGGCCCGGGTGCTTGGGGCTCGTACATCGGGATCGACCATTTCCGGTCGTTCCAGGTGCCGTTCGAAAGCCAGTTCGAAGGCTGGTCGGGCGGGTCCGCGAATAATGGCATGACACGGCACTTCACCCGCTACGGAGAGGGCGACTACACCTGCTCCGGTGGGTGGCCTTCGCTGACCGGTGTCAATGTCAAACCGTTCATGGGCTTCGGCCCGACCAATGAACGGGTACTGTTCCGGGTCAGTGACTGGTGGCGTCGTGAGGGCGATCTGCTGGTCGAGAACTGGGTGTTTGTCGATGTTCCCCATGCGTTGTTGCAGTTCGGGTTCGACGTACTGCCGGCGGTCAAATGAGCGGCGGCTGGCCACATATCACTGGGATGCGGGTCATACCGCACTCCGGGATCGCGGAGGACGCAGCATGAGCAGTTCCGCACGCAAACCCGCCGGAGCACGCTACCCGGCGTTGAACAGAATGCCACGGGATTTTCTGATCGGGGTGCGTGTCACCCCCTCACAATCCCAACGCATTCTGAAAGGAGAGGCCCGATGAAAGGCTCCCGCCCCGAACAAGCCGTGCTGACGCGCGACACCGACATGAGCAAAACCGATGAAACCCGACAGGTGATTGAAACCATGGTGGACGGTCTAAACGACCACCGCATCGACGACATTGGCGACTTTTTCGCCCAAGGATTCCGCTGGATGGGCAACCAAGGCTGCGGCACCAAGACCGGCCTGCAAGAGTTCCAGGACAACTGGCAGCGCCCGTTCCAAGCCGCGTTTTCGGACAAAACCTGCATCGACGAAGCGCGCCTCTATATGGGTGAATGGGCCGCCGCCTTCGGGCGTCAGGAAGCCACTCATTCCGGCGAGTTTCTGGGCATCGCACCAACCGGCAAGCGAGTCGAGATCCGGTACATGGATTTCTGGAAAGTCGTCGACGGCAAGATCGTCGACAATTGGGTGAATGTCGATTTCGCCCACGTCGCCGCACAGCTGGGCGTCGATATTTTCAAAGGCGAAGGCTGGGAAGCATTCGATCGCGGCGAAAAAGTAGCGCCGCGCCCCGACAAGTAAGGAAGAAGATGATGGCTATTGAATATCTCAAACGTGGCAAACCCGAAGCCGACCGTGCCGAGGATGACGCCAAGACGGCGGCCGTTGTCGCCGCCACGCTGAAAGACATCGAGACGCGTGGCGACACGGCGGTGCACGAGCTGGCGGTTAAGTTCGACAGTTATGACCGCCCCAGCTATCGCCTGTCTGAAGACGAGATCGCGTCCATCATCGCCAAGGTCTCGGATCAGGAAATGGCTGACATTCGCTTTGCCCAAGAACAAGTGACAAACTTCGCCCAGGCGCAGCGCGACAGCATGCTGGATATCGAGGTCGAAACCCTTCCCGGTGTGATCCTTGGCCACAAGAACATTCCGGTACAATCGGTGGGCTGCTATGTGCCCGGCGGCAAGTTCCCGATGGTCGCATCGGCGCATATGTCGGTCGCCACGGCAAAGGTGGCCGGCGTGCCGCGCATCATTGCGTGCACGCCGCCGTTCAATGGTGAACCGAACCCCGCCGTGATCGCCGCCATGCATTTGGGCGGCGCGGATGAGATCTATGTTCTGGGGGGCATTCAGGCCGTCGGTGCGATGGCGATTGGCACCGAAACCATTGCGCCCGTGCACCTGTTGGTCGGCCCCGGCAACGCCTTCGTGGCAGAAGCCAAGCGTCAACTGTTTGGCCGCGTCGGTATCGATCTGTTCGCCGGCCCGACCGAGACCATGGTGATTGCAGATGACACGGTGGACGCCGAACTATGCGCCACCGATCTGCTGGGTCAGGCAGAGCACGGATATAACTCTCCTGCTGTGCTTGTCACCAACTCACGGACCCTGGCCGAGGAGACCCTGTCCGAGATCGACCGCATCCTAGACATCCTGCCCACCGCTGGCACCGCGCGGGTTAGCTGGGAAGAATATGGCGAGGTGATCCTGTGTGACACTTATGACGAGATGTTGGCCGTCGCCGACGACATCGCCTCGGAGCACGTGCAGGTCATGACCGATCGCGACGACTGGTTCCTTGAAAACATGACCTGCTATGGCGCGCTGTTCCTTGGCCCGCGCACCAACGTGGCCAATGGGGACAAGGTGATCGGCACCAACCACACGCTGCCGACCAAGAAGGCGGGGCGCTATACCGGTGGTCTGTGGGTTGGCAAGTTTTTGAAAACGCACAGCTATCAGAAAGTAACCACCGACGAGGCCGCGACGCTGATCGGCGAGTACGGCTCGCGTCTGTGCATGCTTGAAGGCTTTGTTGGGCACGCCGAGCAGTGCAACGTGCGGGTGCGTCGTTATGGCGGGATCAACGTCCCCTATGGCGAAGGCGCGCCCTATCGTGACGCTGCTGAGTGAGGAGAGCTCGGGAACGAGGGGCGCTGCCCCTCGCGCTCCCCGAGGTATTTTGAGCAAGAGGAAAGATGGATCGTCATAGCCGCCACAAGCAATTGATTGCGCCCCTGCGTGCAGCGATGCGGGATTTCTCTGCGATGTCGGTTCGGAAGGCTCTTGAAGGGCTTCTGGTCGAGGATGCCGAGATCCGTCTGTGTCATCCCATCGGCTCTCTGCGGGGGGCAGGGGCGGTTTATGACGCGGCCTATGCGCCGCTCTTATCTGCGATGCCCGATTTGGAACGGCGCGATTGGATCGTGATGGCGGGCGTGGATGATCACGGCTGTGATTGGGTCGGGTGCGGCGGGCACTATGTGGGGACGTTTATGGCGCCTTGGCTGGACATTCCACCGACCGGCCATTTGGCGCATATGCGCTTTCACGAGTTCTATCGCTTTGAGGGCGACAAGGTTGTCGAAGTGCAAGCGATCTGGGACGTCCCGGAACTGATGATGCAGGCCGGGGCGTGGCCTATGGCTCCGTCGCTGGGGCGCGAGATGCTCGTCCCCGGACCTGCAACGCAAGACGGGTTCGTGGCCGGCCCCTGGGACGCCGCGCGGGCCAAGGCATCTTGTGACCATATCGTTGATATGCTGGCACATTTAGTTCGGCACCCGGCGCAAGGTGGCCCCGAAGTTATGGAGATGGAGCGCTTCTGGCATCCACGGTTCAACTGGTATGGCCCGGCCGGGATCGGCACCGCGCGTGGCGTCGAGGGCTTTCGCAACTGGCACCAGATTCCGTTTTTGGCTGCCATGCCTGATCGCGGCGCCCATGATGATGCGTTGACGTTCCACTTCTTCGGGGATGGCGACTATGCCGCCGTTACGGGCTGGCCCAACATGAAACAAACGATCAGCGGTGATGGCTGGTTGGGGATCGCGCCCGCTGGGCAAGAAATCACTCTGCGCTCGTTGGATTTCTGGCGCATGGAAGAGGGGCTGATCCGCGAAAACTGGGTACTGGTCGACCTGCTGGACATTTTCGACCAGTTGGGTGTGGATGTGCTGGCACGTATGCGCATGTTCAACAAGGCCCGACCAACGGGCAGAATTACTACGACCGGAGACCAGACATGACCCTGCCCAAGACCCCTTCTTTCCGACTGGACGGAAAACGCGCATTGGTCGCCGGGGCCAGTTCGGGGATCGGCTTGGCCTGCGCCGTGGCACTGGCCGAAGCGGGCGCCGAGGTCACTGTCGCCGCGCGCCGTGCTGAGGCGTTGGAAGATCTGGTCGCGCAGTTGAAAGACGCTGGTTTCGCAGCCAAAGCGCTGGCGATGGATGTGTCGGATGTGGCGGCCACGCAAGCTGCGGTGGCGGAGCATGGGCCGTTTGACGTGTTGGTGAACTCGGCCGGGTTGGCGCGTCACACGCCAGCCGAAGACACCTCGGAAGATGATTTCGATGCGGTCGCGGGGCTGAACATCAAGGGGGCCTATTTCCTGACGCAGGCCGTGGCCAAGGGGTTGATCGCGGCGGGGAAACCCGGATCTCTGATCAATATCTCAAGCCAGATGGCCAAGGTTGGCGGTCTGGACCGTGCTGTTTATTCCGCCACCAAGCACGCTGTGGAAGGGTTCACCAAGTCGATGGCGATCGAGTGGGGCAAGAAGGGCATTCGGATCAACACGATCTGTCCGACCTTCATCGTCACCCCTCTGACCCAATCGACCTTTGATCGCCCCGAACGCCGCGCTTGGATCGAGGACAAGATCAAACTTGGCCGCATTGGTCAGGTCGAGGACATTATGGGCGGGGTGGTGTTCCTGGCCTCCGAAGCGTCCAGCTTGATCACCGGAACCGCGCTTATGATCGATGGGGGGTGGACGGCAGAATGAAGCTCAAGGTCACATCCGCCGAAGTTGCCGAACGCGCTGGCGTCAGCCAGTCTGCGGTCAGCCGCGTCTATACACCCGGCGCGTCTGCGTCGAAGAAAACGATCGAGAAGGTACGCAAGGCCGCAGCGGAACTGGGCTATCGCCCCAATGTTCTGGCGCGCGCGATGGTGTCAGGGCGGTCGCGCATCATCGGGCTGGTGGTCGCGTATCTGGAAAACCAGTTCTACCCGATCGTGCTGGAGAAGCTGTCCAATGCACTTCAAGAGCAGGGCTATCACATCCTGATTTTCACGGCGCCAAACTCGACAGACGGAATCGACGGAGTGATTCAAGACCTGATGGATTATCAGGTGGATGGGATCGTGGCGGCCTCGGTCTCTTTGTCGTCGGACTTGGCGGAACGCGCCACGCAAGCCGGCATTCCGGTAGTGCTGTTCAACAGGGGCCAAGACAACAGCCCCTTTGTCGAGGTGACCTCGGACAACATTGCGGGTGGGCGACAGGTGGCAGAATTTCTGCTCGAGGCTGGCCATGAACGGATTGCGCATATCTCGGGCTGGCAAGGCAGTTCGACCGGGCGTGAACGGAAACAAGGTTTCAACGCCGCCCTCGCCGATGCCGGTGCCGCGTCAGTTGCCACGCTGGACGGGATGTACAAGCGTGATGTGGCCATCGCGTGCACCGAAACCCTGCTGCGTGATCACAACCCGGACGCCATTTTCGTTGGCAATGATCACATGGCCTTTGCTGTGATTGATACGCTGCGCGCCAAGGGCGTTGTGGTCGGCAATGACGTCTCGGTTATCGGCTATGACGATGTGCCGATGGCCGCGTGGGGGGCGTATGACCTGACCACGATACGACAGCCCGTAAACCGCATGGTGGACGCCACCGTCTCGGCGCTGATGCACCATATCGAAAACCCACAGAACGCTGAACTGCGACGCGAGGCCATCGAAGGGCCATTGATCGTGCGCGGATCCGCCCGCAAACCCAAAAGGATGGAGCAATGAAGGGCTTTGACCCCAAGTTCAGGGATTTCCCAGACTACATTATCGGGATCACCAAAGAGATCTGGGAAGATCGCGGTCTGGCCACGCTGCACGACTACTATGCGCCCAAGATCGTGGTGCGCAGCCCCGGCAGCGTGGTGATCGGCAATGAAAGCGTGATTGGCGCCACCATGGCGACCCTTGCAGAGTTTCCCGATCGAGAGCTGTTGGGCGAGGATGTGATCTGGTCCGGCACGCCCGAGGATGGGATGTTGTCCTCGCACCGGATCCTGACCACGGCGACCCATCTGGGGGATGGCGTCTATGGGGCAGCAACTGGCAAACGTTTGGCCTATCGCGTAATTGCGGACTGTCATGCCAAGAACAACGCCATCGACGATGAATGGCTGATCCGCGATCAGGGTGCAATTGTACGGCAAATGGGTTGGGATGTGGTGGGTTACGCCCGTGATCTGATTACCCGCGAGGGCGGACCCGAGGCTTGCGTCAAACCTTTCACGCCCGAGATCGACCAGCCCGGTCCCTATAAGGGTCGCGGCAATGACAATGAATGGGGAAGTCGCCACGCAGACATCCTGACCCGCATCATGAATGCCGACATTACCGTGATCAAAGCGGAATATGACCGCGCGGTTCAGGCTGAATTTGCGGGCGGAGTGACTGGCCACGGCTGGGATCCCGTTGAACGCTTCTGGATGGGTCTGCGCGCATCCTTCCCGTCTGCGACGTTTGAAATCCACCACCAGATTGGCCGCGACGACGCGCATATGCCGCCCCGCTCGGCCATTCGATGGAGCCTGACCGGCACGCATGACGGCTGGGGCGCATTCGGACGTCCGACCGGGGCGCGCGTGCATGTGATGGGCGCCAGCCATGCCGAGTTCGGCGCGGTCCTGCCCGGTCAGGTCAAACTGCGTAGCGAATGGACCCTGTTCGACGAAACCTCGGTCTGGAAGCAGATCCTGCTGCACACCGGTAATCTCTAAATGACGACCCGGATTTCATATCTGGATGCCAGTCAGGCGACCCGTAGGTTCCACTGCTTTCGAGCAGCCTTGCGGGCACGGCGGCTGAACAATCGCCCGCCCGGAGCTGAGATTTGCCCCCCAAATCTCAGCACATGAAAGGACCAAAGATATGAGCACCATCCAATCCCGCATCGTTCGTTACGGCGAACTGCAACCCTGTAAAACCGCCTTCATCGACGCCCACACACCGGGCTCGGACCAGAAGGAAAACTTCACCATCATCGGCGGCGGCGTGTCGGAAAGCCCCGACCAACATGTCCACATCACGGACAAGGTTGGCTTCAACATTGGCGCGGCAGGGCAGCCTCCGAAATGCCGCAACAGCTTGCACAGCCACACCACCGCCGAGGTGTTTTTCGTGGCCAAAGGCCGCTGGCGCTTCTTCTGGGGCCTGCACGGCACCGCTGGCGAGTTCATTGCCGAGGAAGGCGACATCTTCAACATTCCAACCGGCATCTTCCGTGGGTTTGAGAACGTGGGCGTTGATTATGGAATGATCATGTCGATCCTTGGCGGTGATGATGCGGGCGGTGGCGTGACTTGGGCCCCGCATGTCATCCAAGATGCTCAGGCGCACGGCTTGATGCTGGGCGAAAACGGCGTGCTCTATGACAGCAAAAAGGGCGAGGAGTTGCCCCATAACGTGGCCCAGATGCCGCTGCTGACCGACGAGCAGCTGAAGGACTATCCCGAGGTGCCCGTCGACGCAGTGATCGGCCACTATGTTGCCCGTTACTGGGATCTGGCGGCCCTTGCGGCCAAAGCGCCTGCGAAGGTCATCGGCGAAGATGCCGTCATCAAGGATAAACCGGGGTTCGAGGTCGAGTTCCTGGCGCGTGGCTCGGCCCAGACCGAGGCGATCACCGCCGACCAACCGGTGGTCCTGATGCCCGCACGTGGCCACTGGCGCGTGTCGGTGAATGACGTGATCACCACCGTGTCCAACGGTGACACCGTTCTGGTTTTGCCCGGCGAGAGCTACTCGGCAGCACCGTCCATGACGGGCGAGGCGGGGCTGTACCGCATCACCGCCACGGATGATCCGGCAGGTGCCACCTGGACCGGCAATTGATCTGAAACCAATGGGAAGGAGCCCCAATATGACACGTATCAAAACGACCCATGTGGGCTCCCTCCCACGCTCGCAGGATGTGGTCGATTTCATCTTCGCCCGTGAGAATGAACAACCGTTCAACCAAGCCGCGTTCGACGCCTGCATGACCGCTGCGGTGTCGGACACCGTACGCAAACAGGTCGAGGCCGGGGTCGACATCGTGTCCGATGGAGAGACCTCGAAGATCTCCTATGCGACCTATGTGAAGGACCGCTACACTGGCTTTGCAGGCGATAGCCCGCGCAATGCCCCCGCCGATCTGAAGATGTTCCCCGGATTTCTGAAGCGCTTGGCAGACGACGGTGGCACGCCCCAGTATGCACGCCCCATGTGCGTGGGCGAGGTCACGTCAAAAGGGCAGGGCGAGCTGGAAAAGGACATCGCCAATCTGAAGGCTGCGATGGCCGAACATGGCGCGGAGCGGGGCTTTATGAATGCGGCCTCGCCCGGTGTGATCTCTCTGTTTCTGCAGAACGATTATTATAAGAACCGCGAGGCCTATCTGGCCGCGCTCGCCGACGCGATGAAGGCGGAATACGAGACCATCGTTGCCTCGGGTCTGGACCTGCAACTAGACTGCCCCGATCTGGCCCTGTCGCGCCACATGCTGTTTACTGACTTGTCGGATGAAGAGTTCATCAAGGTCGCCAATATGCATGTCGAGGCGCTGAACCACGCGCTGTCCGACGTGCCTGCTGACAAGGTGCGCGTACATATCTGCTGGGGCAACTATGAAGGCCCGCATTGCTGCGACATTCCCATGTCCAAAATGTTCGATACGCTGATGGCAACCAAATCGCGCTATGTGCTGTTTGAAACCTCAAACCCGCGCCACGGTCACGAATGGACCACCTTCCGCGACCGCAAGGGGGACATCCCGGATGATAAGGTGCTGGTGCCGGGCGTGGTCGATACGACAACCAACTTCGTGGAACACCCAGAACTGGTCGCCGAACGCATCACGCGCTTTGTCGACATCGTGGGTGCAGACCGTGTGATTGCCGGGTCGGATTGCGGCTTTGGGACATTTGCGGGATTCGGCGCGGTTGACCCCGACATTGCCTACGCCAAGCTGAAATCACTGTCCGATGGGGCGAGATTGGTCAAATGACGCCTCTGATCCTGCTGCCTGGCATGATGTGCGACGCGCGCCTGTTTGGGCCGCAGATCGACGCGCTGTCCGGGCGCACTCGCCTGATGATCATGCCGATGGGCGCGCATGACAACATGTCCGCGCTGGCCGGGGATGTGCTGCGCTACGCGCCGCCGCGCTTCGCCATGGCGGGTCTGTCGATGGGCGGCATTCTGGCGATGGAGGTCCTGCGCCAAGCCCCCGAACGCGTGGTCGGGATCGCCCTGATGGACACCAACCCCTTGGCCGAGAAGGACGAGGTGAAAGCCCGCCGCGCCCCTCAGATCGCTGCCGCTGAAAACGGCGAGCTACGCCGTGTGATGCGGGATGAAATGAAGCCGAACTACCTGACCGATGGACCCAATCGCGGGGCCATTCTGGACCTGTGCATGGCGATGGCGACGGATCTGGGGGCAGAGGTGTTTGTGAATCAGTCCAAAGCCCTGCGCGATCGCCCCGACCAGACGGATACGCTGCGCGCCTTCACTGGCCCCGCGCTTGTGCTGTGCGGGCGGGATGACACGCTGTGCCCTGTCTCACGCCATGAACTGATGTATGACCTCATGCCCCACAGCACGCTTGAGATCATCGAAGACGCGGGCCACCTGCCCACGCTGGAACAACCCCAAGAAACCACAGCGGCCCTGTCCCGCTGGTTGGAGGCCCTATGACCCCATCCCTACTTGCCCTTCTGCAAAAAGTCGACACGCCCACAGTTTGCAATGCCATCGAAGTGGCCCAAGGCAAACGCGGCTTCATCTCCTTCACCCGCGGTACCATGCTGTGTTCTGACCCCGATGGTGGGGCAATGGTGGGCTATGCGCGGACCGCGAAAATCGCCGCAGTGAACCCGCCCGAAGAAGCGCCCGAAGTTATCAGAGAGCGGCGCATGAACTACTACCGCCACATGTCCGAAGGCCCGCGCCCGGCCGTCACGGTGGTCGAGGACTTGGACTATCCCCACGCCATCGGGGCCTATTGGGGCGAGATCAACACGACAGTCCACAAAGGATTCGGCATCTCAGGCGCACTGACCAACGGCGTGATGCGCGACCTCGGCGATCTGCCCGAAGGCTTCCCCGTAGTTGCGGGCTCGATTGGCCCGTCGCACGGTTTCGTCCATGTGAAAGAGATCGGCACTAAGGTCGAGATCTTCGGCATGAAAGTGCGCGACGGTGATCTGGTCCATGCCGACCGCCATGGTGCCTTGGTCATCCCGCCCGAGGTCATGCCGATGCTCGAAGACGCGATCCACAAGCTGCTCGACACCGAAAAGCAGGTTCTGGATCCCGCCCGTGCCGACGGTTTTGACTTCGACGCGTTCGAGAAAGCTTGGGCAGCGTTCGAAGCTTCACGGACTTGAAGCCAAGTTGGGCAAGATTGGGCTTAGGACTCTGTTCAGAGTGACTGATGCATCGAAAGATGCTCAACTCACGGCGTGGGCAATATGTTGGATTTCAGGGATCCGAGTTGATTGAGGCGATGCTCTTCGGACACGGCTTGCGACCAAAGCAACTTGGAAGGTACAGGTTGGAATAGAGCCGCAATTCATTGCGATTGTAATGAACGTCGGTTGTGGGTCGCCTTAGCGATGGCAAACGGCAGCAATGCGCGGTTCTCGCTCATAAATACGAAGTGCAGCATTGGGTACAATGGGCTCTTTGCCGACCTTCGCTGCCATCTTCTCCAATGTCCGGTGTGCTAGCGGACCACTTCCATCCAAATGTGCTGGCTGCTACCCGACAAGCCTATCCACCGTCGCCTCTTCCGATCCGCGTGAGTGCATCGAAGTCGAGTTCCTGTTTCTGTTCATCACTGATATCCGGCCGGATTTCCGATACCGGCTGGGGTCCCTGGATGTCCCACATCACCGCATGCGTGCCTATACTCCAGCGATAAACCCAACCAACAATGCTGCACCCATCGGTCCCGATCAGATTGGCGATCGCGACGCCTTCACCGTTATCCTCGTTCACTGTTTACTGACTTCCTGCACTGTGGCGCTGAATTTGCGGCATGGTGTCATAAGGCGCTCACTCGCGCCGTAGGCCGCACGTGTTGGATGTTGGCTAACTGCTCTTTCTTGAGGTAGCTGATCTCACGAGGGGGCATCCAACGCGGTTCGCCCCGAAAATTTCTTTGCTCTCAAATCTTGTGGTCGGGCTCCGTGGCGGCTTCGACGATCGCCAGAACCTCGGATAAGTCGAAGCCAAGCGCTCGGGACAATACGATGAACTCGACGACGTCGATCCGTCGCTGGCCACTTTCAATGCGCGCCACGAGCGATTGATGACAGTCGAGCCTGTCCGCCAAATCCTTTTGCCCCAGACCCGCTCTATTTCGAGCCTCGACCAAAGACCGACAAAGGGCCAGATGCCCGGTACTCCAGATTGTTTTCGCCACGCGTCACATACCTTTTGTGACGTCGCTAGCGGATGAAATCTGTTATCTAAAAAGTAGATATTTGAGGGTGTTATCGGCGTCTGGTTTCCAAGGGATGCAAGTCTGGTGCATGCCCAGAGGCCCATCAATCCCCCACCAGTTCAAGAAACCGACCATAGTCCTGACTGACTTCGCGGGCTTCCTCGAAAGCACGCGCACGCTCCAGCTCGAGGCAGCGGAAGTAGTCCTGAATGCCTGTGATATAGGCCTCGAAGTCTTGGCGGATGATGTCAGCATAGTCCCTGGCCGCTTGCGAATCGCTTGGCACGAAGGGCCGGGACGGGGCGAGACAGGTTTCCGCCTGGCTTGCAGCCGGAACGAGCAAAAGCAGTGCTACAGACTGCATGCCCACCCATCGGCTCAACCTCAGGTTTCTGAAACCCCTATTTTCCTTGATAGACGCCAATGGCCGTGCCTAGAGTTTGAGTAACCGAGATACAGCCGTATCTGCCGCATTATATCTTGCGGTTAATAATATACTATCGTAACTCTGGGCTTCAAGTGGGAATGCCCGGGCGTTGCGCGTTTGAAGAAAGCGTGAGCCGGGCCATGAACTGGGACATCGAAGCACCAAATGTGGTTACGGAAGCACGTTTCCGCGAACTCGTGGAAAGCGGCTATAGCGCTGAAATCCTGTGCCAGGAGTCGGCACATAAGAAGGGCCCCAGCTATTATGGGGTCTGGATCATGCGTGTGGTCTCTGACGAGGGCGTGGAAAAACTCCTCGTCACTGCGCGCACCCGGACGACCTATAACGACATCAAGATCCGCGAATTCAAAACCATCACGGGCGTGGTGTCCTTCCTCATCGGGATCGGCTTCTCCCATGCCGATGTCCCGCTCGAAGAAGGCCAGCGGACGACGCACAAGCTGGCTAAAACCGACAAGGACGGCAGCAAGTAGCCTTCTCCTTTTCTGTTATCTCGTGGGTCCCGCCTCCGCGCAGATGGTGCTGGTCATGGAGAGCGACGGCTCTCTGACCCCATCCCGCTCCCAGGACAGCTTTGCCCGCAATTACAATGACGGCATTGGACAAGGTTCAGCGGCCGATGATCTGGCAATCTTTGGCGAACGGGATGGTGAGCCAGACGACATCCAATTGGCAGCCCTCTCACGGCCTGCGCCCGTACCCCGCGCCGATATCCTCACTGCCATCGAGGCCACCGCCTTTCGCTATGCCGGGCATCCCGGGCTACGCGGCGCGGAGCTCTCGGTTCGCGATTGGCTAACCCTCTACCGGGCCAATATCGAGGTGGAGAGCGCCTACCGGCAGGATGCGGTCTCGAGTGCAGGCGCCATTGGCCTTGGTCAATTGATGCCAGCGACGGCGCGCGACCTCGGTGTCGACCCGCGTGATCCTATTCAGAACCTAGACGGTTCCGCCCGCTACCTCGCGATGATGCTGGAGGCATTCGGCGATCCGCGGCTCGCGCTCGCAGCCTACAACGCCGGACCGGATGCGGTCCGCCAGTACGGCGGCATTCCCCCCTACAGAGAAACCCAGAACCATGTGACCCGTGTCATGGCCGTCGTGGCCCGATTGGAAGGATCAAATTCATGAAGCACATATCTAACCTGTTTATTGCGTCGCTCGCTCTCTTCCTGCTCGTCGCAGAGCCTGCGCTTGCTCAAAGCATCGATCTCTCCCCGATCCAGAGCTTGTTGCAGGGCATTGTCGATGCGCTGACCGGTCCGCTTGGCGTTGTCATCGCGACGCTGGCCGTGCTGGGCGTCTTCCTGAGCTGGTTCTTCAACATCATCGATCTGCGCCAAGCGCTTTGGGTTCTTGTCGGCATTGCTGGCGTTGCCGCCGCTCCCACGATCGTGGCCGCGGTCTTTGCCGGTGGCTGAGCGCTCGCCCCTCTTTCTGGGCCTCGTGCGCCCGCCGAAGCTCCTGGGCCTGCCCATCATGTACGCGATGGTCTGGCTCTTCGGTTCGGTGCTGCTCTTTGTCTGGGTCCAGCACATTGCCGTGCTGGGCGTGGCCGCCCCGCTCTATCCCGTGCTTTGGAAGGCCGCGGATTGGGATCCGCGCTTCATCGACGTGATGATGACGGCGCTGCAGGAAACCCCGCCGACGCGGAACCGGTCTTTCCACGGCGGTGACAGCTATGCCCCGTGATGCTGCCCTTGATCTCCGCACGATGACGCCGGACTGGTATGCCCGCGAAACCCGCCTCGCGCATATGCTGCCTTACGTCAGCCTGGTCGATGACCGCACCGTTCGCACGCGCGTGAACGAGCTTTTCCAGTGCATCCGGCTCGACGGGGTCAACAGCTACACGACGGATGACGCCTATCTCGACAAGGTGACGGCGCTTTTTGCCCGGATCATCGCGCAACTGGGACCGGAGTTCAGCTACTACGTCCATAAGGTCTCCAAGGCGATCACGCCGGACCTCGAGCTCGTGCGCGACGACAGTTTTGCGGGCGAGGTGGATCGGCTTTGGCGCGCGAAACTCGCCTCAAGCGGTTTGCGCGACAAGACCCTGACCCTCACGGTGATCCATCGCCCGCCTCCGAAAAGCGTCCTGCCCTTCCTGAACCGAAGCGCGCCGGATCGCCTCAAGGAAGCAACCGAGAAGCGCCTGCGCCGTCTTGGCGAGGCCGTGAGTGTCTTCCTGTCAGGCCTGACGGAATTGAATCCGCGCGTGCTCACGGCCAAGAGTGGCGAGTTGATCGGGTTTCTGGGGGCGCTCAACACGGGAACGGAACTGCCGCTCTATCCGGCAAACACCTACGGCTTCCTGTCCTTCAACATTGCCAATACCCGGGTGACGTTTCACGGAGATCACTTCGAGCTCTCCGAAGGCGTCGTGGGACATCGCTACGGCAAGAGTTTCACCATCGGCGAATACTCCGAGGCCACCTCCTGCACTATGTTCGACATGCTGAACCTGCCGGTCGACATGATCGTCACGCATTCCTTCACGCCGATCAATTCGAACCTCATGGCGGGCCGCATCAAGCGGCAAAAGCGGCAGATGCAGGCCAGCCAGGACGCCGCCCTTTCGCTCATGGAAGCCCTCGACATCGCCGCCGATGATCTCGAGGCCAAGCGCCAGAGCTTTGGCGAACACCATATGGTCGTGACGATCTTCTGCGATACGCTGGATGAATTGCAAACGCTCAGCGCCGAGATCGTCAACGCCGCCGCCGCCGAAGGCGTGAAGATGATTGGCGAGCGGGTCGCGGCCAAGGCGCATTACCTCAGCCAGCACCCCGGCAACCAGCCAAAGCGCGTCCGCGCCAGCGCCGTCACCAACCGCAACTTCGCGGATTTTGCGGCCTTCCACCGGACACAGCTCGGCAAACCTGCAGCACTTACCCCCTGGGGCCGGGTCGTCACATATTTGCCCACGCCGGAGCAGAGCGCCTATCGGTTTTCCTATCACGAGCAGGGATCGCCCGACAAAGAACCGACCAGCGGCCATACCCTGATCATGGGGCGGCCCGGGTCCGGCAAATCGGTGCTGTCAGCCTTTCTGATGACCCAGGCCCGTCGCGCGGGCGCCCGGATCTTCGTCTTCGATTACCGTCTAGGCATGGAGATGGCGGTGCGCGCCAATGGCGGGCGCTACGCCTCCCTGAACGCCGGCCAGCCCACGGGTCTCAACCCGCTCTGGACAGAGACCGATGCGCGCGGCACCGCCTGGCTCTCGGACTGGCTCACAACCCTGCTCTACCGCGCCGACAAGCCCCTGACCCCGGCGCAGACCAACCGCATCCAGGAGGTCGTGCGCCAGAATGCCCAGGCCACCAATCCGGCCCTGCGGAACTGGCGGGATTTCGCATCGCTGTTCGTATCGACCGATGATGGTGGCGATCTGCACCAGCGCCTGCTCGAGTGGACCGAAGACGGTCGCTACGGCTGGATCTTCGGACAGACCCTGGAAGACACGTTCTCGCTGAAAGGCGATGTGGTGGGCTTCGATCTCACCGGTATTCTCGACAGCGAGGCCGACAAGGAGCGGATGGCGGTCCTCTCCTATCTCTTCCGCCGGGTCGAGCGCGAAATCGAGGACCGCCGCCCCACCATCATCGTCATCGACGAGGCCTGGAAGGCGCTCGACAACGCGTATTTCGCCGAGCGGCTGTCGAACTGGCTCGTGACCGCACGCAAACAGAACACCGTCGCTGTGATGATGACGCAATACGCCAGCCAGCTCGAGCGCACCCGGACCGGCAAGACCATCGTCGAGGCCGTACCGACGCAGATTCTGCTTCCCAATATTCGCGCCAATGCAGCGGATTACGCGATGCTGAACCTCTATGAGAAGGAACTCGATGTGCTTCTCAACACGGGCAGCGACAGCCGCCTTGCGCTCATCCGCGACGACCAGGGCTCGATTGTCGTCGATGCCGATCTGAGCGCCCTCGGGCCCAATCTCACCATCCTCGGCGGCATGGAAAAAGGCGAGGCGCTCGTGGGCGCCGATTACCGCGACCGCCCAGACTTTTGGAGGCTTTCATGATTCGTACCCTGTTTCTTCTCACCGCGCTCGGCGCTTTGGCCTCCTGCGCCCAGTACCAGGAACCGCAGGCGAACTGCTTCACATTCCTCGCGTCCACGGCACCTGTCGCGCCTGATTGCACCTTTACGCCTCTAGATGCGCCGGAGGGCGACATTGAAGTCTAGCCTGCCTCATATCCTGGCACTTTGCCTGCTGCCCGGTCTCGCCTTGTCTCAAGGCGTGCCGACCAATGACAGTGGGCTGACCGCGCGTGACATCGTCGAGACCGGCGATCGCGAGGCAGACTTGGCTGTTCAGGCCGAAAAACTTGCAGTGCGCGAACTCATCGCCGAGATCGAACGGGAGCAGCTGGAAACCCTGCAACGCATCCTCGATGCCCAGACCAGCTTCGGCGGTCAGGGCTTGCCGGCGATGGTCTCTGGGCTGGAAAGCGGCAGCGGCGATCCAGCCCGTTCCGTCGAAGCGGTCTACGGCAATGCCGAGATCGACCCCAATCCCGGCGGCGCACAGATGTTCGGGGATGCGGCAGAAAGCATCGAGCAGCTCATCATCCGCATCGCCCAGGAAACCAGCGGCTTTGCGGGAGTTGGCCGCGCGGGTCTCTCCCCCGTCCAATGGCGGGCCCTCCTGCAGGCGCTCATCTGGCAGGAAAGCCGCTTTACCATCGGCGCGCGCTCGCCCGTCGGGGCCTTCGGCCTCACCCAGATCATGCCCGGCACAGCCAGCGATCTCGGGATCAACCCGGAATATTACGACAGCCCCTACCTGCAGGTGCATGGCGGCGCGCGCTATCTCGCAACACAGCTGAACACCTTCGATGGCAACATCATCAACGCCCTCGCGGCCTATAACGCCGGACCCGGCCGGGTTTTCGAGTATGGCGGCGTGCCACCCTTCCGCGAGACCCAGCACTACGTGTCAGTCATCCCTGAACGCTACAATCTCTATCTGAGCCGCATCGGCGGGATCGAAGCGCTCGGAACGATCGATCCCGCGCTTCTGGCCAACGCCAACCTCTCGATCACCGGCCACGGCGCGGCCTTTTATGGCAGCAACTCACCCGCCGCGATCCGGCAGGCGGCCCTGCGCATCCGCGATATCGTCGAACGGATTTCCGAAACCGAGGATGTGCAGGAGAGCGTCGCGCTCAACACCTATGCCCGCGCCGAACTCGTGCGCTTTGTCGCCGCGCGTATTCGAATTCAGGCGGCACGCACCCGCGTCCTCTCTGCTGAGGAGTTGGCCCAGGCCAGCGCCCGAATGGCAGAGGGCGCGTTCATGGAATTCACGATCAGGGAGATTGACTGATGGGACGGAAGTTTCTGAGAACTGCCTTGGCCACAACGCTTGGGATTGGCCTGCATCTGGGAGCTCTCTCCCCTGCCCTCGCGCAAGGCGTGCCGGTCGTCGATACCCAGAACATCGCGCAGAACATCCAGCAGCTCCGGCAGATGATCGAAGACGAGATTCTGCAAAACGAGCAGCTGACGCAGCTCCGCGAACAGCTCGGCCTTCTCACGGATCAACTCGCGGAACTGCAAAGAACCTATGAGGCGCTCACCCGTCTTGCCGAACTGCCGGAGATCATCCGCACGGAAATGGAAGACGAGCTAAATGGCCTGCTCGATCAGGAGTTCGGCGACATCCTTGCGACGATTGAGGCCATCAAGACGGGGGATTTTTCGGGCCTCTCGGGCTCCGGCGCAGGCGAGATCGAAACCCAAATGGACCGGGTACTGGCCGACCTCGGATTTGACGATGACACCCTCTCGGAAATGGCCACCAGCGGCAATCCCGGGGCCAACCGCGTGGCGACGCAGGCCACCACCGGCGCGCTCGTCTCGGCCGCTGCCCAGAACAGCTATGAGGATGCCGGCCAGTCGCTGGAACGTGTCGACCGGCTCGTTGGGCTCATCGATGACATGGACGAGCTGAAGGAAAGCGTCGATCTCAATACCCGCGTGACGGCGGAGCTCGCCATCGCCCTGGTCGCCATGTGGCAGCTTGAGGCCGTGCAGACCGTGGGCGATGGCACCGGCGGCGTCATCGATGCCGCCACCATCGCCGAAGAACAGCGCTTCATGGATTTCACCTTGCCGGACCTTCGGGCCGAGTAATCGTGGGGGCATGAATGGTGGCGAGTGAACAAGAAATCATCGAGGAAGAACTGGTCTACGGTGCCTTGCGCCGCGAACTGCTCTGGCAACGCCTTGGCCTGATCGGCCTGGTCTTCGGTGTCATCGGCTGTCTGAGCGCCGCGGCTGTCTCGATCCTCGATGTTGATCCGCCGCCTGTGGTCGTGCCCTATGATCCCGCCACCGGCTTTGCACTCCCCGAAGCCTCGGTGGGCGCCTCCTCGGTGACCGCCAACCAGGCGATCATCGAGGCGGAAGTCTTCCGCTATGTGACCGACCGGGAGGTCTACAACCAGCTAGACAACGATCTGCGCATCCGCAGCGTCCTGCGCCGCTCGGACGGAGCTGCCGAGAGCGGGCTGCGCCAGATCTGGAACAGCGCCAACGAGAATTATCCGCCGACGGTCTATGGCCCCAATGCCAGGCTTGATGTCGAAATCCTCAGCATCAACCGGATCGGCACAAACCGCGCCACCATTCGCCTGCGCAAGCGCCTGACATCCCTCAATGGTGTCCAGACAGGCCTCTTCACCGCCACGCTTCTCTTCGAGTTCCGCCCCGAGACCCGCCGCTCCATAGATGAGGTCTGGACCAACCCCTTCGGCTTCACGGTCCTCGAATATTCCATCCGCTCCGACAGATTGGAGAATTAGTTTGATCAGTAAGTTCCTTGTTTCTGGCTTATTTGCCCTACTGCCGCTCTTTGCGTTCGCCGAAGCTATCCCGCGTGGCGGCCCCAACGACAGTCGGGTTCGGCTGGCAACATATCAAGAAGGTCAGGTCTACCGTCTCAGCGTGTCGCTCACCCATGTGACGACCATCGAGTTCGGCGAAGGTGAAAGCATCCGCTCGATCATCGCTGGCGACACAGAGGGCTTCGAGATCGACGGCGTGCCGGGCGGGCAGGCCTTCGCGATCAAGCCCGTTGCACGCGGCGTCCATACCAACGTGACCGTCTATACCAACCGGCGCAGCTATTATTTCAACGTCCAGGAGACCCGCAGCCCAACCTTCTACGTGGTGCAGTTCCGTTACCCCGATGACAATACACGGCCCACGCGTGCCATCGCGGCCCAAGCGCCGAACTATAATTACGGTGCCAGTGCGCGGACCGAGTTCACCCCCACCCGTGTCTGGGATGACGGGACCTTCACGTATTTCGAATTTCCGCGGAACGCGCCGGTGCCTGCGATCTTCCGCTACGCCAATGGCCGTGAGCGCACGGTCAACACGCAAGCCACCGAGGACGGCGTGATCCGGGTTTCAGGCGTGAACAGGCAATGGGTGCTGCGGATCGGGGAGGAGGTGGTCTGTATCGAGGCCACTCCGCCTGCGGGGGTGGGATCATGAGTGCTACCGGAAACGCAGACCTCGAAAAACGCCTCGCCGCCCTCGAACATGGCAAAGGCCCAAGTGCGCCCCCTGCCCCACGGCGCTCACAGCTGCTCGCATTGGTCGTCGTCCTCGTGATCGGCGCGGGCGGTGCCTTGCTCTACCTCATATCCCAACCCGAAGAGGAGGAAGCCCTGCACACGGCCACGCCGGACGTGTTCCAGAACGAAGGCGACGGGTTCGGCGCCATCGAGACCTTGCCCCCGCCCGAGCCCGAGGTTGTGTTCGTCGCACCCGATCCGGTCGAGCCCAATGCTGAGCTTTTGGCGCAGATCACCGCGCTGCAGGCCCAGATCGAGGAATTGCGCAACGCCCCTGAACCGGTCGTCGAGGAAGACACCGCCGCCGCAGAGGCGATCGACGCGCTGACCGCTCAAATCGCGGAGCTGCAAGCCGCCTCGGAAGCCGCACAGCAACGATTCCAGGACGAACTGACGGCGCGGGATCGCAGCCTTGAGCAACTCCGCATGGATCTTGAACTCGCACAGCTCGAAGCCAACCGCCCCCTCCCCGCACCCGTCGGCCCCACAGAGGACGAATTGCGCGCGCGGGAAGAAGAACGGCTCCGCCGAGAAGAGGAAGCCCGAAGGCTCGCGGAACTTGAACGCCGTGCGGCTGAGGAGCGCGCGTTTCAGGAGCGCCGCATCACTTCGCCCACCATCGCCTTTGGCGGCACCTCGAGCGCAAATGAGACGGCTCTGGCCGAACGCACCTTTGGCGAGGTGACGGATTTCGTGTTGAACGGCGCGCTGCCCACGTCCGTGACGCAGGCCGAGGTCATCGCCAATCCCTCCAACACGATCATCCAGGGCACGATGATCCAGGCCGTCATGGAAACTGCCCTCGACAGCTCCCTGCCCGGCCAGACGCGGGCTGTTGTTTCCGAAGATGTGTTCAGCTTCGATGGTTCGCGCCTCCTGATCCCGCGCGGATCCCGTCTCATCGGGCGCTATCGCTCTGGCGTCGATATCGCGCAGCGCCGCGTCACCATCGCCTGGGACCGGATCATCCTGCCCGATAATCAAACCATCCAGATCAGCTCCTTCGGGGGTGATGAGTTGGGTCGCTCAGGTATGACCGGCTTTGTCGACACCCGCTTTGATGAACGCTTCGGCTCGGCGGCACTGATCTCGCTAATTTCCGCCGCGCCAAGTGCTGCCGCCGCAAACGTGCAGGACGAAACCGCCGCGGACGTGCTGGAAGACGTGGGCGATGATCTGGCAGATGCGACGGACAGCGTCATCGGCGACTATCTCTCAATCGGCCCCGTCATCTATGTCGACCAGGGCGCCCGCGTCACGGTCATGGTCGATCGCGATCTGGAGATATTCTGAGCCCATGTCACTAAGCTATCTCGAAACCTCCCTCGACCGGATCGACGCCGCCGCCCACGACGATGTCATCGAGATCTGCATCAACCCCGACGGGACCTGTTGGGGCGAATTCCAGGGCGATCACTTCATGCGGAAACTGGACCAGATGCTGACCGCAACCGACGTGAAGGACCTCGGCAACCAGATCGCCTCCTCCGCCAATACCACCCTGAGCAAGGACCGCCCCATCGTCTCGGTCTCGATCACCTATCGGGATCGCCCAATCCGGGCACAGGTCATCACCCCGCCCGCCGTGCTCTCGGCCATGTCGATCAGCTTGCGGTTCTTCTCCAGCCTACCGCTCAAGGGCATCGAACTCGACTTTCTCTTCGGTAAGGAACGCAAGCTCGAAGAGCTGCGCCTCGAGAAAACCCGCGAGCTGCGCGAGGTCGTGGCCTCCGGTTTGATCGATGACGCCCTCGCCTTCTGTGTCGAGAACAAGCTCAACATGATCGTCTCGGGCGGCACCTCGACCGGCAAGACAGTCGCTGCGCGAAAGATCCTCTCCCATGTGCCGTCTGAGGAACGCATCGTCACCATCGAAGAAGCCGCCGAGCTTCTGCCGACCCAGCCAAATGCCGTGACCCTCATCGCCAATCGTGACGCGGAATTCCAGACCGCCGATGTGCTGCTCACCGCAACGCTGCGCTTGCGGCCTGACCGGATCATCCTCGGCGAGGTGCGCGGTATGGAAGCGATGACCTTCCTCGAGGCGATCAACACCGGCCATGGCGGGTCCATGACCACGCTCCATGCCGAAACCCCGCAACTGGCCGTGCAGCGTCTGGCCATTGCAGCCCTCAAGACCGAGATCCCGATGACCTATACCGACATGATCCAATACATCGAGAACTCCATCGACGTGATCATCCAGGCCGGTCGCCATGACGGCAGGCGCGGCATCACCGAATTCTACCTCCCCGGCGCACCCGAGATCGGAGCTTCCCCATGAAGACCTTTGAATACGATATCCTGTCCTTTCCCATGACGCGTAAGACCAGCCTTGCCGTCATGCAGGCCAGCCTGAATGCCAAAGGTGCGAAAGGCTGGGATGTGGTGTCGATCAGCTCCTCGGAATTCGCCAATGTGGGACACACGGTCTTCCTGAAGCGTGAGACCACACCCGCCGGAGCTACGGCATGAGGCAGGCGGGCTGTACCCTCGCACTGATTGCGCTGGTCCTGGGCCTTACGTCGGCACCCGCCTTCGCTGAGCGCAATCTGGTGCCGACCCACGAGCGCAGTTTCGACGTCTGTCCAGACCGGCCCGCTGAACCCAAGTGGATGCAGGAGATCCCCCTGCGCCAAGCCTATCAGCGCGTGCTTGTCCAGGACATCTACCGCGCCCAAAACCTCGAGCGCATCGTCGAGACCGAAAGCTGTGACTGTGAAATCCGGTTCCCGTCTTGGGACGCTGCCGAGGCGGAGTTTCATGAGCAGCACGCGAGTGACGAACGCTGGAAAATGCTGGAAGCATCCGACGCCTACAATCAGCGCGCCAACGACGTTCGCCTTGAGGCTAAAGCCATCTGCGAAACCGCAGGCAATTGGTAAGGCAGCCCCGTTATGAGCGTCGTCACCTATTTCGTTGAAACCTCCCAGGGCTATCTCGACACCGCCGCCGAAACCCAGTTCGGGTCCGTCGCGGCGACAGTCGGCACGCTTTTGGTGCTGGGAACAACTCTGGTGGTGATCCTCGTCTTCCTGAACATGATATACCAGTACAAGGCGATGGACGGGCGCACGGCGTTTTGGCTCGCGGTCAAGATCGGGCTCATCGGGATATTCGCGACCAACTGGGTGCAGTTCAATGCCCTCTCCTCCGCCATCCTGGCCGGCATCGACAGCATTGCGGGGGCGCTTGTCGCCTCGGTCGGTGGCGGAACCCCGGGTCCCTCTGGCACCTTTGCAGAAGAATTCGATCGGCTGATCGCGGAACTAGGGGACTATCTCAACGCCGCCGGGTCCGAGCTGAACTGGATGGCAGGGGCCATGCTCGACATTGTCGGGGTCCTCTTACTCTCGATCCTCGGCGGGCTGGCCGCCTTTATCCTCGTGGCCTCCCGCCTGATGATCGCGCTTCTGATCGGGATTGCGCCAGTGATGATTTTCCTCACCCTCTTCGAGGTCACCAAGGACTATTTCGCGCGCTGGCTGTCGGCGCTGGTCTCCTTCGCGCTCTACCCCATAGTCGTGGCCGGTGTGTTCGCGACAATCACGGGCGTCTCCTCTGCCCTCATAGGCGAACTCGGCGACCCGGAGGGAGCCTCAAACATCGGCGCGCTCATTCCCTTCTTCATGATGGTGCTCATGGCCAAGGGCTTCATCATTGCCACGCCCTTCATCGTCCGCGCGATCTCCGGAAATATCATGATGCCCGCCCTCTCCGGTGGTCTCGGCGGCGGCTACAGCTTTGCCCGCGCCGCAATGGGCAGCCAGCAGGCCTACAATCGCTACCTGATCGGTGGGGCAAGCGGTGCGGAATATGCAGCCCTCAGAGCGCGGCAGTTCTTCGGTGTGCAGCAGATGCCTGTTCGGCAAGGGATGGGGCAGACGGGTTCCGCAGGAGGCACAGGATCCGCAGACTCGGGGTCAAAAATGCTGGCGCAACTGGCGAGACTGGGTCGACTTGGACGACGGTGACGGCCCAAAGTTGACGTCCCCCCTGTCATCGAGTGCTGGGGTCGCAGCCTGCATTGCGGACATCGGATTTGAACCAACTGATGGCGGGTGGGAGAAAGGCACGCTGGACACTCGCCTGAAATAAGAATTAGTCTATTGATTGCGGGAGTTCGTCACTCCCGACGGCAAATGATTTTGGCAACTGTAGTCTAAATGTAAGCGGTGCGCCGTTCACACGGGTTTGGCGTAGTTCCAAGGCAGCAACTCTTTGATGTCCGTTTGTTTGTGCCCGCCAGCAATGGCTTTCAGGACGGCGGACAGATAGCCGTGGGGCTCAATCCCGTTGAGTTTGCAGGTCTCGATCAGGGAGGCGATGACGGCCCAGTTTTGTGCACCTGCATCGTGGCCCGCGAAGAGTGCGTTTTTGCGGTTGAGGGCAATGGGTCGGATCGTACGCTCGACAGGATTATTGTCGACTTCGATGCGGCCATCGCCAATGAACCGGCACAAGCCCTCCCAGTATTTCGCGATGTATTTCAGAGCCTCCCCGGTCGGCGATTTGGCGGAGACACGGGCGCGGTTTTGCGCGAGCCATAGTTCGAATACGTCGATAATGGGTTTTGAACGTTCCTGCCGCGCGGCACGGCGTTGGTCTGCAGTGAGGCCACGTAGATCTTTTTCTATGCGATAGAGCGCCTGGATTTGAGCCAGGCCTTCCTGTGCAATCGGGGCCGCACCAGACTGGGTGACATCATGCAATTTTCGCCGCGCGTGTGCCCAGCAATAGGCCAGCACCACATCCTGTGTAGGGCGTTTGAGCAAGCGGTTATAGCCTGCGTATCCATCAACCTGCAAAGTGCCGTTGAAGCCTTTCAAGATATTGTCCGCGTGCTGGCCAGACCGACCGGGCGCATAGGTAAAGGCCACGCCGGGTGGGTCTTCACCGCCCCATGGCCGGTCATCGCGGGCAAGGGCCCAGAAGTAGCCGGTTTTGGTGCGTTTGCACCCCGGTGCCAGGACCGGTGCAGGTGTTTCATCCATGAAGAGCTTTGTGGAGCGTTTCAGATCGTCCATCAGCGCCTCATAGACAGGGGTCAATTCGAATGCCGATTTGCCGACCCACGCGGCCAGGGTTGAGCGATCCAGATCGATCCCCTGGCGGCTGTAGATTTGCGCCTGCCGATAAAGCGGCAGGTGATCGGCGTATTTGGAGACCAGCACATGAGCCAGCGTTGCCTCAGTCGGCATGCCGCCTGCGATGATGTGAGCGGGTGCCGGGGCTTGGGTGATCCCACCTTCGCAGGACCGGCAGGCATATTTGGGGCGGCGGGTGACGCTCACCCGGAACTGGGCGGGGACAATATCCAGCCGCTCGCTGACATCTTCGCCAATGACGTGACGATCGGCCCCGCAGGCACAGGACAGCTCGGGCTCAATGACCACTTCCACCCGCTCCAGATGTTTGGGCAGTGACCTCCGGTTGGTCTGGCGCGGTTTTACTAGCCGCACGGGCGCAGTGCGCTCATCGGCATCGATCTCGGCTTCGGCCTGCGCGATGGCGGTCTCGATGTCTTCGAGTTCCAGCTCGTATTGGGCTGGATCGATTTTCTCGGATTTGGCCCCGAACAATGCTTTCTTGAAGGAGGCAACCAGGGCCTCAAGCCGCGCATTCTGATCCTGTTGCGTACGGATGATCGCCTTCAATTCGGCAATGTCATTGGGCAGATCATCAGGGGTACTCATGACCGATCTCATAACAAAACAAGGGCGGGATGGCCCGCGCAAACGACCCCATGAGTCACTCCGCCGCAGCCGGAGCCGCCACCTCCAAAGGGCGCACGCGTCGCCAATCCAGACCTGCAAACAGCGCCTCGAACTGGGCAAGTTCCAGGCGCATCACCCCGTTCTTGATCGCGGGCCATGTGAAGCTGTTATCTTTGAGCCGTTTGTACGCCATCACGAGCCCGCTGCCGTCCCAATAGATCAGCTTCAGCCGATCCGCCCGCTTGGCGCGAAACACATAGACCGATCCATCGAAAGGTTTTTGCCGCAGGTGGCTCTGCACCAGGGCAGCCAGCCCGTCATGGCCTTTGCGGAAGTCCACCGGATCACTGGCCACAAAAATCCGCACCTTGTGGGATGGCGTGATCACGTCGCCAAAGTCCGCGCGATCTCGCCGATCCGCGCCGCTGGCGTCGCCGCATCAAGACGAACGGTGACATCGCCCTTGATCACATCAATGGTGCTGGAGGATGTCACCGCCAGAGGCTCGGGAACTGACGCAGGCGTCTCAATCTCAACAGGTACAAAATCCATGCCCTCCAAATTCGGCAGGACCAACTTGCCCTGCCGCGCCAGCCGCCGCCAATCCGACACTGTGCTGGGGATCAACTCATACCGCTTCGCAACCGCATTGACCGTCTCGCCTTCAATCAACGTCTCAGCCACGATCCGGGCCTTCAACTCCGGAGGCCAATTCCGCTTGCCATCCGCCCGGCGCGGCACCATTGCCAGAAACTCGCTTATAGCTCCCATCGAGAAACTCCCTAACAAACAAAGAAGCCTCTGAATCGCAGATCAGGCATCAGCTCGAAAGTGTGGGAACGGCGCACCGCTTACCCTTCGCCCACATGCAGCGAAGCTCACTTTGTCCGCTGAGTGCCATTTCGAGGCCGGTAGAGTGAACGACGGATGAGCAGCGGACGTTCGTGAAACACACTGCGAAGGCCAGGACGGAGCCCAATAAGACCGATGCTGCACTCCGCATAGAAGCCAATCAATAAGACAGATCCAATATGCCGCGCTAATTGCGTGCAGAGGAAGCAGTTAGCACACCTGACGCAACCATTGCACCTGCTCCGCATCGATTGAGGATAGCAAGTGTTTTGTTGCTCTTTGCTCCACGGCGTAAGCCACTACCGGCAAAGGCACTCACAATCGCCGCCATCAGAGCAACGACACAGAATGTAGCCCCTAAAATAGTGAATTGAGGTAATGCTGCCGCCGTTCCATCCACAAACTGTGGCAAGAATGCGATGTAGAAAATCAATGCTTTCGGGTTTAGGACCGCAACAACAAAGGCGGGCCAATAAAGGCTTTTCTGAGGTTTTGCATTATCATTTGAAACTGATGGATCACCGGGGTCGGACATCCATAAACGCACTCCAAGAAAGATCAAATATCCCGCGCCAGCCAACTTTAGCACAGTGAATAGTTGTGCTGAGGCCAGCAAGACAGCACCAGCTCCTAATAGGGAGATGGTGATCGAGACCACCAACCCAAGTGCAAGGCCAGGAAGCGCGGTGAAAGCTTTGGTCAAGCCATCGTTCAAAGCGATCCCGATCATAAACAACATCGCGGGCCCCGGTACGAGCATTAATGCCGAGCTTGCCAGAACAAACGTCATCCAAACTTCGAAACTCACGCGCCGACCTTCCCACTGTGGTTTCGAGAACTTTGTCAGTTGTCTTTAACGTTGTCTATGCTGGGCAGTAGATGTAGCTCCAGGCCACTGCTAGTCCCACACATCGTGGATGAAGAGCGGCATATGTCGGGAGGCTGTCACGATCTGACAGAACCGGCCATTGGTCAGGAACAGGTCATTGACGGCATTGTCCCGCGGTCCGGTCATCCATCTACGGTCAAATGCTGCGACCTGCTCGAATGTCCGCAATGCGGGCTGCGACCGCAGCATTCAGGTGCTGTGGTCAACGGCAGGTATGGGCCGAAATTGCCTTCTTCATTCACCGCCTACTGCTATTCAAAGGCCACCTTTCAAGAATTCCAAATTTGTCTGACGTCAGCGCCAATGGGACAGTTTAGGGCGATTTGATAAGAGAGGGTTTCTGGCACATCGTAACCACCAAGGAGTGGATCTATGGACGCCCCCTGCGCAAGGTGTTTTTCGCGATAGCTTCAACGGCATTGGATGCGTGAATCTATCCGGCCTTTGATTGAAGCACCTGTGCTCCTGGCCTCGATGGGATCCGCTGATTTCATTGCCTTCTAAGATGACCGGCCTTTTCTGGCCATCACTCCTTACAGGCTGTGAATTGGCGGCCCTTGCCGTTACACCATCGTTATATCACCTCGCATTCTTGGAAGCCGAAGCTTTCCGCGTTACCTGTTACGCGGTTTTGTAGCTTTCTCCACTCCGCAACACCGCCCAGGCAATGCGAGCTGTCTTGTTGGCGATTGCCACGAGCGTTTTGTTGTGGCCTGCGCGTGCCAGCAAGCCCTGCGCCCATCTGGCACGTTGATCGTTACGGTTGGCGATCCTGATCAGGACGGACCGGGCACCGTGGATGAGTTGGCGCCGGAGGTATTGGTTACCTCGTTTGCCTATGCCACCAAGCCGAGGTTTGCCTCCCGTCGTATATTGTCTGGGAACCAGACCGATCCATGCCGCGAGTGCCCGGCCAGACGAGAAGTGCCGGCCGTCATCAACGGCAGCGATCAATGCGGTGGCTATTACTGGGCCGACCCCGGGAAGCGTAGCCAGACGTTTGCATCGCTCATCGGTTCGGCAAATCGCAACCAGTTTACGGTCGAGCTCGGCGACGCGTGTGTCCAACGCTTCGAATTCTGCGATGAGCGCGTTGAAGTTCTCTGTTGCCAGAACCGACAACTTGGCCTCAGCGACGGCATTTCTGATATCCTTTCGGAACCGAAAGGCACCGACTGGAATGACAACGCCATACTCCCCCAGAAGGCCGCGAATGTGATTAATCAATCCGGTCCGCTGTGTAATGAGCCGGTCGCGTGTTCGGTGCAGCATCTGCAAATCCTGTTGCTCAGTCGTCTTCACTGGGACAAATCGCATAGTCGGGCGCTGTGCAGCCTCATAGATCGCCTCGGCATCAACGGCGTCATTCTTGGAGCCTTTGACAAACGGCATTACGAACCGCGGATGAATAAGGCGCACGAAATACCCCAGGGCCTCGAACTGTCGGCCCCAATGATGAGCGCTAGCGCAAGCCTCCATGGCGACGGTTTCCGGGGAAAGTTCCTGAACGGCGGCTTCGAGCTTTGAGCGGGTCACCTTCTTCGAGATCACCTCGCCCTCATCAGTGATCCCGTGGACGTGAAACGACTGTTTGCCTAAATCAATCGCAAGTAACTGCATTTGTGAACTCCTTCTGCTTGCTACGTTTGCCGAAACTATCGGCTTGGGTGCAAGGGGCGTCCATTCCATAAGATGAGACAGAAACCCGGAACACGAAAGAGCCACGGCGAGAAGGTCGTCAAAGACATTCGCCGAGCCACCCGCAAGCAGTATTCAACGGAAGAGAAAATCAGGATCGTGCTGGACGGCCTGAAGGGTGAGGACAGTATTGCAGAGCTGTGCCGTCGTGAAGGCATTGCCCAGAGCCTATATTACAGCTGGTCCAAGGAATTCCTCGAAGCTGGAAAGAAGCGCCTGGCAGGCGACACGGCCCGCGCAGCGACGTCGAGCGAAGTTAAAGACCTGCGCCGTGAGGCACGTGATCTGAAGGAGGTCGTGGCCGAACAGGCCCTTGAACTGCGACTGCTCAAAAAAAGCATGCTCGGGGATGGGGACGACGACGAATGAGGTATCCTGCA
Organism: Phaeobacter sp. JH20_08; assembly: GCF_048056635.1. Classification (NCBI taxonomy): domain Bacteria; kingdom Pseudomonadati; phylum Pseudomonadota; class Alphaproteobacteria; order Rhodobacterales; family Roseobacteraceae; genus Phaeobacter; species Phaeobacter sp. JH20_08. Next base: position 67,560 of record NZ_JAYMVV010000002.1, on the reverse strand, counting down.
TCCGAGAAACTGGAGATCATCCGGCTGGTTGAGCGTTCACAGCTGCCGACCAGGCGCACGTTGGACAAGCTCGGGATTCCCCGAACGACTTTCTACCGCTGGTATGACCGGTATCTGTCGGGCGGCCCTGAGGCGCTTGAGGATCGAAGTCCCAAGCCGTCACGGGTTTGGAACCGCATTCCGGAGCCGGTGCGCGAGAAGATCAAGGACCTGGCCCTGAAGGAATGCGATCTGTCACCGCGCGGGCTGGCCGTTCAGTTCACTGACACAGAAAAGTATTTTGTGTCAGAGGCTTCGGTTTATCGCATCCTCAAGTCCTATGACCTGATCACCAGCCCGGCCTATGTGGTTCTGTCGGCCGCTGACGAGTTCAAGGACAAGACCACACGGCCGAACCAGCTCTGGCAGACAGACTTTACATATCTGAAGGTCATTGGTTGGGGCTGGTTCTATCTCAGCACCATCCTCGACGATTACAGCCGTTACATCATCGCCTGGAAGCTCTGCACGACGATGAAGTCGGGCGACGTGACCGACACGCTAGACTTGGCGTTGCAGGCCTCGGGCTGCGATCAGGCGACGGTTCTGCACAAGCCGCGCCTGCTCAGTGACAACGGGTCGAGTTACATCTCGGGCGAGTTGGCCGATTGGCTGGAGGATCGACAGATGGATCATGTTCGAGGTGCACCTTATCACCCGCAAACTCAAGGCAAGATCGAACGCTGGCATCAGACGCTCAAGAACCGCATCCTGCTGGAAAACTACTATCTGCCGGGCGATCTCCGACAGCAGATCGACGCTTTCGTCGATCATCATAACCACCGGCGTTACCACGAGAGCCTGCAAAACCTGACCCCGGCCGATGTCTACTTCGGGCGCGGCCAGACCATTCTGAAACAACGAGAAAGGATCAAACGGAAGACCATCGAAACCCGGCGCTTGCTTCACAGCAAATCCGCCGCATAATCAAAACAACCAGATGAGCCAGACCCTCTCTTAGATCAGGCCTCCAACTGGCCCAAAACCTCTGACGAAGGACAGTAATCGTCCTTGGTTCATGGCGACGCTGAGAATGAGCATGATGCCCGGCCCCGGCGAGATGACCCCCATGAACTGGATCGACCAAGCAAGGGCAAGCTGGGGCAGATACTCCGTCATTGGACGCCTGACCGGCGCCGACGATACACTGAAGGTGTCATGCCGGTCTGCGCCTTGAATACTCGCGTCAGATGGCTCTGACAGGAGAAGCCGCAGGCCGCTGCAATGTCGGAGATACTCCCGTTGACGCTCAATCTGTCTTTCGCAGCGTCAATTCTTCGCATCATGACCCATTTGTGTGGAGATGTGCCGCGGGACGTCCTGAACATTCGGTGAAAGTGAAACTCTGACAGTCCCGCTACCGCTGCGAGATCGGAAAGCCGTATGGAAGTGCCGAGGTTCGCGTCGATCCACTCGTCTGTTCGCCTCAGTTGTTTGGCCGTGAGGCCGCCTTGTAGCTCTTTCGGGCGTTCCGGCAGTCTATAGATCAGTTCGGCAACCGCCCCGTCCGCTGAAAAGGGATCATTCATCTTGGCGGCGTGCGCCAATCGGGAGAGCAGGGCCGTCATCGCGGGGGCGACGCCATACATGATCTCGGTCACGTCGAAATACCTGGCGTCCCGATCATGGATACGAGAAAACCATGCGCGCAGCGGCTCATCCGGCAGTACCAGATGCACGAACCGAAAAGGGGTCGTGATTTCCCAATCGGAGGTCTGGCCTTCCGGCAGCACGCAGATAGCGCCTGGCCAGCCAGTAATACCACCCGCGTCCAGCCGTCGTGTCCCTGTGCCACCCTTCAGATAGAGGCTGAAGGTGTGACCCTTGGGCTTGTCGTAGAAAATCCTGTCGGTGCGGTTTTCCCAAATGGTCACGGTTCGGCCTGCCCCTAGATCGAGCCTGGCGAGTGCCTGAGCGGTCGGTGATCGCTCCAGATAGTCCGAAACCGTTGAAACCATATGGTCTTGTAGCCGCTTTTCCGGTCCGTCCAAAGCAGCGAGACAAGGCGAGCCGCAGAAAACCGCAAGATCGTGCAAGCTTGCATCCCCCCGTGCGCCGATAACACCTTCAAGGAAAGGTGCCGATCTTGAACAGCGCAGTCTTATTTGTCGTTACAGTTCTGATCTGGGGAACAAGCTGGATCGCGATCGCCTTGCAGATCGGCCCAGTGCCGGTCAGCGTTTCGGTCTTCTATCGGATCGCGCTCGCGGCGATCCTCCTGCTTTTGGTATTGGCTGCAACCAAGCGTCTCAGATTTCCTGCGCAATGGCGGTTCGTGGTCCTTCAGGCGATCTGCCTGTTCAGCCTGAATTTCGTGGCGCTTTACAACGCAGCAGCCCTGATCCCATCGGGGCTGCTCTCGGTTGTGTTCTCTTTGGCTTCCATTTTCAACGCGCTGAACGCCCGCGTGTTCTTCGGTGAAAAAATCACGCTCCGAGTTGTGCTGGCAGGCTGTCTGGGAGTGTCCGGCCTCGTGCTGCTGTTCTGGGACAGCTTGGCAATCTCGTTCAACCCTGACACGCTGCGTGGCGTCGGTTGGGCGTTGCTGGGCACCATGATCTTTTCATGGGGCAACATGGCGTCCCGTCGAAACAGCGCATCCGGCACGACGCCGATTATCGCCAACGCATGGGGCATGGGGATCGGAGCCGGTGTTTTGCTCTTTCTTGCTCTCGCGACGCGCCAGCAATTGGTGGTGCCGACTGACCCGACCTACCTCGCCGCCCTGATGTATCTGGCTGTGTTCGCCTCCGTGGTCGGATTCACGACCTATCTCATGCTCGTCTCGCAGATCGGTTCGGCGCAGGCGGGCTATGCCACAGTGATTTTCCCGGTCGTCGCCTTGGTGATCTCCACCTTCTTCGAGGGCTATGAGTGGACCGTCCCTGCCGTCCTCGGTGTCGCGTTAGCTCTGTTGGGAAATGCCGTGATGTTCGGAAAATTTGGCCGCAATAGAACCGGCAAAATCCATAAGCTGACATAGCGAACCAACAATCGAACGGCAGAAAAGTCCGCGTAGCGGTCGTCCGCGCCAGATGCAGCGAGCGGCAATCTCGAGCCCCATTGGACCTTTCAAATTCGTGCTGCAGGCGCGCACATTGCGAAAAATGCCGCACCTCCGCGAAATCCTTTTTTGCAACGCGGCGGATGTTGCGGCCGTTCATGCAGGTCGCAGAAAATCTGAAACCGTGAATTCACAGATCGCGGGACAAACGGGCTTTTGATGCGGGCGAACCAACGACCGGTCCTGTTGATGCTTGGTGTTTTCAATTTTTGGGCCACCAATCGCTGCCAAACGTTTTAAGCTCTCGTGTTCCAATCGTATTCAACCAGCAATCTGAAAAGTTCGTTTTGGGATGAGATGATCAGCTTTTTATACAGTGAACGGCGATGCACTTTGACGGTATGGTTGGAAATCTGAAGCTTCAGGCCAATCGCGCGGCTTGAGTGGCCAAGAACGATAAGCGCAGCGACTTCGGCTTCCCGCTTTGAAATGTTTGAGCCGCGGCTTTCGGAGAGAGCCAGAAAGCGTTGTTCAAGAGGTTTTGCGTCTTCGGTCCGCTCGGGAGGCTGGTGCACCACGATTTGGCGTAATTTGGGCGCCAGGACGTGGCAGTATTGTTTGAAACGGTTGATCTCGCCTTGCCGGTAGCGCCTTTCACCAGAATTGCGGCCAAGGGACAGGGACACCGAGACGTTGTTTGAAACGCGTGCGACGAATGACATTTCGTCCACCATCTGTGTCGCGCCAAAATAGGCGGTGAAATAATCCGAAGTCTCAAAGCGATCCGGGGCGATCGCGCGAAGCGGAAAGGCCGCCCAATCTTCGGTGAGCCAGGCCTGTTGATAGTAGGGGTCAAGCATGAAACCGAACTTCCCATAGTCCTGGTCAAATCTCAGGCACAGCTCTTTGTCGGGAATCCAACGGAAAAGGATACTGGGTTCGCCGCCACGGCGATAAGAAATGCCGATGACGCTTTGGGCTGAAAAGCTTTTGCTCAAGTGGGAAATGGCGGCTTCTGCATAGCTTTCAATCGATTCTGCGACCGAAACCCTTCCTAAGAACTCAAAGTCTTTCGACGTGTGATTCACAGGGCCTTACCCTCATTTTAGCAGCTTTTTCCAAATTTATACCACGCTGGTGGTATTGTTGCCGACTTGTCAAGTCAACTAGCCTTCGAGTGTCATGGGAGGTGGCAACAAATTATGACTTCAGCAATTGGGATCAACGGGCTCAAGAAAACATACCCCGGAGCGCCTCCGGTAACCGCATTGTCAAATGCGGTTCTGGACATAAGCGACAATGAATTTTTCACGCTGCTCGGGCCTTCGGGTTGCGGAAAGACGACATTGTTGCGTTTGATCGCAGGGTTTGAAACGCCCACCACCGGGCAGCTGACGCTTTTTGGGGAAGAAATTTCCCATCTTCCACCAGAGGCACGGCCGGTGAATACGGTCTTCCAGCATTACTCGCTGTTTCCTCACATGACAGTTCTGGAAAATGTTGCCTTTGGTCTTATGCGCCAGGGCAAATCTGCTGACCGGGCCAGAAAATCAGCACAAGAGATGCTTGATTTGGTTCAGCTTGCCGATTTTGCACCGCGCAAACCCAATCAGCTTTCTGGGGGCCAGCAGCAGCGCGTGGCCCTGGCGCGCGCCTTGGCGCCTCATCCCAAGGTCTTGCTGCTGGATGAACCCTTGTCGGCGCTTGATCTGAAATTGCGCCAATCCATGCGGTCCGAGTTGAAGCGGCTGCAAAAGGAAACCGGCATCACCTTTGTTTTCGTGACCCATGATCAGGAAGAAGCCCTGGCCATGTCCGACCGCATCGCGGTGATGTCGCAGGGCGAAATTCAGCAAGTGGGTGATCCATCTTCGATCTATGAGTTCCCCGGAAACCGCTTTGTCGCCGAGTTCATCGGCGACGCGAATTTCTTTGCGGCGGACGCCGATGGCAGTGGAAACTACCGCCTTGCCAATGGAGAGATGATCACCGGCCCCGATGACGTGGGATCAGGTCCGAAAACTTTGTTCTTCCGGCCCGAAAAAGCCCAGCTTTCCACATCAGGCGGCGGGCTCAAGGGCGTGGTTCAGGAAATTCTCTATCTGGGGAACAGCACCGACTATCTGATCAATCTGGCAAGCGGCGGCGCGCTGACCGTCCGTTCGGAAAACCACAAGGACGGAACGGCAATTGCGGGGGTGGGAGCGGAAGTTTCGGTTTCCGTTGATCCCAAGGCCATACGGGTTTTGAGGGATTGATGCGGGTTTCTGACGCCATAAAATCATATGCGGGTATTCTGCCTGCGATGGGGATGATCGGTATCTTCATGATCATCCCGATCCTGATCATTCTGGTCTATTCTTTCCTGGCGCCGGGCGACTATGGCGGGGTAAAGCCGGAGGTTTCGGCCGAGGCCTATCAGCGGCTTTTGTATCAAAAGAACCTGTTTGATCAGTTGGTCTTCGATCCCGCCTATCTGAAAATCGCCTTCCGTTCGCTTTGGGTGGCTGTGGTGGCGGTGATCGGGTGTCTGCTGATCGGCTTTCCCGTTGCCTATTACATCGCTGGCCAGCCGGAAGAGCGGCGCAATATTCTCTTGCTGCTGATCACCATACCGTTTTGGACCAACCTTTTGATCCGCACTTATTGCTGGATTTTGGTGCTGCGCGACACCGGGTTGATCAACAACGCGCTTATGTGGAGTGGCGTGATCAATGAACCCCTGACCATGCTCTACACCGAAGGAGCGATCGCTTTGGGGCTGGTCTATACTTACGTTCCCTTCATGGTGCTGCCCATCTACGCGGCACTTGAGCGGCTGGATGTGCGCCTGATCGAAGCCTCACGCGACCTGTACTGCAACCGCTGGAGTGCGTTGCGTTTCGTGGTGATCCCGCTGGCGATGCCCGGGATCATCGCAGGCTCAATTCTGGTGGTCATCCCTGCCTTGGGAGCCTTTATCGCGCCTGACCTGCTTGGCGGCGGCAAGAACCTGATGCTGGGCTCGCTGGTGCAACTTCAATTTTCGGCGGCACGGAATTGGCCCTTTGGGTCGGCCCTGGCGATGGTGATTATGGCCATGGTTCTCCTGTGCCTCTTTGCCTATGCGCGAAACATTAAAAAAGGCGGGGGAGGAATTCAGCATTGACCCGCAATCGTGACATCCGATGGCTGCCCGGATTCAACTGGGTGACGCTGTTCTTCTTTCTGTTTCTCTATCTGCCTCTGATCATCCTGGTGGTTTTTTCTTTCAACGCCTCGCGGTCGGCCACCCTGTGGAGCGGGTTTTCGCTTGAGTGGTACGCCAAAGCCTTTGCCAACGACGACATTCAGCGAGCGGCGAAAAACAGCCTCATCATCGCGGTTTTTGCCACGGTCAACGCAACGGTGATTGCCACAATGGCGGCCCTGGCCTTGGGGCGGAACCAGGCGGTGAAACACAAGAACATGTTCAGCGGTATCCTAATCTTGCCGCTGATGATCCCTGAAATTGTCACCGCCGTCGCAACTTTGACCTTCTTCTCAGCCATCGGCTTGTCGCTGGGTTTAGGCAATATCATTATCGCCCACACCGTGTTCTGCATTCCTTTTGCCTATTTGCCCATCCGCGCCCGGCTGGCGGGCATGGATGAAACACTCGAAACCGCTGCCCGTGATCTCTATTCCAGCAAATGGGCAACCCTGCGTTATGTCACCATACCGATTTTGATGCCGGGGATCGTCTCAGGCGCAATGCTCGCCTTCATCATCTCGCTGGATGACTTCATCATTACGCTGATGGTGGCCGAGGCCGGTTCAACAACGCTGCCCATCTACATCTACAGCCTTGTCCGTATCGGCATCACACCCGAAGTGAACGCCATTTCAACCGTACTACTGGCGATATCAGTCCTCTTCGTCACCGTGTCCTATCTGATCGGAAAAAAGAAATGAGGACACATTCCAACAACTGGAGGAAACTATGGAAAAGCTTGCAACATCTGTACTTGGCCTAACGCTAAGCGCCGGAACGGCCTTCGCCGAGGGCGAGTTGTTCCTGTACAACTGGACAGACTACACCGCGCCCGATCTGATCGAGAAATTCGAAGCGGAAACAGGAATTTCCGTGACTTTGGACACTTACGATTCTAACGAAACCCTGCTGGCCAAACTGCAATCGGGGGCCACCGGATATGACATCGTTGTGCCCAGCCACAACTTTGTCGAGATCATGGTAAGCGAGGGGCTTTTGCAGCCGATCAACGCTTCGGGTTTGGCCGGTTATTCAAACCTGAACGCCGATTTCACCAGCCCATCCTGGGATGCCGACAACACCTACACCGTGCCATGGCAGTGGGGGACCACATCCTTCACCGTGAACACCGATGTGTATGGCGGCGACATCAACACCTATGGCGTCTTGTTCCAGCCACCGGCGGAACTGCAAGGCAAGATCGGCATGTTCAAGTCAGCGGATGAAGTGATTTCCATGGCGCTGATCTCGCTTGATCTGCCTTTGTGCAACGAAAGCCCGGACGACATGCAGAAGGTGCTTGAGGTGCTTCAATCCCAAAAGCCCCACGTGAAAACCTATAGCTCAGACGGCATTTTGGAGCGCCTAGTCTCGGGCGATGCTGCCGTGCATCAGAACTGGAACGGCTATTCCATCCGTGCACGTGATGAAAACCCGGCCATGAAATACGCGTTCCCGAAAGAGGGTGTGATCGCCTGGGCCGACAATGTGGCCGTGCCCGTTGGTGCGCCGAACTATGACAATGCGATCAAATTCATTGAGTTCCTGATGGATCCTGAAAACATCGCGGTTCAGTCGAATTTCGCGGGCTACTCAAACGGCGTATCGGGCAGCGATGCTTTCATGAGCGAGGCACTCAAAACTGCCCATGAACTGTCACCGCCAGAGGGCACGCCTTTGGTCTTTTCCCAGACCTGTTCGCCAAAAGCGATTGATCTGCAGAACCGCGTTTGGACTGCGTTGTTGCAGTAAAACCGTCAACCGTGGCGGGGCCTAACGCTCCGCCACACTTTTTTAGAAGTCAAATGACAGACCTCATCATCATAAACGCCGATGTCTGGACGATGGACAATGACGCGCCGCGTGCGGAAGCTATCGCCATCCAAGGCAACCGCATTTCTGCGGTCGGTCCGAGCAAAGATATCAAAGCACTTGCGAATGACGATACTCGTGTGATCGACGCCCAAGGCAACACGGTTCTTCCAGGCTTCATCGACAGCCATGTGCATTTGTTCCAGGGCTCGGCCGAGTTGGATTTTCTGCCGGTTGGCGGGATCAAAGATCTTGAACTGGTGCGCCCAAAGGTTCTGGACTATGCTGCAAGCCGTCCTGACGAGCCTTTGATCCTGGGGGTTGGCGCGTTTTACGATCTATTTATCGGACAAGACAAAGCCCCCCGTCTTCTTCTTGACGAAATCATATCAGACCGCCCTTTCGCCCTTCTGGCCGCCGATCTTCACACGGTTTGGGCCAATACGCTGACCTTGGAAAAAGCCGGATTGCTCTTCGGGGCCGAGGTGCCAGAGGGCAGCACGGTCGTGATGGGCGATGACGGAATGGCAAACGGTGTTCTGCTGGAAACCGGCGCATTCGGACCGGCGCTGGCGCTTTCGCGTACCGGCGGGCGCGACATGCTTGGATATGTTACAGGCTCTGATCCCGTGCCGCCTGCAACCCCGGAAGAACGCGAAGCCGACAAAGACCTCTTGTGCAAAGGTCTGGCCCATGTGGCAAAGCACGGCATCACCACGCTGCACAATATGGATGGCAATTTCTATCAACTGGAACTGCTCAGTGAGCTGGAAGCAGAGGGCCGTCTAACTGCGCGCGTGCAGATCCCCTACCATTTCAAGAACTATGATCCGCTGGAACGGCTGGAAGAAGCGGCAGAAATGCATGCCAGATACCAAGGCGGCAAGGTTTGGTCAGGCCGGGTGAAGATGTTCATGGACGGCGTATTGGAAAGCCGCACCGGGCTGAAGACACGTGCCTATCCCGACGATCCCAAGAACCATGGTGAAGCGGTGTTCGACCCCGGCCACTTTAACGAAGCCTGCCGCATTGCCGATGCCATGGGCCTGCAAATCAGCGTCCACGCGGTGGGTGATCTGGCCGTGAAACGGGTTCTGGATGGTTACGAGTATGCCCGCGAAAAAAACGGCCCCCGCGACGCGCGCCACCGGATTGAGCACATCGAACTGATCACCGAAGAAGACCTGGACCGCATGAAACGCCTGGATGTGGTCGCCTCAATGCAGCCGCGCCACGCGGTCTTTGCCGGGTTCTTCGACCCCCCTGCGCCCAACACCGTATTCTACGAAGATGAATGCAAACTTGCCTTCGCCTGGCGCAGCATTCGGGAAAAGGGCATTCCGGTGGCATTTTCAACAGACTGGCCCGTGGTGCCGGTGCATGTCCTTGAAAACATTCAATGCGCTATCGCGCCAAAAAACCTCGGCCCCGAATGGCCTGATCAAAGCCAGTCATTGGAAGAGACAATCGAAAGCTACACCGCCGCAAACGCAGCAGTCGCGTTCAAGGAACACCAACTCGGATGCCTGCAAACCGGGATGGCCGGCGATGTTGTCATGCTGAACGGTTCGCTGGAAAACACCGGGAAAGAGAAAATCGGATCGATGGGGATCGCAATGACGATTGCAGATGGTGAAGTTGTCTATGCAAGTAATGTCTAAGATGCAGGAGCGTAGCCACGTAAGCGGAAGCTTTCAGCATGTCTCAGGTTTGACCTTCGCAGAGCGGACGTTATTTGACCGCGCCGCATCCTGCACGTAGGGCTCAGGGTCAGATTTTTGCCGCGTCTCGATAGTTCTGACGTCGTGCAACGAAAGTGAAGCTTGGAGTTGACGTCATGGAGCCGTGTTGAACGACCGCATTGGCAACATGAGCCGCGTTGCAGAAAACGGCCTGCCGCAAGTGCGAGCGGACGCCGCGTCAGCAAAGGCCCGTAAGGGCAACGGCGGCAAAGTCCCGCATCTTACCAGTTCGTACACGATGCAGCGAACGGCAGGTGTACGGATATGGTGGGACTTCTGAGAATTTCATCGTACCAGCCATCTGGCACACCAATGTCGCCCATTTCACTCGGCTCAAAGGTGACGGGAGATTGTAACGAAGAACCCCCTTATGGACAGCCTTAGTGTAGGTGACCTGCCCCCCTCTGGCATTCGACCCCACTTACCGATCGGGCACCGCTTCAAGGGAAGTTTCGAACCGCTTGTCCGCCGCCGCTGCTTCTTTCAGGAGTGCGTCAAAATTGTCAGGTGGATTGCCATCTTCCAGCATCCCTTTGAAGGTCGCATAGGCATCCGTCTTGCTGCCATAGGCGCGCAGGGTCTTGTCGTCGTTCACCCAGGCCACCACGATGACCTTCGCATCGCTGTTGAACCGGTAGAACAACCGATACTGCTGGAAGAATTTCGCCCGGAACCAGTGCTTGCGGTGATCGCCGAGTGTGCCGCCTTGCCGGAAGGCGGCGGCACTCGGCTCTGCCGGTATGGCCTCGGTGACCAGCTTGAAGATGGCAGCCAGCCGTTTCGTGGAATTTTTCTTGCGCCAGGTCTTGGGATCGCGTGCCTTACGCGCCTCGACCTCCAGGGTCAGCCCTTCGAGCTGGTCCAGAAAGAGCGGATGCGCATAAATCGACCATCCGTTTACGACAAGGGGCGCTTGGGCGGGCACGCTATCGCCGCTCATTCATCCTCGAGCGATAGCGGCGCATCGAGATCGACGTCAACGTCTCCGACCAGTGCTGCAAGACGGTCATGCAAAGCCCCATCGAACGCCCGAATGCGGTCCGGATGCGCCTTGATATCGGCCTCGACAAAATCGAGAAAGGCTCCGAGCACGGGATCTTCCTCGTCGCTGCGCACGGGCTCGATATAGACCCTGCCACTCGGCTCGGTGCAGTAGCGAATCTGGTCGCCCTTGCCCAGCTTGAGCTGTTTGCGCACACCGGCCGGCACGGTCGTCTGATATCGATCCGTGAGTTTCGAGACATCTTGTGCGAGCGCGGTCATGGCAGTCTCCTGAAAGAATAGAGATCTTTGCTACCTGCGACAGGTAATGCATTTGCATTGCCTTGTCAAGATAAGCCGCAGCATCTGCTGTCACTGGGCAGGTCGATAAACCGTCCGGCGCAGCACCTATTCTCGCCCCGCGAGATACTCCGCCAACACAGGACTGGCCGCTCCCTTCGCGGAGCCGATCAGCTCCGAGCCGAAAAGCGAAGCTTTCGACAGGCGTACGAGCCCGCCGGTTTCCTCGATGCGGTAGCAGCGGCGCTTTTGCCGCCCCCGCCTGTAGTGGGTCGCGGTGACAATCTGGCAGGTACTGCCATCGGTGAGCGTCACAGGTGCTGCGAGCTTGATCTTGTCGCCTTCCTCGTAGTCCGGGATCGCAGCCCAGTCCTGGCAGCGCTGGCGCCAGGCATGAGCATAGCTGTCTGGGTCTTTCAGCTCGGACAGCAGGGCCAATAGGCTCAGTGGCGCGCGGGATTCGACCGGTCCCGCGCTTTCCTCCATGTCCTTGTAGCCCCAGCAGCCGTCATCATATCGGGTAAGGAATACGGCGGCGAAAGTGATGGAGCCATCCGCATCGGTGACATAGGTCGTGTCTTCGACAGGGGTGCCGTCGATATTTGTGACCTTTGCCGCCGCGTACCAAGTCGAACCCACCTTGCAGGCTTTGACCAGTTCCGTCTTGCGCCTTTCGCCATGAGAGGTGCAGAGCCGGGCAATCTCCGCTTTCTCATCCGCATAGGTCTGAACGCGGCGATCGGTATAGAAGAGCCAACCCATTACGCCACCCTCCGGTCATCGATTTCCATAAGCGCATCAAGCGGCACGCGGTAGGGCTGCATCGCGTCGAAATCCTCACAATTGCCGCAGTTCTGCACGATCGCGAAGGTGTCGCAGGCATCCTTTAGGATGACCCGGAAGGTGCCGCCGAGGCCCGAGGGCACTTCGTAGGTTCCGCCGATGAGATAATCCGAGGCCCGGCGCACGAAGACGCGGATGCTGTGGCCATCCGTGGCAAGCCGGATCGCCCCCTGCCCCCGGTCGATGAGCACCTGCACATCGTCGAGAATGTCCGTGTAGAACTGACCGGTCAGATCGCGGAACGACATGCGGCGCTGCGCCATCCAGTCGGTGTCCCGGAACGGGTTCATGCCGTCGGCGAAGGCAAAGGAGGGATCGGCCTGCTCGGTGGTGACGATACGGGTGGTCGTGCCATCGATGCCGTTCGAGCGCAGATGCACACCATTGCCGACGATGAGGATCAGGGCCGGCCTGTCCACGGGCCCGTTCCAGTTGGGCAGGAAGGTTTTGCAGGCGCGCGCATGCGCGATTTGCGCCGCAACAGCGGACGCAGAGAACTTGAGAATAGCCATGGGGATGTCTTTCTGTTCGGTTTGGAAGGGTCGACCCGCGCGGGCGGCATGGTCCACGCGCGGGTCGCGTGAGGACTCAGGCCGCTTGCGCGATGTCGCCGTCAGGCTCCGGGGTTTCCGCCGCGGGCTCCGCCTCATCACAGGCGACACCGGCTGTCTGCATCATGGGCGGGCACCAGGCGGCCACGGCAGCGCGCTGCGCGTCCGTGAGCGTGGCGAAGGGCTCGGCGAAGAGCTTGTCACAAAAGGCGACGATCTCCTTCTTGCTCGACGAGGCCAGCGTCACCGCCTCCTGGGCGAGACCCAGATCCTCGCCGAGGATCTTCAGGAGCCAAGCCTTCTTGAAGCGGTTGAAGAGCGCCGCATTCGGCGTCCAGTGGGAGCGGATGTCGGGCATGATCTCGATCTCGAACGCATGCATCAGGCTGTCGCGCTGGCGGTCCCGCGCGAAGCAGGACTGCGTGGTGCTGGCCGTGGCATAGGCGACTAGCTTGGCCTTCTCGCCGGCCTCCAGCGCGCGGAACGCCGCGAACTGATCGGCAGGGGACCGGGTGTCATCGAGCCAGGAGAGGTCCAGCGCATCATGCGCCGCCGCCACCTGCTCAAGCGAGGTCTCGTCGATCTCGTCCATTTTGGCATGGCTGCGGTATTCCTTGCGGGCATCGATCTTGATCGCCTGCGTGACACTCATGCCGCTGGCCAGAACATCACTCACCAGCTTGAAGAGCGTCAGATCGAGCGTGGCCTCGGGATGCATCGCCATGGCTGCCCCGAGCGCCATGGCCCGCTCGGTCTTGAGATCCTCGGCCAGCGAGGCCGGGTAGCTGATCTCGCCAGCGTCGGGGGCCTCCTCTCCGGTGGTGTTGGTCGAGGAACTGGGCGCGCCCTCTTCTTTCACGATGTCCTCCGGGCGGACGAGGCCCACATGGAACGTGATCTGCCCGTTCGACCAAGACGCAATCACGCCTGCACGGGCGAGATCCTCGGCGCTGTAGGCCTCCTGCAGGTCGCGGGCTTCCTCTTCCAAAGCGTCCACGCGGTCGTAGAGCGCATTGTAGGCACCCTCCTCGAGCCCCTCATCCTCCATCTCGAGCTGCAATTTCTCAAGCTCGGCGGTGATCTCGTCGATGCGCTTCTGGGCAGCCTCATCCGGCTCGATCAGGCCGGGATAGACGCGGCCGTAGTCGGCCATGGCAACGTAATCATAGCGGACCAACGCATCGGCCCAGGCAAAGCCCAGTTTCACGCGCGCCTCCTCGGCAGCCGCACCGAGCTTCTCGAGCAGGATGGTCTCGACCAGCGCCGCATCCTCGAGCACGGAATGCTCTTCCAGAAGATCGGCCGCGACAGCGCCGCCGCGGGCCTCGTAGTCTTCACGCACGAAGGCCCCGACATCGTCGCTGACCTGCACGCCGCGCGATTTGAGCGCCTGACGGACGGTGTAGGCCTGCAGATAGCCGCCGTCCTTCGTGAGCGCCTCGAAGACTTCGCGCTGCACCTCCTGGCTCGGATGCTCTGCAAAGGCCTTCATCGTGTCGAGCGTGATCGATTTCGCCCGGGCCGCGGCGCGGATATCGGGGTGGATCAGGCCATAGCGCAACCGGCTTTTCACGGCAGCGACCGTGGTGCCAAAGGTTTTTGCGATGGTCTCAGGCGTCTGGCCATCGATCTCCATCATCCGGGCGAAAGCCTCGAACTCGTCAATCGCGTTCATCGGCGCTTGCGTGATGTTCTCGGCGAGCGACAGGGCCGTGGTGACATCGCAATTGTCCGGCACAAGACGGCAGTCCACCTTGGCCTTTGCCGTGAAGCCTTTCGCGGCCTTGTCCGCGACCAGTTCCTTCAGCGCGGCATGGCGTCGGCCACCGGCCAGCACGCCGTATTTGCCGTCGAGCTTCTGGACCAGGAGCGGCTGGAGCAGGCCCAGCACAGCGATGCTGGCCTTCAGATGCGCGATTTTTTCGGGGTCATAGGTTTCCGGTGAGTTGCTGCGCACATTGGCGGGATGGGCAGTCAGATCGCCGATAGCGAAAGAAACGGGTTTGAAGCTTGCGGTCATGGGATGTCCTTCTCGGTGGGTAAGATGCGGCCCGCGCGCTTGCGCGCGACCAATCCCCGGCTTCGGGGATCAAAAGGACAAAAGGCCCACTCTCCCTTTGAAGGGTCAGCGGGCCTTCACTTCTTGGGGTGTCAGAATGGGGTGTCCCCTCCCCTACCAGTCGCAAGCCAGCATGATGGTCAGCACGCGCATGGTGGTAGCGGGATTGTCCGGGGTCTCAGCACCGTAGCGGAAGTCGGAATCCGCTTCGTACAAATCCAGTTTCCAGAACACGGTCTCGCCGCGGATCTCGACCGCCCCGAAATCATGCCAGCCTTCGGGATCATTCTCCGGCTCGAACGTGGCAAACTCACCGGTGGCCTTGACCGCCTCGGCCATGAAGCCATCACCGGCCTCCATGAGCGAGCGGGTGAAATGCATGCGACCCTGGATGGGCTGCGCGGGCGGCACTCCAAGGCACGCGAGCTTGCGAAACGCGTCGTTCTGCGCGGCAATCACACTCGGATCCGGGCAGTCTGGCTGGGGTTGAACGGTCATGAACATGGGAATCTCCTTTGAGAAGTTGAAACACCCCTCCCAAAGCCAGCTTTTTCTTTTCCGATTGGTGGAATGACCGAAGCAGAAGGTGCCTTACCCGAACAGCCCTCTGGCTCTGTAGTTTGGGTTGGGGATGGTTTCGATCCAGCCGCCCTGTTCTTTGATGCTCTCGAGCGCTGCCGAGAGCGGATACGCGCCCTCAGACGCGCTCCACCAATAGGCACCGCGTTTGAAGGTGATGATCTTGCGGCGGCCATCTTTGAGTTCGCGCCGGTCCGCGAAGCGGCAAACTGTCCGGGGGACAGTTTGAGGCAAGAACGGGCGGAGCCCAGCCACCCGCAGCGTCTTGGGTTCCTTGCGTGACATGGGCGTCTCCGTTCTCCCTGTGGTCAGGCGGCCTCGGCGCGGCGCCCTGCCCTGCTCGCCTCCGATCTGGCGATCAGGTAGTCGCAAGCGCGCTGTGCGTCCGCCGCGTGCCGGAAGATCGCGCCCTTGTCGGAGCGCAGGACGCGCAATTATCGCGAGGACGGCATAATGCGGAGGGGAATTTCGTAGACCGTTTGATTTCAATGTGTTGGGCTGGGGTGCTGTTGCCCTTGCTGCGCATTATTTGAGACAAGAGGTTCCCTTGGTTGACCCAAAAAACCAAGGAGAACCAAATGTCATCATCGCAATCTGAGGAACTTTCCAAGCTTCGCGACACGCTGCGCCGTCAGCGCTATAGCCCGACTGTCATTCACAATTACTGCCTCTACGCGGGTCAATTTCTCGCTTATCTGGAGGAGCGCGCGATTGACCCGCGCGACGTCACGCCGGACCTTGTCGCACAATACCTGCGCCACGCAGTCCGGCAGTTCCAACTGGATCGCGGGCGGGCACCGGGGTCCAGCTGGGCATCAATTCCGCGGTCGGGCATTCACGCTCTGCTACGCTCCGCTTTGTCGGAATGGCCGCCAGCGCCGCCCGCCATGACCGAAGCGGAACGCTTCGCCCACGAGATCTGCGATCAGTATGAGCGATGGCTGCGGACCGAACGCGGTCTGGCAACACCTTCGATCACGGCGCTGATGTGGGAGGCGCGCCACTTTTGCAAATGGTTCATCCAGCGAAACGGAAAAGCCGGTTTTGCCGATCTGAGCGTTCGCCACATCGATGCCTACATGGACATCAGGGCGCCGGGCCTGACCCGCAAATCGCTCAAGGATGTGGCCGAACGGTTGCGCGGCTTCCTGCGGCATCTGCATCGCAGCAAGCTGCATGCAGATGATCTCTCAGGTCATGTGATCGCCCCGCTTCTCTATGCCTATGAGGGCATTCCGTCGATCCTGACCGCCGAACAGATCGCGGCGGTTCTTGAACTTGCGGGGCAGGACAACTCGCCCTTGGGGCTGCGTGATCACGCGATCCTGCAGCTTCTTGCCAGTTACGGTCTTCGGTCCGGCGAAGTCGGCCGCCTGCAGATCGAGGATATCAACTGGCGGGCAGATACCCTGCGAGTTCAACGCTCCAAGTCCAATGCCACGGCCGTGCTGCCCCTGATGGAATCCGTAGGGGAAGCGATCCTGCGTTACCTGCGGGACGGCCGTCCGGACACTGATGTGCGCACCATCTTCGTGCGAAGCCGTGCGCCTTATCAGCCGATGACGGCTAGCGGTCTCTATGGCGTGGTCAAACGGCGTCTGGGAGTTGCCGGGATTGAACTCACAGGCAAGCGAGGGCCACACATCTTCCGTCACGCCCGCGCAGTCAGCATGCTGAGGGCATCCACCCCGCGCAAGATCATTGGCGATGTGCTGGGCCACCGTTCCCTGGAGGCGACGGTTCCCTATCTCAAGCTTGCCACGGAAGACCTGCGGGCGATTGCCATCGACCTTCCGGGCCGGGAGGTGAGACAATGACGCGCTGGCCTGAAGATGGCGATGTGATCATCGAGAACTACATCGCCCAGCTCCCATTGCACTACGCAATAACGCCAATCTACTATCGGCAAGCGCTGAACAGCTTCTGTCAGGTGGTGTTGCGGTTTGGCGCAACCGACCGGCAAGCATTTGAATACTGGTTGCGTGAGCGCGATGAGGTCTGGGCCCATTCAACGGTGCAGAACCGCGCCCGGATTGTCGCCCGTTTCCTTGATGCTCTGGCGGATGATGGAAGAATTGAGAGCAACCCGATCTCCGACCTTCGGCATGACTACAATGCCCGCAGTGACACGGGCATTGTCAGGGCCTTGATGTCCCCCAATCCCGATCAGGCGCTCGAGGCTTTGCGGCAACTCCGACCGTACGAGAGTTCATTGGGCGAGTTGATGCGCGCCCATGTCGAACGGATGCAGCGCAGGGGCTACCGGTATGAGACACAAGATGTCATTTGCCGCAGGTTCGACCGCTTTCTGCAGCAACAGCCCGATCTTGATGGCCAGCCGTTGGAGATCATGCTTGATCACTATCGCAGGATAAAGACGACTGCGAACCATCCTGTCGAATGCGAGAGACTGGCACGTATCCTGCACAAGGCACTGTGCCATGACGATCCGGCACGCCCTATACGGCGACCGAATAATCGGCCTGAGAAACAGGTCGTGCGCAGTTGGCGAAGTCCCTATATCTACAGTCCCGAGGACATCCAGCGCCTCCTTGCGATCGCCCGGTCCTACCCATCGCCGCGCGCGCCATCGCGTCCGATCAACCTCTATACCATGTTGGTTCTGGCCTATTGCGCCGGACTACGGATCGGCGAGATTGCAAGGCTGACGCTTGGCGACGTTGATATGCGGGCAGGGACAATCGCGATCCGGGAAACGAAGTTCTTCAAATCCCGCATCCTGCCGCTGTCGCCAAGTGCGATGGAAGCCATGGGCGAGTTCCTCAACGGCCGCCGAGAGGCAGGCGTCTCTTGCAATCCCGACGCCGGCTTGTTCTGGCACGATCAAAGGAACCGCTACTACTGCCGCGCAACTATCAGCGATCTTCTCGTCGCCATTCTGCGCACGGCAGGCCTCAAACCGGCCAAGGGCAAGGCCGGGCCGCGCATCCATGACCTGCGCCACACCTTCGTCGTTCACCGGATCCTCGAATGGTACCGGCAAGGCTTAAATCCGCAGGAAAGGCTGCCGTATCTTGCAACATATCTCGGCCACCGCGACATCAACTCCACGCTGGTCTATATCACCGTGACCCAGGAACTGTTGCACGAAGCAAGCGAGAGGTTCCGGGCCTTCGCCTCGCCTGGCAACGCTGAACCGGTGGAGGTGGCATCATGAAATCCAATCCGCTTCCCCGATTGTTGCGCATGTTCTTCACCGACTGGATGGTCCAGCAACGCAACGCTTCCGTGAACACCGTCAAATCCTATCGGGATACCTGGCGGCTCTTTCTGCGCTTTGTCGCGGCCCGGCGTGGCAAGCCGGTTGTTCGTCTCACACTGAGCGAATTGACCGCGGCGGAGGTCATCGCCTTCCTGCAACATCTTGAGATCGAACGCGGTGACACCATCGGTACCCGGAACTGCCGTCTCGCGGCCCTGCGCAGCTTCTTCGGCTTCGTGGCGACGCGCGAACCGGAGCTCATGGCGCAATGCGCGGAGGTTCTGAACGTGCCGACAAAAAAAGCACCGATCCGCGCGCCAGACTACCTCGAACCCGAAGAGGTGCAGGCGATCCTGGCTCAACCCGACCGGTCCACGTTGATCGGCCAGCGGGACCATACCTTGCTGTCGTTCCTCTACAACACCGGCGCGCGCATCCAGGAAGCGCTTGATCTTCGCCCGCAAGCGATCAGGTTCGATGCACCCGCCTGCGTGCGGCTGTACGGGAAAGGCCGGAAAGAACGGATCAGCCCGCTCTGGCCGGCGACTGTGGCCTTGCTGAAGTCGCTGCTTGAGCGAACACCAAGGCCGGTCGATGCGCCACTCTTCGTGAACCGCTATGGCAAACCGCTGAGCGCCTCGGGCGTGCGGTTCAAGCTTGCGGAATATGTCCGGGCGGCTGAAAAGATCACGCCGACGTTGGCGGAAAAACAAGTGACACCGCACAGCTTCAGGCACGCGACGGCCGTCCATCTGGTCGCCGCCGGCGTCGACGTCACGGTGATCCGCAGCTGGCTGGGTCATGTCAGTCTTGAGACCACAAACCACTATGCCCAGGCCAATCTGGAAACCAAACGCAAGGCGCTGGAACGAGTTGAAAAACCGAAGACCGATAATCCGCCATCATGGCGGCGCGATCAAAGCGTGCTCGAATGGCTAGACACGCTCTGACGCGCATCAAAGATAATGCGGAGGAAAAATGCCGGAAGCACCAAGAAACAAGGGGCTTACCGGACTTCCTCCGCATTATGCCGTCCTCGCGATAACTCAAATAATGACGAGCTCGTCATTAGCGCAGCCAGTTGTGCAGGTAGGCGGCATTCATCTCGAGCGTATGCGCCGTGAAGCCAAGTTCCTGTCCCAGGAACACCGAGGTCAGTTCCGCGACGATCTCCTCGCGCGCATAGGACGTGTTGCCAAACTTCGAGAACCCGAAATCACGGTTCAGTCGATGCGGGGCTTTCGTGGCATGGGCCAGCTCATGGGCCCAGACCCCGTAGAAATTGCGCGGGTCCTGGAACCGCGTGATGGATGGCATGTAAACCTTGTCCACGGGCGGCATATAGTACGCTTCCGTTCCTGTGAAGACGGTCGTGATGTCGATGGCATCGAAAAACGCCTGCATATGCGGGATGGGCTCGGACGGCGGGTGCTCGGGCGCGGGCTCCGGGTCGGGATAGAAGCTGTCGGGCAGGCCATCGATCTGACAGGCATTGAACACGCGGTAGGATTTCTGGAAGCGGAAGATGCGGGCTTCCTCGGAGCGATCATCGCCATCGCTGCGGTCGTCCTCGCCGCCCGCGTCTTTCCGGCTTTGACCGTAGTAAACGACGACAGAGGACTTCTCGCCCTTGCGGACCTTTGCGTCCAAGGCATTGGCTTGCGGCAACGTCATCCAGAAGGGCGAGCTGTGGCCCACCATCACGGTGCGCATGGTCAGCAGGAAGTTGTTGACCCCCTGGTAGGGCTCACCGCCCACGCGCAGGGGGCGCGAGCTGCCTCCTGCCGTCCAGGGCTTGCGCCAAGGCAGGACGCCGCGCTCGATGATGCGGATGATTTCGTTTGTGATGACCTCGGAGGCATCGAATTTGGGCGTGCGGGATCGGGCCATGGCTGGCCTCCTTTCGAATGTTGGTGTGAGGGAATGGTGATCAGGCTGACTGACGGGGGCGTGGATCGTTGGCGATCCTGGCGCCGAGCCCTTCGACCATGTCGATGTAGCCGGTTAGTGAGACGGACCTGCCAGGGCCCCAGGGTTCAGAGTGGTCCGATCCGTCCCGCGCCACCCGCGGCAAGTTCGCGAAGGTGATGACATCGGTGATGGGTCGGATATCGACGAACGGGGTCCCTCGTGCGACCGCAAGTGCGGCCAAGGGAAAGCGCTCGATCGGCGCGAAGGTCGACACGGTGGTCCAACCGAGATGGAGGAATGTCCCACCCTCCCCGCAGATCACATGCGCGTTTGGCAATGACGCCGCCTGCTTCAGATAGCCGAGATCACGCAGGACGGTCTGGCGTTCGAGCCGCTGTCCCAGCGCGGTCTGGCCAGTTCGGCGCAGCTCTCTATGCCGCCGCCACGAGGCAGCGGTCGCGCGTAACACGCGCAAGACACCTGTTTGCATGGGAATGCCCTTCTCAGGAAAGACAGACCGGAATCCGGCCCGGACCCATCTGAGGGACCCCAAAGGCCCTCATCCGTCAGTCACAAAACCCGAAGAACACTTTCACTTTCTCCGGCCCCTTTGGGCACACAACAAAACCGAAAAGCCCGGCACATCTGCCGAAGCCATTGATTTCATGCAGCAATTCTAGATCGGCAGGTAAGATCGGCAACACATATCGGCAAAACCTTGCCTACGGCTCCGAAATGTGTATGTTTTTCAATTACTTTGCAAACATAGAAGATCGGCAAAAATGCTGGAAACACCCGCCAGAATCGAACCCTGCTTCTTCGAGGAGCGTATTCCTACAGAATTGGCAGACCTTTCGGTCGACATCCAGAGGGAAGCCACCGGGCTGGGACAAGGGCTGCATCCTGACAGCGCAGCCGAGCTTGCCGATCTCGTCCGCGTGATGAACTGCTACTACTCCAACCTGATCGAAGGACACAACACGCGCCCCCGCGACATCGAAAGGGCGCTGGCTGGCGCCGAGCTTGAGGAAGAAACTCGCCCTCTCGCCCTTGAGGCCCGGGCGCACGTCATCGTTCAACGGGCCATCGATGAGATGCATCGCATAGGCACCCTGCCCTGCCCCACATCTGTCGAATTCCTGACTTGGGTCCATAAGAGTTTCTACGACGAGATGCCTGACGAGTTTCGGGTCATCGAACATCCCGACGGCACACAAGAGTCCATCGTTCCGGGACGCATGCGCCAGAACGACGATCGAGAAGTTGCGGTCGGGCGCCACCTACCTCCATCATCGTCGCGCGTCGCGGCGTTCATGGATCACTTTGACAAACGGTTTCAAATTGCGGCGCGGTCTTCGAGCGGACGGATCATCGCGATCGCGTCTGCACATCACCGGCTGAACTACATCCACCCTTTCCCGTATGGTAACGGCCGTGTCAGCAGACTGATGTCTCATGCCATGGCCCTCACAGCGGGGATTGGTGGCCAAGGGCTCTGGTCCGTATCACGTGGGCTGGCCCGCGGGCTAACCGATCGGGGCGAGTACAAACGGATGATGGATCTGGCCGACAGCCCACGCCGCGGAGACCGCGATGGACGTGGGAATCGGTCAGAAGCGGCGCTGAAGACGTTCAGCGAATGGTTCTTAAGGGTGACACTCGACCAGATCACCTTCTCAGCAAAATTGTTCGATCTCGGCGGACTGGACCAACGGTATCGTCGTCTTGTTGCAGATACCATCGATGACAAGCGAGCGCCGGAACTGATCTCGGCGGTTCTTCGGCATGGCGCACTGGAACGAGGCGACGCGCAAATCGTGCTCAAGACGTCCGAGCGCACGGCAAGGAACACGCTGAGTAAACTGACCGCCGCCGGATACCTGACTTCCGCCTCGCCGAAGACGCCCGTTCGGTTGGCGTTTCCGTTGGATTATCGAGAGCGGCTCTTTCCAAACCTCTTTGGAGATGGTGACCTGACTGTGTGATTTTCGTTAGTCAGCGCTCTACGGAGGAAAGCGCGCGCAGTAAGAAAGTGGACGTATTCCCTAAGCAATGAGTTCACAGCTGTGAACCTTTCTTCTGCGCGTCGAAACAAGACGCAGTTCACAGCTGTGAACTTTTCATGCAGCGTCCTTTCTCATAAGGGCCATGATCATGGGACCACAGGAGAATTCACCGAGCGCAGCCTTCGCAGACAGCGACCGCAAATACCCACCTGGTGAACGGATGTCGCCAAGGCGTTCCAACATTGCCAAGATGACCACCGATGCCTCTTCCGGACCCATATGCCGTTTAGCCTCATCCCACGCTGAAGGAGAGACGCCCATCATAGGTCTTATAACATCCGCAACCCTTACCAGATCATGCCAATGGCGCACGGGTCGTTCAGCATATGTTTGGTACTCAGAGCATGCGGCCAGGACGAGACCGAGGGGGATCCTAGGGAGATTGTTATCGATTGGGACAGGCTCATCAGTCCTACCCACTGCAACCAGTGATGTTGCCGGATCGGAGACGCTGCCCTCGCCCTGCGCTTTTTCTAAGCGTGGTTCAAAATCATAAGAGTCTTTATTTGAATTCTGATAGTGCTGCTCATATGTGACTTCATTGGTGCTCATATCTTCTGACTGAACTGGTTCCAACAGGTCCCTAATGGCGTTCAGCGCTTCGGACAACGCAGTTTCGATCTGCTGCAACTCTGCAAAGTCGAGTTTGCGGCGAAGGTCGCGCGCCGTCAGGACACAGAGGTCGGACACTTGGTCCCAGATGGCGCGGTCAGGGCGCAGAGAGCGTCCGTAGTCGACGAGACCCGCTAGATCACGGCGCATGAGGCTTACAGTGGATCTGAGCCGCTTGTAGCGCTCCTCCGCAGCACGGACAGCCTCTGCGGCTTCGCACACTTCGACGAAGCGTTGGGCGAGGGGGGCCAGATCGAAGCCGAAAGCGATCTTTTCGTCGCCATACCGGCGCGCGTAACGCTTGCCATTGGGACTGTCGCGACGCACGACGAAACCGGCTTGCACCAGGTTCGCCAGATGCCGCCGCATGGTCGAGCACGGCATGCCGTTCAGGCGCTCACAAATTGCCTTGTTGGACGGATGCACGACAGTTTCACTATGGTTCCCGCCAACGATCGTGGCCTGATGGAAACTGACCAATGCCTGAAGCACGCTCAAATCGCGGTCGGACAAGCCGAAGGCGATACGAGCAGCGGCGAGTTCGCGAAGTGCTTCCCATTTGTTGACGCCGGAAGGCGGGAGGCCCTGTTGCGCCGCTGCCTGATAGTGCAGAATGGCAGCATTTATGGGTCGCCTGAAAGGCGTTACGGGGGTGTAGTCCATTTTACATTCACGAAGACAAAGAAATTACGGTCCGCGAATCACTTAAGACTTGCGAAAAACGGCGTCCGAGACTAACTTGAGAGTGCTAAGAACAAGTCAGGGTCTCGTAGGGCGGTCGCTTTGCGGGACCTTTTCTTTGGCTTTTTCGTGCCTCCTGTTTTTGGTTTCTGCTCTTCCTCAGTCTTCTGAACGCTGCTTCCAGCGTTCGTGAAGTTCTTCAATCAAATCATCGGCTTCAGACTCTACCCAGTCGGCAAACTTACTATTCTGCAACTCGATCGAGATCCCTTTGGCGGTGCGTTTGAGCGTGCCGCCACGTTTGCCCCCAATCCTGAGCGGTTGGCTGGATGCAGCAGAAGGGGAGGGGGCATTGGCCGGTTTGACTAACCTTGTGACAACCTTCGACACGGCCTCGAACGCCTGCACAGAGGGGTCGTCGGTCGCAGGTGCGGCATCAATCACCATGGCCACATCGGCCTTGCCATGGGTTTCCTCAGCAAGGCGGATCAGGCTGCCCCGATCCAAGCCGTTGTCCGCGATGGCACGGCCCATGGCCTCCCACCGGGGTCGGCCGATGCCGTGTGCGGCACCGATGGCGCGGATGAGGTCTGTACCGACCATGTCGGCGATGGCGATGGCCATGGACACCGAAGATTTGGTCACGGTCAGAATTTCTGCAACCTGTGATTGATTTCCAAAGCCCGACGATACGAGCTCTTGCGCAAAAATCGCCTTTTCAATGAAGGACAAATCGCGGCGCGCCATGTTTTCGGAAATTTGCGCACGCAGGGCACTGTCATCATCCAGGTTGGCGACCAGTGCGCGCACCTTGGCGACCTTGTCGGACTGGCGGATCGCCTCGAGCCGGCGGCGACCATAGACGAGCAGATAGCGGTCCGTCTCTGACGGGTGCCGGCGCACAAGAATTGGTACGGTCTGACCATTCGCCTCAATTGCGGCGCGCAGATCATGTACATCCGCCGGATCAAGCCGGTCGACCATTCGGTCGTCGACGATACTGGCCGGGTCGAGTTCCCAGACATGATGTGAATCGACCGCATCACGGGCCGAGCGCAGGGCGCGATTGGACGTCATCATAGGGGTTACGGCGCCAGCCTGAGGGGCAGGGGCCGGGCCACCGGCTGCCGCGAGATTGTCGAGCATCGACATTCGCTTTTTCTTGCCACTCGTCATGACCGCCCCCACGTTTTCTGAATGAGTTCAGCGACTTCGTCGTTCAGCGCGTTCAGACTTTCAAGGGCGCGATCGTAGGTCGTGCGGGTAAAGGCGCTCCGCTCGACTTCGTATAGGGTTTGCTTTGTCAGACCTGCATCGGAGATCGCTGTGGATTTGAGCATTGGCGAGTTGAGCACCGCATCGCCATACATGGTGCGCAGAAAGGCGACGATCCGGTTTTGTGGTGCATCCTGAGGTTCATAGCGCGTCAGCGCATAGCGCATCCAGTCGTGGGACATGTCCGCACCGCTTTCGGCGATCACGTCCATCAGATCAGCCGTCATGCGCAGAAATTGCGACATCGACATCACGTCGAGCATTTCCGGATGAATTGTGACCAGCACGCCGGTGGCGGCAGAAAGTGCGGACATGGTGAGAAAGCCCAGTTGCGGCGGGCAGTCGATGACCACAACGTCGTAATCGCCGTCAACCTGCGCCAACGCCTCTTTCACGCGGAAAAAGAACAGGCCTGCGTTGCCTTGTGAAAGAGCACGCGGCGTTTCGTGTTCGAACTCCATCAGTTCCAGATTGCCCGGGATCAGGTCGAGGTTCGGGATATAGGTCTTGCGGATGACAGCGCGGATCGGCTCTGGATCATCATAACGGATCGCGTCATAGAGCGTGCCGCCATCTGTCAGATCGAATTCGGGCTGTACGCCATGTAACGCCGTGAATGAGGCCTGCGGATCAAGATCAATGCCCAAGACGCGATAACCGCGCAAGGCTAGCCGTTGTGCAAGGTGTGCCGAAGTCGTCGTTTTGCCCGAGCCACCCTTGAAGTTCATCACACCGATGACTTGCAGGTGATCGCCGTCACGCCGTCCGGGGATATAGTCTCCAGGCTTGCGCGCGGTCTTTTCCAGCAGGACACGCAGGGCCTGAATGTCCTGCGCGGAATACAGGCGACGATTGCCGGCCGTCAGTTCAGGCGAAGGGCCCTTGCCATCAAGGTTGATTTTGCGCAGGTATGAGTCGTTCACACCAAGAAGCGCAGCCGCTTCGCCGGAGGTGAATTTGCGCATTTCCTTTGTGGCGTCAGGGGGAAACAGGCTTTCGCGTTGCGAATGCAACTGGTTGGCCAGCCACTCGGAATGCTGGCGGATGACCGCGTTCAGGTCCTGATGCACGAAAGTCTTGTTCATCTGCCCTCTCGATCCGCGCTACGCATCTTCGGCGTGTTCACGGTTATTGACGTTTTTTGCCTCGTTTCCGTGACTATTGCCGTAAGAGTCGGATTCGCGCAAGGTTTTTCCACATCTTGTGTGAGCTCACCGTCGAAACACAAGCACGTTCGCCGTCGTCGTCGAATGCTGATCTTGGCAATTGCGGCAGGATGATATACATATAGGATCGTATATCCACTTGGAGGAACGACACTATGCAAGTTGCAAAATGGGGGAATTCGCTCGCGGTCCGGCTGCCTGCCGATCTTGTGCGCGAACTTGGCCTCAAAGAGGGTGACCAAATCGATCTGATAAAGGACGACGGTACTTTGCTTGTCCAGCGCCAACCTCGCGCCGATGAAGTCCTGCAAGGGCTAAGGCGGTTTCGCGGAAAGCTATCCAAGGACGCACGCCTGAGCCGCGACGCTGCGCATGAGCGCTGAATTCGCGGATACAAATGTCGTCCTTTACCTTCTTGATGACGGCCCAAAGGCGGATCGGGCGGAAGACATCCTGGGGCAAGGGCCGCGGATCAGTGTGCAGGTCCTGAACGAAGCGATGGTCAATTGCCGGAGGAAAGCCGGTCTCAGTTGGGAGGAGACCGGCGCTTTTCTCGCAGGGGTACAATCCTTGTGTCCAGTCGAGGACCTGACAGTGCAAACCCATCTGGTGGGCCGAGCGTTGGCAGAAAAGTACCAGCTTTCGGTCTATGACGCGATGATTGTGTCAGCCGCTCTTATTGCTGGATGCACGACGTTATGGAGCGAAGATATGCACGACGGATTGCTGGTCGAAGATCAGTTACGCGTCGTGAATCCATTCACCTGACCAGAAAATGGGCTGCAACCTTGAAATTGTTCCATGAGTTGGAAGATTTGCAAGGTTGTGTTTATTGCTCGCACTCCAGCAAGCCCAACTTCTCCGCGCGTTCCAGCAGCATTCTCACGGACGACGGCTGCCAGCTGGTACGACCTCGAGGGGTCCGTTCGCGCATCGATTCCAGCCGGTCGCAGATCGCCTGCAGCGTGATTTCGGGGTCCGCGCCTTTGATCGCTGCGACGATGGCCGGCAGGCGGTCATTGGTTTCGCGGCGTCCGGCGCGCCCAAGCACCTCGGCAGGAAGGAACCCGTCGCGCACATATGCCTTCACAGCGCGGAGCAGTCGGCTTTGTGTCCAATGGCGATCTGGGGACAGGGGGCCATTGATGATCCGCAGCAGGTCTTCCCAGGCCATATCCGGCCGCAAGCGGCGCACATGGGGCACCCAATCCTGCGCGGTCTCGTTGAGGCGCTCCATATAGCCGTCCTGTCGCGCAAGCCGCACCTTGCGCAGCGCGGCGGGATCCTTGGCGCGTAGCCCAGGATTGCCACCAACGCGCCCTTTGGCGCGCGCAGAGGCAAGCCCGGCCTTGGTGCGTTCGCGGATCAGAGCGCGCTCGAACTCGGCCGCGGCACCCAGAACCTGCAGCGTGAACTTGCCTTGCGGGGATGCGGTGTCGATGGGATCCTGCAGGGAGCGGAAGAAGGCGCCCTTGGCCTCCAGACGTTCGATCACCTCCAGCAAGTGCGACAGAGACCGCGCAAGCCGGTCGATCCGCACAACGACCAGCGTATCGCCGCTCTGGACGCGTTCGAGCACGCGTGCCAGCACCGGTCGCGCGCGATTGCCGCCCGAGGCGTGCTCTTCAAAGATCTCGACGCAACCCGCAGTTTGCAGGGCCTCAGACTGGGGCAGGGGGGTCTGATCCTTTGTGGAAACACGGGCGTAGCCTATCAGGGGCATGAAATCGGGCCGTTTGCAATTTAAGGTATCGCTAATAAACGACGGATTGATGATGACCATCTGATCCGGATCAGCCAACTTGCCACGCTTTCGGCGTCTTCTTTTCTCCGCAGCGCATGTCTGAATGTAGAGGATCGCTGTCACGCCCTTGATGCCTTGCAAGTCTTGCTGCACGCTGTTGAGTTGATCGCGTGATCTGACTTCAATCCCCGACGGTAGCCGTGGCATAGGTTCTTTTTCGTCGATGACAGCCACAACTTTCTTGACCCCGAAGGCCAGCAACTCCGCCCCAATTTGATAGGGGGTCATGGCGCCTTCGTGTTGCTGACCACCCGTCATAGCAACGGCATCATTGTAGAGGATCTTGAACGTGATGTTCGTGCCCGCGTAGACCGCAGCCCTGATCGCCTGATTGCCGGAGTGGTTGTAGGTGCCATCGCCCATGTTCTGGAAAACATGTGCACGTTTCGAGAAAAGAGCCTCCCCCACCCAGTTAGCCCCTTCACCGCCCATGTGCGTATGACCGCTGGTCTCTCGGTCCATCCATTGCGCCATGTAGTGGCAGCCAATGCCGGCATATGCACGAGCCCGCTCTGGCAGGCGGGTGGAACTGTTATGGGGACAACCCGCACAGAACCAAGGCTTGCGTTCCACTGCATCGTGGATCGTATCATCAGGTGCCAGATTGCGCAGGACTGCGGCGCGCTCCAGGAGGGGGCCCGTCTTGACGCCGATCTGTTCAAAGACCTGCACGAGAGCTATCGCAATTCTTGACGGGTCAAGGTCGAGGATGGAGCGAAACAGGGGTAGGCCGTTCTTATCTTTGCTGCCCAGCACTGTTGTCCCAACAGGCACGATTTCCCGAACCTGGGGTTCCAGGACTGGACGCTTTTCCTCTACAACGATGACGTGATCTAGGCCGGCACTCCATTCCTTCAAACATTGGGGCTCGAGTGGCCAGACCATACCAACCTTGTAGGTGGTAACCTCGATTTGCTGCAGTGCATCATCGTCCAGATCAAGCAGTTCGAGTGCGTGAATAAGGTCGAGCCAACTCTTGCCCGAGGCGACCAATCCAACTCGAGCGCCGGGCACTCCGTGCACGCGCCGGTCGATCCGGTTTTCCCGGGCATAGGCTTGAACAGCCGGAATCTTGGCTTGGTGCAGTCGGGCTTCTTGGCTCTGCGGCGTGTCACCCAAACGAATGCTGAGGTCGGACCCGTCAAGTGTCTTGGGGAGTTTGATGTCGACGCGGAAAGGGTCGCCATTGACGACGGCGGTCGCGTCAATCGTATCCTTCACCGATTTGAGGCCGACCCAGCACCCACTGAACCGGCTCAGCGCCCAACCGTGCAAACTGAAATCAAGCAACTCCTGCACACCAGCTGGCGACAGAATCGGGATCATGGCGTCAATGAGTGCGAGTTCGGATTGATGGCACGTCGTCGAGCTTTCACAGGTATGGTCGTCGCCCGCTGCGACCAGGATTCCTCCCAGCGGGGACGTGCCCGCCAGGTTCGCGTGGCGGAAAACGTCTCCTGACCTGTCGACGCCGGGGCCTTTACCGTACCAAAGCCCGAATACCCCCTTGTGCAGACCTTCTCCGCGCAATTCAGCCTGTTGGGTACCCCACAAGGCCGTTGCGGCAAGATCTTCGTTCAGCCCAGCTTGGAATCTGATGTGAGCAGGCTCCAGCAGCGGGGCCGCTTTTCTAAACGCCTCGTCAACGGCTCCAAGGGGCGACCCACGGTAGCCTGTCACATAACCCGCCGTATCAAGCCCCGCTGCCGCATCACGGGCGCGTTGCATCAGGGTCGCACGGACCAGGGCCTGCGTTCCGGACAACAGGACGGTTTTCTTGCTCAGGTCGAAACGATCGACAAGCGACACGTTCCGCAATTCCGGGGAACCCGCCATCTTTCTAGCTTTGCCGATCAGGCGCTTTGGACAGTTGCAAGGTCATGCCCTACGCCCGCCCATGGATTCGGGCCGTCCGGGATGGTCGTATTGATGCCACGGACGATTTCACCCTTCGGATCATACATCGGCAGGGTACAGAGTTCGCCGCGGTGGCGCTCCCCATCGGTGCATTCAACCTCAACAATTGTCCCCGGCCCCTGCGCATCCTGGTCGAGATGAACGATACCGATGCCGCAAACCTGATATGGGGACCAGGTGCTCGAAGTCACCCGCCCGATCTGTTGCCCACACTGATACAAGGTTCGCCCGCGCAAGGCGATGCTGCCCTCGACTCGAAGTCCCCAGGTGCGGCAGGTTCGGTCGGCCGCAAGAAGCGCATCGCGCCCGATAAATTCACCACAGTCGAAGTCGATGAACTTGCCGAGGCCGACAGAAAACGGTGTCGTGTGCCGGGTGAAATCCTGGCCCGCCGACAAGAGCCCCGCCTCGATCCGGCGGCCCCGGAACCCGGGCGTCGCGGTCAGTAGCATACCCATCTTTGTGCCTTCGGCGAGGATCAGATCACCCAGCATTTCGATGTTGTTTTCGGGGCGGAAGTAGATTTCCCATCCCAGTTCGTTGGTAAACCCCGTGCGGCTGATGATGACCTTCTGCCCGGCCATGCTCACCTCGGCCCAGTCGAAATAGCGCCAGGGGTCCGGCATCGGACCATCCAGCAGATGTGCCAGCAGCTTCATGGAATGGGGTCCCTGGATCTGGCTGACCCAGACCTCGGGGTCGCTGATCGTGACATCCAGACCGGCGGCATGTGCCATGTACCACGAGAAGAGATCGCCATCGGCCTGCGCGAACCAGAAACGGTCATCTGCCACGCGCAGAAGCAGCCCATCGGTGATCATGCCCCCATCGTGGTAACAGGCAAACTGGTAGGAGCAGCGTCCGGTCTTCACTTTGGACACATCGCGCGGAAAAATCCGTTGCAGGAGTTTCAGCGCATCGGGCCCCGCGATCTCGAACGGGTGTTCGCCGGTGTGCCGCAGAATGATACCCTGCCGAGCCGCCCAGTACATCTCGTCAGGTGTGGCATTGGTCAATTTCTCCGGGGTCAGGCGACCAGCGTAAAGAGAGTATTCCGGCTCAAAGGGCAGTTCCTGGTAGGTCAACGGATGAACGGCCATTGTTCGGGCAAGTTCGACGGGGCGGTTCCCTTCAACCGGGAAGGGTTTCACCGAGAAACGGAGTTTTTTGAGATCGGGATGCATGGATGTCGTCCTTGTTCCGAAGCCGGTCATTCGGCCACATGATTGCGCAACGTGCCAATGGTCGTGACTTCGACCTCGATCACATCGCCAGGTTTCAAGAAGGCAGGTGGTGTTCGGCTACCGCCGGTCCCGTCCGGAGAGCCGGTTGCGATCACGTCGCCGGGGTTGAGCCGGGTGATGCTCGACAAATATGCAATCAGTTTCGGCAGGGGATGAATCATGTCTGCCCCGGTCGCCTGCTGCATGACCGTCCCGTTTACGCGCGTCACGAGAGCCATCTTCTCGATCGGTCCGGCTTCGTCCGCCGTGGTCAGCCATGGCCCCCAGGAACCAGACGCAAAGAAATTCTTGCCGGCATGGACGGAATGTCTTTGCCAGCCTCGAACCGACCCCTCGTTCATGCAGGAAAAGCCGGCGACATATGAAAGCGCGTCGACCTCGGTTACATGGCGGCAGGTCTTGCCGATAACCGCGACAATCTCGCCTTCGAAGTCGAAAGTTGCCGCCGCCTCGCCCCTGGGCATCTCAAGCGGAGCTGCGTGGCTGATCAGCGTATCGTCGTGGCGGCCGAAGATTACGATGTTGTCGGCTTGAACGGTTTGCCCGGCAACCGGGTAGGGCTTGCGATAGTTCAGCCCGACGCAGAGTATTTTGGACGGAGCGGGAACAGGCGGCAGGTAGACAAGGTCTTCCGGATCGAACGCGGTTGACTGGCAATTGTCCGGGATATCAGCCAGCTTGCCCGCCGCCAGCACCGAACGAAGTTCTGGGAATTGCGCCGCAAACATGGACGACACAGGCTTGATGCCTGCGGGAGTGACAAGCCCATAGGTTGGTTGGCCTTCCACCAGGAAGCTGGCGATCCTCATCTTGACGCCCCCTCGAATGCAGCCTCACGCGCGCGCACCTCGGCGCTCAGCCTGTCGTTGACGGGGGTCGCGATCCCATATTGCCGGCCAAGTGGGGGGATCGCCCCGTTGATAAAGTCGATTTCCGAAGCGCGACCAGCAAGATGATCGAGGCGCATGGACGGGCTGGCGTGGCGGACAAGTTCGGCGAAGGCCGTGACATAGGCCTTGGGGTCGTCGAAGGAAAACGCAACGCCGCGTGCCATGCCGCAGGCATAAGCCTCTGACATGGCGGCGAGCGCCTCGGACCAGAATGCGGGGCTGTCCATCAATTCGCCCACGGTGCAGTCGTGCACGGTGCAGGGAGCCGACAGGGTCACATTGCACAGGAGCTTTTCCCAAACCAGTTGATGGATGTCGGCAAAGGCCTGCACTTGGAATCCGGCCCGCGTCCAGATGTCCACAACCCTACCCAGCCGGTCCGTCTCGCCGCCTGTAAGCTCGCCGAGCCGGATCATTTTCATCGCGGTATGGCGCACATGACCCGGCCCTGGAATCGAGGCCCCGAACCCGTCAGCGACGCCCAGAAGGATTGCGCTTTCCGGCAGATGCTCGCGAAGCCTTTCCCCGGCACCAAGCCCGTTCTGGATTGTTAGCACAGTCGCTCCGGGTGCCATTACTCCCCGGACAGCGCGTGCCGCGTCGGCAACACCTGCCGCCTTGGTTGCGATGACAAAAAGCCCGGCGCCCCGCGCATGCGCCACGTCTGTCGAAGCCGTGATGCCCGAAACAACCCGATCACCATCCGGGCCTTCCAGACGCAGCCCGGATTTGGCGATTGCTGCGATGTGATCGGCCCAGAGATCAACGGCAATGACGTCAAGGCCAGCCTCTGCGAACCGCGCAGCGTAGACCGATCCCATCGCTCCGGCGCCGAAGATAGCGATTTTCATGGCACAGCACCCAAGTTGCGCGACCCGGTCCGGACAGGGCCACGTGTTTCCAATAGGTCGAAGGTCTTGCCTTGTATTGTCTTTGACAAACGAGATTTCCGAGCGCTATGGATTGCATAATTTTCATCTATGACGGGGATTATTGTGACTCGATCGTCGAGAAGACTGCCTCTGACGGCGCTTCGAACCTTTGAGTCCGCGGCGCGGCACCTGAGTTTCAAGGCTGCGGCCGAAGAACTGTGTGTCAGCACTACAACGGTCAGCAATCAGATCCGGCAACTGGAGAAGGACTGGGGTTTCAAGCTATTTCATCGCCACACGCGCGCAGTCAGCCTTACCGAGAAGGGAAGCTCGCTCTCGAAGGTGCTTTCTCGCGCTTTCGATGATATCCGGAGTGAAGTCGAACGACACGTGGCGCAACCGCGCCGCACGGTGTCGATAGCAGTCGGCCCGATTTTCGGATCCCGCTGGCTGGGGCCACGGTTGGCCCGGTTTGGCAAGGAGCACCCGAGGATCGAGCTTCTGGTGCATCATGGATCCCGCATAACCGACGCAAAACAACTCCAGACCGATCTTGCCGTTGACTGGGGTTTCGGCGACTGGCGTGGCCTCGTGTCGACCAGACTACTCGACGCGCGCTATTCACCGATCATAAGCCCGGAACTGGCAGAGCAAGTCGGCACCCTGACACATCCTGCACAGTTGGCGGGCCTTACGATAATCCATCAGCACGATCATAGCGAATGGCACAACTGGTTCGCATTGGCCGGCTGTCCGAACGTGGAAATCGAAAGCGAATTCACGGTTGTCGATTCCAACATGGTTCAGCGTGCGGTGAAAGACGGGCAGGGCGTCGCTCTGGGTGTTTTTCCTTTCATGGACGGTGATGTCGCCAAAGGACAATTGATCAAGCCCTTTGACATCGACCTGAACCCGACACGTGCCTTTCACCTTTTGGAGCGCTCGAAGGCGCGGGAGTCCACGGCAATCCGGACGGTTTGTGAATGGTTCGAAGCCGAGATCGGCAGCGCGCGCAGTCTTTAGACGCAATCCGCCGAGAACTCTGGCAATCGGTTGTACGTAAAGAATCCCGCCTGCACGGCAAGGCTATGCGCGGCACGGTCCGATCGCGCCGAGAAATAGCTTCGCGCAATGCCGTTCAGTGTGACCAGGCAGGCGCTGTCATCCACGGCAATCGCTGTGCCGCCTCGACGTTCCAGAAGCGAATGCTCAAACTTGGCCTTGCGGTCAGGTTCCGAACTGAAGTGTGGGCATATACCTCCCTTGGCCAACGATAGCCCGGCAATCGGTTCGTAGCCGCGCCCGCCTGAATCGGACAGGATCCAGTCGAACCAGCAGACACCGCCAGCGCTGACACCAGCGAGGACACAACCCGCATTGTTGGCAGATTGCAGTATAGGAAGGGCTCCGGCGGCCTGGATTGCTGCGATCAAATCCGAGGTGTTTCCACCCCCCAGATATATCAGGTCTTTGCCCTGAACCCATGCACGGACCTGAGCAGGTGACGCCCCCAGAGGCAAGTGGGACAGTGATCCTGCCTGGTGTTCAAATCGCGCGTAGAACCGCAAGAGCCGGGTTTCATCATCTTTGTTTGCCCAACCCAGGTAGCCGATAGCGGGTCGTGAGGGCAGAAATTGCAGACAGAAATCGTCCAGATCCGGGTCAGTTCCATGAGTAAAGCCGCCTCCGCCAATGGAAAGGATGATCTGCCCCTGGCGCATATACCGACCCCTTGAATCTGATTTGGTAGTCAATCAGTAGGTAGGCAAGCGCTTTTCGCAAACCGATTTTGCGACAAGCATGGATCAACTTTGTTTCATCCATACCCTCCCTTTTTTTCGTTTGACCAAGCGGCTGGCCGGGCGGGACTGTTGGGCAGGTTTCTCCGCCTGAGCGCTTTGGACTGGAGGGCCGCCAAAGGGAGGACTACAAATGAAAATTTTTCTAGGAATGGTATCCGGGCTGGCGCTAACGGCTTCAATGGCCTGGGCCGAACCAACCGGAGTTTTCCGGCAGGCGCACGAGGTCGGATCGGGCGCGGCTTCGAGCCTTGACTCGATTTCGAAGGGTCGGGTGTTCCAGATCACCGAAAAGATCATGAGCCGCCTTGTCCGGCCCGACATGGACGGACGCCCTTCGCCGGATCTGGCTGTCAGCTGGTCGGCGAACGAGGATGCAACGGAATGGACGCTGGAACTTCGGAACGGAGTCACGTTCCACGACGGCACGACCTTCGGGTCCGAGGACGTGGTCTATTCCCTGGAACGCGTCCTTGACCCCGAGATGGACAGCCCGGCACGATCGGCCATTGCCATGATCAACAAGGTCGAGGCCGTGGACGGGGACACCGTCAAGCTGACTCTGGACAATTCCTTTGCCGACCTTCCGCTTTTGCTGATGGACTATCGTCTGCGGATGATCCCCGAAGATTCGGGTGACACGATTGCAGCGACAGGTATCGGCACCGGTCCTTTCCGACTGGTCAGCTTTGACGCCGAGGGTGTGACAAAGCTCGAAGCAAACATGGACTATTTCGAAGGCGCCCCGGGTGTCGCCGAAATGGAAATCATCGGCATTCCCGATGCGCAGGCGCGCTTGCAGGCATTGCTCGGCGGGCAGATCGACATGGAACGCGGTATCACGGCGCAGCAAAGCGTTATGCTGTCTGGGTCCGACAAGTTCGAAATCCAGACGATTCCGACCGGCAACTGGCGCGGTCTGGTGTTCCGGACGGACGTCGCACCGTTCGACGATGTCCGTGTGCGCATGGCGCTTCGCCTTGCCGCCGACCGTCAGGGCATGGTGGACTTGGTCATGGGCGGCGGAGCGGTGGTTTCCTGCGACACCCCTGTTGGTCCGCGCGACCATTACCGCGCTGATATCGATTGCGGGCAGGATATCGACCGCGCGAAGGCGCTGCTGGCAGAGGCGGGCTATCCTGATGGGCTGGACATCGATCTGCATGTCGCCACGCTCGAACCGACATGGCCCGTTCTGGCCGAGGTCTATCAGAACCAAGCGGCCGCGGCCGGCATCCGGGTCAATATCGTCCAGGTGCCGTCAGACGGGTTCTGGAGCGATGTCTGGATGCAAAAGGATGCAGTGACCACGCGCTGGAACGAGCGTCCGGCGGATCAGGCGCTGAACGAGATTTACCTCAGCACCGCCAAGTGGAACGAAAGCTACTACAAGGATGCCGATTTCGACGCGCTCCTGTCTCAGGCGCGTCAGGAACTCGACTTTGACGCGCGTCGCGCCCTGTATGTTCAGGCACAGGAGCATCTTTGGGAAACCGCTGGCACTCTGATCCCGTACCACGTGACGCGGCTGGTCGGCACGTCCTCCCGGGTGGAAAACCTTGACGCTGTCGAAAACAACTCGGTGCGCTGGCACCTTGTGACAGTGAACTGAACGATAGGGGCAGGGGCGTGAGTGACGCCCGTGTCATTCCTGCCTGAACGGATTCAGCACATGCTTTCCATGCTCCTGCGACGGCTGGGCCTCGGGGCCATCACCGTCTGGCTTGTCTCGATCATCATTTTCGCCGGCGTCGAAATGCTGCCTGGTGATGCCTGTACCGCCTTTCTCGAACGCGAGGCACAGGGCAAACTGCTTGAGAATTGCCGACAGGATCTGGGCCTCGATCGTCCGGCCATCACCCGCTATTCGGAATGGGCCGGAAATGCCCTGCGTGGTGACTTCGGCGTTTCGGCCAGCGGGCAAAAGCAGATATCCGAGCTGGTCGGTTATCGCTTGCGCAACACGCTTTTGCTGGCTTCCGGCGCAATGCTGGTCGGAATCCCTCTTGCGCTGTTTCTTGGCATCGTTGCCGCGCTGTGGCGCGACAGGCCCGCGGATATCATCGTATCCACGACCGCAATCGCCGCGATGACCATCCCCGAATTCGTTTCCGCAACCTTGATGATCCTAGTGTTCTCTGTCTGGCTTGGCTGGGTGCCAGGCATCGTTTTAACGTCGGCGAACGCGCCTCTGGCCGAGTTCTTCCCCGAAGTGCTGTTGCCCATCGGTGTACTGACACTGGTGATGACAGCTCATATTCTGCGGACTGTTCGGTCGTCGGTGATCGAAACCCTGGCGTCCGACTATTCGCAGATGGCTCTCCTGAAAGGTGTTCCCTATTGGCAGATCGTGTTTCGGCATATCCTGCCGAATGCTCTTTTGCCGACGATCAACGTGGTCGCGCTGACCATCGCCTGGCTTCTTGGCGGCGTGGTGGTGATCGAGACCGTGTTCAACTATCCTGGTCTTGGCAGGATGATGATTGACAGCATCTCGGACCGCGACCTCCCGGTCACCCAGGCCATCGCTCTGATCATCGCTTCGGTCTACGTCGGTGTGAACCTTCTGGCCGATCTTCTGACGATGATCGCCAATCCGCGCCTGCGCACTGCCCATATGCGCGGGAAATAAATCATGGCACACATTTCAACATATCGACGCCCCGGCCCAATCCAGAGGTTTCTGGCCGTCCTCAGGGACATCTCTGCCCGGCCATCGGGTGCGATCGGACTTGCCCTTGTCATCGCACATCTTGTTCTGGCGCTGATCGGCCCGTGGATCGTTCCTTTCGACTACACGGAAATGAACGCGGGCTTGATGCTATCGGGGCCTACATCCGAGCATTGGTTGGGCACAGACCATCTTGGGCGGGATACACTGACAAGAACTCTGCTTGGCGGGCGCGAAGCCATCTTGGTCACAGGCATCGCCACGCCGCTGGCGGTCCTTTGGGGCGGATTGGTCGGGGTCTTCGTTGGTTTGACGGGCGGGCGTCTGGACGAGGTCCTGATGCGCGTCGTCGATGCCTTCCTGTCGTTGCCGTGGATTCTCAAGATGCTGGTCTTGATCGTCACTTTCGGAACCGGCACCGAAGTGCTGATCCCGACGCTGGCGTTCTTCTATGGCATCCCGGTCATTCGAATTGCGCGCGCAGCGACGCATGACGTGGTGGCCCGTGATTTCGTGCAAGCCGCCCGTGCGCGCGGCCATGGTCGTTTCTCGATCATCTGGCGCGAGTTGTTGCCGAACGTGCGCGACGCGCTGCTTGTCGAAGGTGCGATGCGCTGGTCCTGGATGCTCCTGGCTTTTTCGTCGCTGTCCTTCCTGGGCTTCGGCGTATCGCCACCCGCGCCGGACTGGGGGCTCATGATCGCCGACGCACGCGGCTTTATGTCATTCTCTCCTCTCGGGGTTCTCGCGCCAATGGTCGGCCTGTCCTCATTGATCATCGGCATCAACCTGACCGCGGATGCACTGGCCAAGGCACTTGGCATCGACCGCGCACAGAAGGCTCCGGTATGATGCAGCAAGCGGAACTGTCAAAGACCGTGATCTCGGTCGAGAACCTCAGCATCGGATTTCGGGGACGCGCCGGCGGGATGCAGCCAGTGCTGCGCAATATCAGCGTATCGGTGGCTGCCGGGGAAAGCATCGGTCTTGTGGGCGAAAGCGGGTCGGGAAAAAGCACCCTTGCACTGGCCATGATGGGGTATCTCAAGACCGGCCTGAAGGTTCTGGACGGCAGTGCAAGCTTCAATGGGACGGACATGTTCGCCCAGGACCGTCGCGCGTTGGAACGCATCCGCGGGGGGCGGCTTGCGCTGATCCCGCAAAACTCTGGCCAGTCGCTGACACCGAGCCTTCGGGTTGGCGCCCAGATCCGGGAAGCTTTGCGGCTTCACAGCGCCTTGCCCGAAGCCAAACACGAGGCCCGCGTGGTCGAATTGCTGGCACAGGTTCGCCTGCCTGATCCTACCGCGATCGCCAGGCGGTATCCGCATGAGTTGTCCGGTGGACAACAACAGCGGGTCGCCATCGCCATGGCACTGGCAGGTGAACCCGAAGCACTGCTGCTGGACGAACCGACCACTGGTCTCGATGTGACGACGCAGGCACATATACTGGAACTCCTGCGCGATCTTGCCCGCGACACAGGTATGGCGATGGTCTATGTCAGCCATGACCTTGGGGCCATAGCGCGCGTCTGCGACCATGTCGTGGTCATGTACGCAGGCGAGATCGTGCTGGAAGGCACCGCCTGCCAGGTGCTGCGCGATCCGGATCACCCCTATGCGCGCGGGTTGCTGGCCTCCATTCCAAAACTCTCAGACAAGTGCCTGCCGCGGGCGCTTGACGGGCGCCCGCCAGCGCCGGGGCAGGCGGGAAGCGGATGCGCCTTTGCCACACGCTGCGCCATCGCTGCGGACCGATGCAAGGCGGAGCGTCCAGACCTGCGGGAGACCTCTGGCGGGTCGCGCACGCGCTGTCACCTTCCCGAACAGGTCCGCTCTATCCCCCTGACCGGTGAACGCGAGGCTGGCGAGCGGTCGTTGCCGGACGCGCTTTCACTCGACCTTCAAGACATGGCCATTTCTTATGCTGTGCCTGGCCTACTTGAGCGTCTGCTGAGGCGCGAAACACAAGCCGTTGCAACCGTGGACGGGATTAACATTGCGCTGCGCCGCGGAGAAACCCTAGGACTGGTCGGAGAGAGCGGTTCAGGCAAGTCGACCATCCTGAAGTCGATCGCCGGGTTGCTTCCGCCCCTGTCCGGACGGGTCATGCTGAAAGGACAAGACGATCTTCCACCCCGGGTCGAGGACCGCGCTGGCCAGCATCTTCGCCAGGTTCAGCTGATTTTTCAGAACCCCGACGAAAGCCTGAACCCGCGTCAGACGATCGCGCAAATCCTGGCTCAGCCGCTAAAGCTTTATTTTGGCCTGAGCGGGCAGGACCTGCTGGATAGGTCTGCCGCGTTGCTGGAACAGGTGCGCCTCGGCGCGCATTATCTGGATCGGTTGCCTAGCCAGCTTTCAGGCGGTGAGAAACAGCGCGTCGCCGTGGCGCGTGCATTCGCCGCACAGCCCGAACTGGTTCTTTGCGACGAGATCACATCGGCGCTCGACGTATCAGTACAGGCGGCAGTTCTGGAACTGCTTGACGATCTGAGGCGTGACAACAGCACCAGCTACATTTTCGTCAGCCACGACCTTGCGGTGGTCAAGGCCCTGTCCGACAGGGTCGCCGTTCTCTATCAGGGTCGCCTGTGCGAACTTGGCTCGACCAGCGATGTCTACGGGTCCGTCTCGCATCCCTATACCGAGGTCCTGCTGGGAGCGGTTCTGGAACCCGACCCGGACTTTGCCCCCACTCTTTCTGCAGGTGATGTGGTCGAGCTCAGCCCGCCGGCACAGGGATGCCCTTTCCAGCGGCGGTGTCCGAAGCGGCTTGGCCCCATTTGCGAAGAGGCTGCCCCGCCTCGCAGGACGTTTTCCGATGGTCACTCGATCTGGTGCCACCGCGAAGACCTTTCGGGAACTTGAGCTGCTGGCATTGTGATTGATGAGCCCCCCAGTAATTCTGGTTGGCCAAAGGGTAAACACTCGTCGGGTGAATATCGGGAGACGCCGGGCTATCACATCACGACAAACAGGAGTGATGTACGATGCAGGTTGACGGTCTTTCCGCGCTGGTTACCGGCGGGGCTTCAGGGTTGGGACTGGCTGCCGCCGAGGCTTTGACCAAGGCAGGCGCCAGGGTCGCCATTCTGGACCTGAACGAAGAGACGGTGTCACAGGTCGCCGACGAGATCGGCGGGGTGGGTGTCGCTTGTGACGTTACTGACCCAGGCGCGGTGTCCGAAGCATTGGCAAAAGCCGAAGGGCACAACGGCCCGATCCGCATCAATGTGAACTGCGCTGGTATCCCAGGTGGCATGCGGCTTGTCGGCCGCGACGGTCCGGTGGACATGGCCGCCTTTGCGCGGGTCATCGACGTCAACCTCATGGGAACGGTCAGCGTCATGACGAAATGCGCCGCCCGAATGATGGCGCTGGAGCCGCTGAACGAGGATGGCGAGCGCGGGATCATCATCAACACGGGGTCGATCACCGCTGTTGAAGGGCAAATCGGGCAGGGGGCCTATGTGGCGTCCAAGGGGGCAATCGCCAGCCTCACCCTGCAGGCCGCAAGGGAATTCATGCCGCGGGGTGTCCGGGTCATGACGATTGCTCCGGGTCTGTTCAAGACACCAATTGCCGATCACATTCCGCAAGAGGTCATCGACGGGTTGCTGGATGGCCGCATGTTTCCGAACCGGTTCGGGGACCCCTCGGAATTCGGTCGGCTCGCGGTCGATATCATCCGGAACCCGATGCTGAACGGCGAGATCATTCGACTCGATGCGGGTGTTCGGCTTCAGGCGCGGTAAGTCTCGCGGTTTCGTCTGTTTTCCGGGTCGTTTTCAGCCGTTTCGATCAACCAGTCCCGGAATTTCTGGGCATCCGGATGGTCGCGACCTGTTTCTGGCGAAATGAGATGGAAGGCCTCCTGCAAAGGCGCTTCGATACTGAATGGCTCGACGAGTCGACCTCGCTCTGTCTCGATGCCAAGCATCGAGGAGCGGGCCAATGCCACCCCGCCACCGCGTGATGCAAACTCGAATGCCAACAGTGACGTATCGAATTGCAGCCCCTGGCCCGAATTGATGCCACTTGCCTTTGCGTATCTCAGCCAATCGGCCCAGCCTTCCTCGTAGCCAAGCACATGCAGGAGACGGTGGTGGGCAAGGTCCGCCGGCTTCCTGATCGCATGTTTGCCTTCCAGAAGTGATGGTGCGCAAACGGGTTTGATCACTTCCCACGTCAGTCGATCAGCCTTGTAACCCGGCCAGCGTCCCGTTCCATACTGGATGTCGAGGTCAAATCGCTCGTTGTCGAACTGGTCGCCCCAGACACTGGAGACCAGACGGACTTCGGTATCAGGGTGGCGATCAAAGAAACCCTGAAGCCGGGGCGCGATCCAGTTGACGGAATAACCGACCGGCGCGCGCACTGTCAGCACCTCGGAGCGCCTGAGCCCGAAGACCTCTTCGGTGCCCGCAGCCAGACGTTCGAAACCGTCGCGGACCTTGGGCAGATAGGCCGCGCCGACTTTGGTCAGCACCAGGCTGCGAGGTTTGCGCTCGAACAGAGGTTCGCGCAGGTAGTGCTCCAGAAGCTTCACCTGCTTGCTGATCGCGGCCTGGGTCAGATTCAGTTCCTGCGCGGCGTTGGTGAAACTCAGATGTCGCGCCGATGCTTCGAAAGCGCGCAGCCAGGTCAGATGTGGAAGGCGTCGGGTGCTCATGGCCAACTCATGCATAAATATTGTTTGGTTATAGGGTGATTATAGGACGCTTGAAAGCCTTGATCGAACGGGCGCAGGATGGAGCCAGAATCCACCGGAGGTGCCGCCGTGCCCATCGACCAAATCTCGGGTTTTGACCCGCAACGCCTGCGGCGCATATCGCTGTGGATGGAGGCCCATGTCCGCGAGGGGCGGCTGAGCGGTCTGGCCGTCCAGATCGCAAGACGGGGGGAAATCGCGTTTTCCGAATGCGCGGGGTATGCCGACACGGCTACGCGCCGGCCCGTCGCCCCCGATGCGATCTGGCGCATCTATTCGATGACCAAACCGGTTACCTCGCTCGCCCTGATGATGCTGTATGAGGAAGGGGCGTTCCAGTTGGATCAGCCCGTTGCCGATTTCCTGCCGGCCTTCGGTGCGCCCCGAGTATGGAAGGGGCCGGGCCATGCGCTGGACGCGACCGAGCCGGCGCGGCGCCAGATTACCATCCATGACCTGCTGACCCATCAGGCCGGCATCATCTATGGCGACCCGCAGGGGAATGCATTGGAACAGGCCCTTTCGGCAGCCGGGCTCGATTTCGACCGCAGTTTTGTCACCATGGCGGAAGCCGTCGATGCGCTGGCCGGGTTTCCGCTGGCTTTTCATCCGGGCGAGCGCTGGTTCTACGGTCTGTCGACCGATGTTCTGGGCCATCTGATCGAAGTCATCAGCGGGCAAACGCTTGGCGCCTTCCTGAAGGCTCGGATATTCGATCCGCTGGGAATGGAAGATACAGGGTTTTCTGTTCCCGACCAAAAGGTCAGCCAATTGGCCACGCTCTATGACCACAGTGTCGGGGGTTTCCGTCCGTCGGCGAAACAAGATCGCTGCATCGCGCCGGTGACGCTCGAGAGCGGCGGGGGTGGGTTGGTATCGACAATGGCGGATTACCAGCGTTTCGCGACGATGCTGTTACGGCGCGGTGCTTTTGACGGGGGGTCGTTGCTCGGCCGCAAGACCTTTGATCTGATGGTAACGAACCACATGGGCGGTGATCTGGCCAGCCGTGGGCAGGCGCATTTCAGCGAAACTACGTTCGAGGGGATCGGGTTCGGCCTTGGGGTTTCGGTGATGCTGGACCCGGCGCGGGCCAAGATCGTCGGCTCACCCGGAGAGTACGCTTGGGGCGGCATGGCCTCGACGGCGTTCTGGGTGGACCCGGTCGAGGAAATGACCGTGATCCTGATGACCCAGCTCCTTCCCTCGAGCGCCTATACGCTGCGCCGCCAACTGCGTGTGCTGAGCTATCAGGCGCTTGTCGGCTGACCGCTCAAGCCCTCGGAAGTGCTTCAACCTCAAGATGGCAAGCGACTGACAACTCTCCGGGAAGGTCGCGCAGCGGCGGCGTGACGCTGTCACAGGTTCCGGCGATTGCATGG
This sequence comes from Phaeobacter sp. JH20_08, assembly GCF_048056635.1. NCBI lineage: Bacteria > Pseudomonadati > Pseudomonadota > Alphaproteobacteria > Rhodobacterales > Roseobacteraceae > Phaeobacter > Phaeobacter sp. JH20_08. The sequence continues at coordinate 24,189 of NZ_JAYMVV010000002.1, read as the reverse complement.
GTGCAGCGATTGGAAAAGGGACAGCCTTTGGCGCCGATGACAACGCTTCCGGCGCTGGCGGCTTTGGCTTCGCCGGTATCGGCCACCCCTTCCAGCCAGCCCTGACGCATCTCGGGGACCGAGGAGAGGAGCAGTTTGGTATAGGGGTGAAAAGGCGGGCTGAAGACAGCCTTCGACGGTCCCTTCTCGACCACCCGTCCGGCATAGAGCACCACGACCTCATCCGCGAAAGAAGCGACCGTAGAAAGGTCGTGGCTGATGAACATATAGGCCACGCCCAATTTGTCCTTGAGCGATTTCAGCAGTTCGATCACGCCCGCCGCGACCACGGTATCCAGCGCCGAGGTGACCTCGTCACACAGGATTACCTTGGGGTCGGCAGCCAATGCGCGGGCAAGGTTGATCCGTTGCTTCTGCCCGCCCGACAATTCGCCGGGGAAACGAGAAGCAAAGGTACGCGGCAAGTCGACCAGTTCTAGAAGTTCTCCCACCTTTTCCGTACGCGCGCGACCCTTGAGGCCCTGATAGAATTCGAGCGGGCGGCCCAGGATATCGCCAATCCGCTGACGCGGGTTCAGCGCGGTATCGGCCATCTGGAACACGATCTGACAATCCTTGAGCGTATCGCGGGGGCGATCCTTCACGCTGGGGGCGGCAACTTTCCCATCGAGCTTGATTTCTCCCTCGCGCAGCGGCGTCAGGCCGGCGACGACCCGCGCCAGCGTGCTTTTCCCGCAGCCGCTTTCCCCGATCACCCCGACAACCGATGCCGCAGGCACATCGACTGAAACATCCGAAAGGATAGTCAGCGCCCCATAGCCCGCGGTGATGTTTCGTGCCGAGACGACCGGCGCCTGCGCCGCGCTGGCGTCAACGTGGTCGACCAGATGCGGCGCGGGCCGGACGGCATCCATCAGCGTGCGGGTATATTCGTGCTGAGGGTCATGCAGGATCTGGGCGGTTGGCCCTTCCTCGACCATCTCGCCGTTCTTGAGCACGAGGATGCGGTCAGCGACCTGAGCCACGACCGCAAGGTCGTGGGTGACGTAGATCGCCGCCGTGCCCTGATCGCGGATGATATCCTTGAAGGCTTTCAGCACCTCGATCTGTGTGGTCACGTCCAGCGCGGTGGTGGGCTCATCAAGTATCAGCAAATCCGGCCCGCAGGACATGGCCATCGCCGCCATCAGGCGCTGCAATTGTCCGCCTGAGACCTGGTGCGGGAACTTTTCACCCACGATGTCGGGGTTCGGCAAATCCAGCTTGCGGTAGAGATCGACGGCGGTCGCGGTCAGGGTCGCGGCATCGCCCGCGCCATGCCAGAGCGGCGCCTCGATCACCTGCTTGCCGATCCGAAGCGCGGGGTTGAAGCTGGCTGCCGCCGATTGCGCAACGTAGGACACTTCGTCACCGCGCAGCGCGTGGCGATCCTGCGGCGACAGTTTCATGATGTCGCGCCCGTTCAGCCAGATTTCTCCTCCCGCGATGCGGCAGCCGGGCCGGGCAAACCCCATCGACGCCAGCGAGATCGTGGATTTACCGGACCCGCTTTCGCCGATCAGGGCCAGAACTTCACCCTTGGCCACTTTGAGCGACACGCCCTTGACGATCGGGACGTAGGCGCCCCCGGGCGGGCGGCCCTCGACGTGCAGGTTCTTGATGGTCAGGATATCGCTCATTGGTCGATCTTCTCCAGAACGGTTTCACCTTGCTGGCGCTGCTGGAACCAGTCCACGAGCAAGTTCATGGCCACGGTCAGCGAGGCGATGCAGGCGGCCGGGATAAGCGCGGCGGAGGAGCCAAGGAACAGGCCGCCCACGTTTTCCTGCACCATCAGGCCCCAGTCGGCGGCGGGTTCCTGAACGCCCAGACCCAGGAAGGACAGGCCCGACAGGAACAGGATGGAAAACGTGAAGCGCAGTCCGAACTCGGCGATCAGCGGGGCCATGGAGTTTGGCAGGATCTCGCGCGTGAGTATCCACCAGGTGCCTTCGCCGCGGGCGCGGGCAGCTTCGACAAAATCCATCACACCGATGTCATAGCCAAGCGCGCGCGATACCCGGAAGACGCTGGTCGACAGGACCAGCCCGACCGTCAAGACCAGAACCGTGATCGAGGTCCCGAATGCACCAATGACAACAAGCGCCAGCAGGGTCGACGGGAAGGCCATGAAAGCTTCGACGATGCGGCTGACAACGATGTCGAACCAGCCCTTGAGGATCGCGGCGGCAAAACCTAGCGTCACACCGAAGGCAAAGGAGATCACTGTCGTTATCAGCGCAAGCAGAAGCGTGGTGCGCACCCCGTAGATCAGGCGCGAGAAGACGTCACGCCCGAGTTTGTCCGTCCCCAACAGTCCGCCTTCGCCAATTGGTGCAAAGGTCGTGCTCGAGATGATCTCGGCCTCGCCATGTGGGGCGATCCATGGCCCGAACAGGGCAAGGATCAGCCAGAACAGCAGGACGGAACCCGCAAGAACGGCGGTCCAGGTCAGGCGCAGGCCGGCAAAGACCGAAGCGCGCGGGGCGGCGTATTCGGTTGCGTCGCTCATTTTGGATACCTCAGGCGCGGATTGGCCATGATGGACAGGACATCGGCCAGCAGGTTCAGAAGGATATAGACGGCGCCGAAGATCATGGCGCAGGCCTGGATCAGCGGGATGTCCCGCAGCGTGACGCCATCGACCAACAGACGGGTCAGGCCCGGGACGCCGAACACGGTTTCAACGATGATCACACCGGACACCATGTAGCTGAGGTTCAGGGCGATCACGGTCAGGATAGGGGACAGCGCATTGGGCAGCGCGTGACGCACCACAAGGCGGCGCTTCGGCAGGCCCTTGAGCGCGGCCATTTCCATGTAGGGAGATGTAAAGATGTTGATTACCGAGGAGCGTGTCATCCGCATCATATGTGCCAGAACCGCAAAGCTGAGCGTGGCAACGGGCAGGGCAAGTGCTCGAAAATTCTGCCAGAAATCGAAATAAGGTCGGGTATTGGCAGAGGCGGACAACCATTTCAGCTCGACTGCGAAGACCTTCATCAGGATAAGGCCGATAAAGAATTCGGGCACCGCGATCAGCGCGAGCGTGGTCATGGCCAGCGTCTTGTCGACCTTGCCTCCGGCGCGCATCGCCGACCAGAGGCCAAGCGCCAGCGACAGCGGAACCGAGATCGCCGCCGCCAGCAGCGCCAGCCGCAGCGTGTTCCACATCCGGCTTTCGATCATGTCGGCCACAGGCCGCTTGGTGGCCAGCGAGGTGCCCAGGTCGCCCTGCACCATCCCGCCGAGCCAGTCAAAGTAGCGCACGATGGCCGGGCGGTTCAGGCCCATCTCCTCGCGCAGGGCGGCCAGCGCCTCTTCCGTGCGGCTTTGTCCCAGAATCGCCTCGGCCACATCGCCGGGAAGGATCTCGGTCGCGCCGAAAATGATGATGGATGCCAGCAGCAAGGTCAGCAAACCCTGCGCCAAGCGCGTCAGTATGATGCGATACACCTCGTTCCTCCCTCAAGGCTGATCGCAGTTTCGGGGCAAGCGTCGTTTTCGACAAACAACCATAGAAGATATGATGGGTGTGTTTTCGTTATGGGTCGGGCATGGGTTGCCTTGGATCAGGGCAAAGCCCGGTTTTTTGTTGTTTGCCCGATGCCGAGTTGAGGCGGCACAAGTTTCGAAACCGGAGAAGCCCATGACCGCCTATGCCTACCCCTTGTTGATCAAACAGATCCTGTCCGCGCCGCTTTCGCATTCCCCCGGACAGGAGATCGTTCATGCCGACACGATGCGGTACGACTACCGCAGCTTCGCAGAGCGGATCGGCCGAGCCGCCGGGGCGTTGCGCGCCCTTGGTGCGGGCGAAGGCAGCACTGTTGCGGTGCTGGACTGGGACAGCCACCGCTATCTGGAATGCTTCTTTGCCGTGCCAATGATCGGGGCCACCCTGCACACGGTGAACATCCGCCTGTCGCCGGAACAAGTCCTCTACACCATCAACCATGCCGAGGACGACCTGATCCTGTGCCATGTCGATTTCCTGCCGATGCTCATGGGGATCGCCGACCGGATCGAACGTCCCTGGCGGCTGGTGGTGATGTGCGATGACGGCCAGGCACCCCCGGATGTGAAAGCCGAAGGCGAATATGAGACCCTTCTGGACGCTGCCGCGCCGGTCAGCGATTTCCCCGATTTTGACGAGAATATTCGCGCGACGTTGTTTTACACCACCGGCACGACGGGCGACCCCAAAGGGGTGAGCTATTCGCAGCGCCAGCTTGTGCTGCACACGCTCGCCGTGGCATCGGGCCTGGGTCCGATCCCCGGCGGCGGGCTGAACCGTGGCGATGTCTACATGCCGATCACGCCGTTGTTCCATGTTCACGGCTGGGGCATTCCTTACGTCGCAACGCTGATGGGGCTCAAGCAGGTTTATCCGGGGCGTTATGAGCCCGCGCGCCTGCTTGCGCTGATCGCCGAGCATGGCGTGACCTTCTCGCATTGCGTGCCGACGGTCCTGGCAATGTTGTTGAATGCACCGGAGGCGGCAAAAACGGATCTGAGCCGCTGGAAGGTCATCATCGGCGGCTCTGCACTGCCCGAGGGGCTGGCGCGGCAGGCACTCGCGCGAGGCGTCGACCTTCACGCGGCTTATGGCATGTCCGAGACCTGTCCCTTCCTGACCGTGGCCGACATGATGGCCACGCGCGACCCCAAGGCCCCGATCGAGGTGCGGACGGCGACTGGCAAACCCGCGCCGATGGTCCAGATCCGGGTCGTCGACCCTGAGATGAACGACGTGCCACGCGACGGCAAGTCCACAGGAGAGATTGTCGCTCGTGCGCCCTGGCTGACCCGAGGCTATCTTAAGAATGACGAGGGTACGCAGGCGCTTTGGCACGGCGGCTGGCTGCATACCGGCGACGTGGGACTGTTCGATCAGGGTGGAACCCTGCGGATCACCGACCGATTGAAGGATGTAATCAAGACCGGCGGGGAATGGGTTTCCTCGCTGGAGCTGGAAAACCTTGCCAGCAGGGTCGCGGGCGTGGCTGAGGCCGCCGCCATCGGCGTGCCGGATCCCAAATGGGGCGAACGCCCGCTCTTGGTGGTCACCTGCACCGATGCCCCGGAGGCAATCGTGTCAGCACTGCGCGCATCGTTTGCCAGTGCCGTCGCGGACGGGACGCTGTCGAAATGGGCCGTTCCAGACCGGATCGAGATTGCCCCCGCGCTGCCCAAGACCTCGGTCGGGAAACTGGACAAGAAAGCCCTGAGAACCCGCTATTGCTAGGAAAGAACCCTCGCCATGAAAGACGTCGTCATCGTTTCCACCGCCCGCACACCCATCGGCTCTGCCTTCCGGGGGGCTTTCAACAACATCAAGTCGCCGACGCTGGCGGGCCACGCGATCCGCGCTGCGGTCGAGAGGTCCGGCGTCGATCCGGCCGAGGTTGAAGACGTGGTGATGGGCTCGGTCCTGACCGCCGGCACCGCCGGGTTGAACGTCGCGCGGCTGGCGGCGCTGGCAGGCGGGTTGCCCGCACCGGCAGCGGCGCAGACCATCGACCGGCAATGCGCCTCTGGGCTGATGGCCATCGCGACGGCGGCAAAGCAGATCTCGGTCGATGGCATGGACGTCGTGGTGGCTGGTGGGCAGGAAAACATCTCGGCGGTTCAGGCGCGGTATTTCGACTGGGTCATGGCCGAGAAAGACCCCGCTGTGACCCGGGCGGCAGAGCACGCCTATATGCCGATGCTCATGACGGCCGAGAACGTGGCGCGGCTGCACGGCATCACGCGCGAGACACAGGACGAATTCGCGGCACTGTCGCAGGCCCGCACCGCCACCGCGCAGGCCGCCGGGGCTTTCGATGACGAGATCGTGCCCGTCACGGCCACCAAGCTGACCAAGAACCGCGAAACCGGCGCGGTGCACGAAGAAACCGTCACCCTGACGCGGGACGAGGGTAACCGTCCGGGCACCACTACGGGCACGCTGGCAAGCCTGAAGCCCGTGGTCGAAGGCGGACTTGTCACCGCGGGCAATGCCAGCCAGCTGTCGGACGGCGCCTCGGCCTGCGTCCTGATGTCGGCAGAAGCGGCCACAAAGCGCGGGCTGTCGCCCCTTGGGGTCTATCGCGGGATGGCCGTCGCCGGCTGCGCGCCCGAGGAAATGGGCATGGGCCCGGTCTATTCCGTGCCGCGCTTGCTTGAGCGGGCCGGGTTGACAGTCGAGGACATCGGGTTGTGGGAATTGAACGAGGCCTTCGCCGCGCAAGCCATTCCCTGCCGTGATCAGCTGGGGATCGACCCGGACAAGCTGAACGTGAACGGGGGCGCGATTTCGGTGGGCCACCCCTACGGGATGACCGGTGCGCGGCTGGTCGGCCACGCGCTGATTGAAGGTAAACGGCGCGGCGTCCGCTACGTCGTTGTCACGATGTGCATCGGCGGCGGCATGGGGGCTGCCGGGTTGTTCGAGGTCGCCTGATGACCAATCCTGAAAAGCTGCTTCTCATCATCCTGGACGGCGTTCCCTACCGGAATTTCCGACGTCTGTTCGGCAATCTCGAAGGTTGGGTCGCCTCGGGCGAGGCCCGCGTGCGTCGGATGCGGTCAGTCCTGCCGTCCACGTCTTCGGCTTGCTATGCCTCGATGCACACCGGCCTGCCGCCACATGTTCACGGTGTCTTTGGCAACAAGCACCGACAGCGGCTGGATGTGCCGGATGTGTTTTCCGAACTGGCCGGGGCTGAACGCAAGACCGGTGCCGTGGCGCTAAGCTGGTGGAGCGAACTGTTCCACCGGATGCCGTTCGACCCGGTGCGGGACATCGAACTCGACAGCCCAGAGGGCCCGATACACCATGGCCGCTTCCACACCATGGCCGATGCGACCGACGCCAACCAGATGAGCCCGTCCGACGCTGATCTGTTCGCGACACTGACCTATCTCTGCGAGGCCAAGGGGATCGACTACGGATTGTTGCATACTTCGACGCTTGACAGCATGGGGCATCGTTTTGGCCACGGAAAGCGGGAGATGAGCGACGCCTGCTACTATCTTGATGCAGCACTTGCGCCCTACGTGACCCGTTGGCGCAACCTTGGCTATGACGTCATTGTCACGGCAGATCATGGTCAGGATGACCTTGGCCATCACGGCGGCGCCGGAGAGGATCAACAGGACGTCGCCTTCTATTACTTCGGTGACAGTGCCCTGCCGCCAGAAGACATGCTGCTGGACCAACTGGCACTTGCGCCGTCGATCCTGGCGCGAATGGGTGTGCCTGTTCCGACGGGCATGACCGCAGAACCATTCCTGGCGCGCAAACGGTGCAAGTAGGACCCATAACCTCAGTTATGGCAAAGTCATGAAATCGGTTGTTTGTGCACATTGCCTGTCCCCCGCAATCTCCACGGAATAGCGGGGCAGCCCGTCATCGGTCATCTGGGAGGAAAGATATGTCCGACATCGACAGCCTGGTACGGCAATACAAGGCCAGCGCACTCAGCCGCCGGAGTTTTTTCAAGCGCGCGGGCGCATTCGGCCTGCTGGTGCCGGCGGCGAGCGGCATTCTTACCTTGGCCGGGCCTGCCCGCGCCGAAGAGCCCAAGCGCGGCGGCTGGCTGCGGGTCGCGCAGGGCAACACCGACAATACACTCGAACCGGTGCGCATGGTCGACACCGATGACGGCATCTATTCGAACTGCGTCTATCAGCGCCTGACCCGTTTCGCGCCGACCCTGGAGGTCGAAGGCGACGCGGCCGAGGAGTGGAGCGTCAACGCCGCCGCCACCGAATGGAGCTTCAAGCTGCGTGGCGGCCTGACCTTCCACAATGGTCAGCCGGTCACCGCTGCCGACGTGGTCGAAAGCCTGTCGCGGCACATCGCTGAAGGCTCGGAATCTCCTGCAAAGGCGCTGCTCTCGACAGTCACCGCGATCGAAGCGCCGGACGCATCGACCGTCAAGATCACCCTGTCCTCGGGCAATGCTGACCTCCCGGTCATCATGTCCGACTACCACCTTGCCATCCACCCGGCCGGTCACAGCGACTTCTCCATGGCCATCGGCTCGGGCCCGTTCAAGGTGATGGAATTCATCCCTGGCGAACGCGTGGTCCTTGAGCGGTTTGAAAACTACTACGAGGACGGCAAGCCCTATCTCGACGGCATCGACTTCATCCCGGTACCCGATGCCAACGCCACGCTCAGCACATTGCTGGCCGGTGACGTAGACGCCATCCGCGACGTGCCCGCCTTCGCGGTTGAGCAGTTGACAAGCAACGACGCCGTGACGCTCCACAACACGCCCACCGGTGCCTTCACCAACATGGTGATGATGGTGGATCGCGCTCCGACCAACGACCCGAACTTCCGCAAGGGCATCAAGCATGCGCTGGACCGCGAGTTGGTGCTTCAGCAGGTGTTCAAGGGCATCGGAACCATCTCGGCCGACACGCCGATCGGGCCGACCTACAAATACTGGTGCGAGGATGTGAAGCCTGCCGAATATGATCTCGACAAGGCGAAGTTCTACTTCGACAAGGCGGGCGTGAACGCAATCGACCTTTACTCCTCTGAAACCGCTGGCAGCTCGGCCAACGATATCGCTCTGACCTTCCAGCAATCCGCGAAGGGCGCAGCCGATATCAACGTCATCAAGACCCCGTCTGATGGCTACTGGTCGAACATCTGGATGCAGAAACCGATGACGATGTCCGGTTGGCAGGCGCGTCCGACCGTCGATGCGTTCCTGACCATCGCGCATATGAACGGCGGCAGTTGGAACGAAACCATGTGGGGCTCCGAGCAGTTCGATGCAATGATCATCAGCGCACGTGCGGAGCTCGACGAAGCCAAGCGAGCGCAGATGTACTGCGACATGCTGCACATGATGAACGACGACGGCGGCTTCGTGAACGCGGTGTTCCAGAACCAGCTTGAGGCTACGGCCAAGAACGTGATGGGATGGACACCGCATTCCGTCGGCGGTCTTGGCGGCTTCGGGCAGACGCTGCGTAACGTCTGGCTCGCCTAAGCCGGGATTCTCCCTGTCAGAGGCGCCTGCCGACTGACTCCTGGCCGCCGGTCCACCCGGATCGGCGGCCTTTCGTTTACCTTCCACTCAAAAGCCGGTGCAAACATGTTCTCGATCTCGCCTTCCACACGTCTGCGTCCTTCCCCCTTCTACGAGGCGACGCTAGCTGACGGCGTCTGCGCCATGACAACATACAATCACATGCTGATGCCGACCTCTTACGGCCACCCCGAAGAGGAGTATTGGCGCATCATCAACGGTGTCTCGATGTGGGACGTGGCGGTCGAGCGCCAGGTGCAACTCAAGGGGCCGGATGCCGGCCGACTCGCGCAGATTCTGGCGCCGCGCGACCTGACGAAATGCAAGATCGGGCAGGGCAAATATGTCCCGCTGTGCAATCACCACGGCGTGTTGATCAATGACCCCATCCTGCTGAAACTGGACGAGGACCGCTATTGGCTGTCCATCGCCGACAGCAACATCTGGTTCTGGGCCGAGGCCATCGCCCGCGAACGCGGTCTGAATGTCGAAGTGAGCGAGCCGGACGTCTCGCCACTTGCCGTGCAGGGGCCGAAAGCGGAAACCGTCGTTGCCTCGATCTTTGGCGACTGGGTCCGCGACCTGAAGTACTTCTGGTTCCGCGAAACAGAGATCGACGGCATTCCCGTGGCGGTGGCCCGATCCGGCTGGTCCAAGCAGGGCGGGTTCGAAATCTACCTGATGGATGGCACCAAAGGCACTGCACTCTGGAACATCGTCAAGGAAGCCGGGCAGCCCCATGGCATCGGGCCGGGCAACCCCAACTGGTGCGAACGTGTCGAAAGCGGGTTGGTGTCCTACGGCGGCGACTCGGATGGGCAGACCAATCCGTTCGAGGTCCGGATGGGCAAGTATGTCGATCTTCATGTGCCTGACGACACGATCGGGATCGAGGCCTTGCGCCGCATCGCGACCGAGGGGCCGAAACGGCATCAGCTGGGTGTCGTCCTGGACAATTCGGAACCGGTCAAGGCGGAATTCACCTGGAACGACATCGACATGGACGGCACGCGCATTGGCGACATGACCACCTGTGTCTGGTCCTACCGCATGAAGAAAAACATCGGGTTCGCACTTGTGGCGACGTCGGCAACACCCGGTGACCGGGTCGTCGTAAGACGCGCGGCCGGAGCCGTCGAAGGTACCCTTTGTGAATTGCCGTTCCTCTGAGGGCGAAATGACCGTCATCACCGAACCCGCCCGGCAGACGCCGGTTATCCACAATGCGGACGTGCTTGTGGTCGGATCCGGCCCCGGGGGGCTTGCCGCAGCTCTTGCGGCGGCGCGGGCCGGGGTAAGGGTCTGTCTGGTGGAACGTTTTGGCTGTTTCGGCGGCAACATCACCGTTGTCGGGGTCGAGGGTTTTGCCTGGTATCGCCACGAGGCCACTGTCGAGGCAGGCGGTATCGGACGCGAATTCGAAGACCGCGCGCGCGACATGGGCGCCGCCGTGCCCGAAAGCCAGAGCCTGAGTTACGAGATCGACAGCGAGGGCTTCAAGCTGGTGGCCGATCGGCTGGTCGAAGAAGCGGGTGTCCACCCCATGCTGCACCGCCAGTTCGTGGCCCCGGTGATGGAGGGCGACCGCATCGCCGGAATCATCGTCGAATCCAAGGCGGGGCGCGAGGCGATCCTGGCCCGTGTCGTGATCGACGCGACGGGTGACGCCGACGTGGCGCACCGGGCCGGTGCACCCACCCACAAGACACCCGCCGAACACATGCAGGCCGCCAGCGTCATGTTCCACCTGGCAGGTGTGGACAAGGCCGCCTTCATGGCCGAGGTGCGCCGCGATCCGCAGACCTACAAGGACTGGTCCACCGGCGAATGGACGGTGGAAACCGATGGGAAAGAGGACGACATGTTCTCTCCCTTCCTTAAGAAACCTTTCGCCCGCGCCATCGAGGCAGGCGTGATCCCGCCGCATCTGAACACAATCGCGGGCACCTGGGGCACCATGCATGACACGGGCGAACTGACCTACATGAACCTCGTGCATCTGGCGGGGGTAGACGGGACCGACCCCGACAGTCTGACGCGGGGCGAAATCGAGGGGCGTAAACAGGCCATGCTGGCCATCGATGCACTGCGCCGGTTCATGCCGGGCTGCGGTGGCGTGCGTCTGCGCAACTTTGGCATGACCATCGGCATCCGCGACACGCGCAAGATCGATGCGGCCTACAACATCACCGAAACCGACGTGCGCCAGCAGGGCCGGTTCGAGGATTCCATCGGCATCTACCCCGAGTTCATCGACGGCTATGGCGTGCTGATTATCCCGACCACCGGGCGCTACATGCATATCCCCTACCGTGCGATGCTGCCGGGCAAGGTCAAGGGCCTGCTGGTTGCGGGCCGCGCCATTGGCGGCGACCGGATCGCCCATGCGGCAACACGCAACATGGCCTGCTGTGCCGTCGCCGGGCAGGGCGCAGGCGTCGCCGCGGCGCGGGCGGTCAAGGCAGGCTGCGATGTGGCACAGGTGGACATGGCGGGCGTGCAGGCCGAACTGCTCCGCCAGGGCGTGAGGATCGCCTGACCATGGCAGAGCCGACGCGCGAGATCGAAACCGATGTGCTGGTGGTGGGTGGCGGAACCGCAGGGTTCGCCGCAGCGCTCGCGGCGGCGCGCTCAGGGCTTCGCGTAAGGCTGATCGAGGCCGGGCCCAAGATCGGCGGGGTCATGGCCTCCTGTCCTGGCATGCCCTGGGGCGGCGGCTATCCGCTGGGCCACTGCATCGGCGGCATCTTTGCCGAGCTGACGGGCAGGCTATCTGCCATGGCGCCGCCCGCTGCCGAGGTTCGTCCTTGCGCGCTGGAAAACTTCGGCCCTGAGGTTCAATACGACCATGAGGCCGCAACGCTGGTCATGTTCGACATGCTGGATCAGGCGGGCGTCATCCTGCATCTGAACACCTTCTCGGGCCTGCCCGAAATGGCTGGCAAGCGGATATGCGCGGTATCGGCACAAGACAGACTGGGGCCGCTGCGCTTTCTCCCGCGCATGGTGGTCGATTGTTCCGGCGATGGCGATCTGTCCGCGCGCGCTGGTGTGCCCTACACCTTGGGAGACGACCGGGGCAACATGATGGCGGTCAGCCTGACCTTTCACATGGTGGGTGCCGATACGCAGGCCGTCTTTGCCGAGGGCGACCCCTACTTCCGCCGCTTCGCCGCACGCGGCATCGCCGAAGGGCGGTTGCACCCCGATCTGCACAAGCTCTACTTGATGCGCGGCTTCCACCCCGGCACCGTGTTCTGCAACACCGTGACCATCCGGGGCGTCGACGGCACCGACCCGGCCGCTGTCGCCCGCGCCACGCAGGAGGGCCGCCGCCGCTGCCAGCAGGTGGCGCGTTTTCTGGTCGAGGATGTGCCCGGCTTCGAGGAAGCGCAGATGTGGGGGCTCGGCCCTACGGTTGGCGTGCGTGAAACCCGAAAGCTGCAAGCGCTCTATCGCATCACCGGAGAGGACATCGCCGAGGGCACCAGGTTCGCAGATGGCATCGTCGCCTGCGATAACCCGATCGACGACGTGATGCGCGTCAGCGCCGAGATGACCCATGAGGCGGCAGTCAACCAGGGTGCCTATTACACCATCCCGTTCCGCGCGCTGGTTCCCGAAACCATCGAGAATCTGCTGTTCGCCGGTCGCCTCATCTGTGCCGATCCGGTGGCCTTTGCCTCGGTCCGGGGCATGCCGCAATGCATGACAATGGGGCAGGCGACGGGTGTTGCTGCCGCGATGGCACTGGAGTGCGCTTTGCGGGTCCAGGATGTGAACGGTGAGACATTGGCCGGCGTGCTGCAGCAGCAAGGGATGGCAGGAATTGCCGGTCGGACACTTGGGGCGGTCGGATGATTTCGAAACTACAGATCAGTCTCAATCATTCGAAAGCTGGAACCGCAATTGCGTGGATTGCGTTCTTTGCAATCGTTCTGAGCGCATAGGCCGCCTTGTTCTTCATGACAATGACGTCGCCTTTGTTCGGGGCGCCGCGCGACCTTCGGCGCGCGTTGTGGGGCGGGGCCATAGACACCGGCCTTGGCGCTCTTTTCGATGTGACATGTTCATTTTCGCTCCATAGTGGCTTCGATGAACCAGAACACTCCATTGCTCAAACCCCAAAACCTGTCCGATGGGTGCTGAAGTCGGACAATGTCCGCGAAGAGATTTCGATGTTCGAACCCCGAACTTACAATCGATATGATCCAGGCGTCCTATTGGTCCATTTATGAAAGGCTCGATGGAAGTTCGACGGTGCAGAAAAGCCGGTGTCAAAGGCGATTTGTTCTATGCTGTCCGTACCTTGCTGAAGTGCGCGGATAGCGATGTCGCGGCGCAGAGCGTCCTTTATGTCCTGAAAAGATGTTCCTTCCTCTTTCAGGCGACGGTTCAGCGTCCGGGGCGTCATCTTGAGGGCGCGGGCCGCGTCCTGAAGCTGACAGCTTTGCCAGGCAGCGCCGTAAAGAAAGGCGCGGACCCGCAGACCGTTCCTGTGCGCGCGCGACCCGGTGAAGATCCAGTCAAGCGGCGCACGCTCAAGAAACACGGAGGCCTCGGCGGAACTGCGGGTGACAGGACGGTTGAACTGACGTGGATCGAACAGGATGCTGGTGTGCTGTGCGTCGAACTTGACCGGACAGGGAAAGACAACGGCATAGTCCGCCGCAAAATCCGGACGCGCAAAGGCAAAACGCACCTCTTGCACCGGCGTTTCCGACCCGCCCAGCCATGACAAAAGACCGTGCGCCAGCTTCAGGATCAGCATGTGCCCGAACCTTTGCGGGCGGTTTTCTTTTGCGTATGGGACCAGCGCCAGTTCCACTTCCCTTGGATCGTTCCGCAATTCCAGATGAAAATCATCCAGCAGCAGGTTCCAGAACGTCGAGAACCGAAACAGGGCCGAGACCAGACTGCTTGCCTCGCGCTGCACGGTCAAAAGATGCTGCAGGGCACGGGGGCGGATCGGGCGGCTCCAGAGCCCCATCATTTCATCTCCTGTCTCCGGCGCGGCCAATTGGTACAGCGTGGCGATCTCCTTGAGCGTAACGCGCTGCGTGGGCATCATCGGGCCGGGTTGCAGACCCGAACGCTCTAGTAGTGAGGCCATTGCTTGCGGTTCGCATCGCGCTGTCAGGGCGTCCAGCCAATCCTGAATGAACCCTGCCGAAACGGTCGTCAGGAAAATCGGGTCATGACGGGTCATGGCACCCCCCCACAATGGCGTGATCGGATATTATTTTGGCAAAAGTTGAGCTTATTGACAAGCTGAACAGCCGATAGATGACGGAAAACCATAGTTGTTTTGGGGAACGCCCTATGTCCTATCAGCCGCCCGTTCAGGATTTGATGTTCTGTATCGAACACCTGTCCCACTGGGAAACAGTCTCCGCTTTGGGCGCCTATTCCGACTGCGAGCTGTCCGACATCGATGCCGCGCTGGATAGCTTTGCCCGGTTTTGCGCTGAACAGATCGTGCCATTGTCGCAAGTCGGGGACACGCAGGGCGCCCGGTTCGACAAAGGTCGCGTGACCATGCCCGAAGGTGACGCGCTGGCCTATGCCCGGTTTGTCGAAATGGGCTGGCAGGCGCTGACCCATCCGGCGGACTATGGCGGCATCGGGCTGCCGCGCGCGGTTGGTGCTGCGCCGGTCGAGATGCTGAATGCCGCCGACATGAGCTTTGGTCTGTGTCCTTTGCTGACCGACGGGGCCATCGAGGCGCTGCTGCTGACAGGCTCTGACGCGCAGAAGGCCACCTACCTCGGGCCGCTGATCGATGGGCGCTGGTCCGGCACGATGAACCTGACCGAACCCCAGGCGGGCAGCGATCTGGGCCGGGTGGCGACAAGGGCGGTTCAGCGCGCGGACGGCACCTATGGCATCACGGGCACGAAGATCTTCATCACCTATGGCGCCCATGATCTGACCGAGAACTTCATTCACCTCGTGCTGGCACGCGCACCCGACGCGCCTGCCGGGCCTAAGGGGCTGAGCCTGTTCATCGTGCCGCAAAAGCTTGTGAACCCGGACGGCACCGTGGGGGCCGCGAACGCGGTCACCTGCGTGAGCATCGAGCACAAACTGGGTGTGCGGGCCAGCCCGACGGCCGTGCTGGACTACGACGATGCCACCGGGTTCCTGGTCGGGGATGAGAATTGCGGGCTGGAATACATGTTCGTCATGATGAATGCCGCGCGGTTCTCGGTGGGTGTGCAGGGGATCGCGATCGCTGAGCGGGCCTATCAGCGTGCTTTGGCCTATGCGCGCGACCGCGTGCAGAGCCGCCCGGTGAACGGTCAGAGTAAAGACGCCGTGCCGATCATCGAACACCCGGACGTGCGCCGTATGCTCTTGCGGATGCGCAGTCTCACCGAAGGCGGGCGGGCCATGGCGGCGGCGACAGCGGGGCTGTTGGACATGGCGCACCACCGGGGTGATCCGGAGAGCATCGCAGAGGCCGAATTCATGGTCCCCCTGGTCAAGGGCTTCTGTTCGGAACGCGCGGTCGAGGTCGCTTCTCTTGGGGTGCAAATCCACGGCGGCATGGGCTTCATCGAGGAAACCGGCGCCGCGCAGCACTATCGCGACGCCCGCATCCTGCCGATCTACGAAGGCACCACCGCCATTCAGGCCAATGACCTGCTGGGGCGCAAAGTGATGCGCGATGGTGGCGCAACCGCCCGCCTGTTTGCCGCCCAAATTGCGGAAACCGAAGCAAATCCGGCAAGCGGCGACGCCTCGGCCCAGGCCATCGGCGCGGGTCTGGGTCAGGCACGAGCAGCTTTCGAAACGGCTCTGGACTGGATGCTGGAAAACAGCCGCACGGATATCGACGCGGCCTTCGCGGGCTCCGTGCCCTTCCTGACGCTGACCGGAACATTGGCCGCCGGGTGGAGCCTCGCCAAAGGCGCGCTGGCGGCGCAAGCCGCACGCGACGCCGGGCAGGACAGCGCGTTCCTGACCCAGAAGATCGCCACTGCGCTGTTCTATGCCCAGCACATCCTGCCCGAATGCGCCATCGAACAAAGCCGCATCCTGCACGGCGCACCAAGCCTGCTTGACGCGGCTTTCTCCGATTGATCCCTCGAAAGGACCCGACCCATGAATGATGTCGTCAACCCCGCCACCTATGAACGCCTCGCGATTTCCGCGCGTGACAACGGCCTTTATGTGGTGACGCTGAACCGCCCCGACAAACGCAACGCGCTTGACGTGGTCACCATCGAGGAGCTGATCCGCTTCTTCAGCGGCGCGCGCATGGCGGGCGTCAGGGCGGTGTTGCTGGAAGGCGCGGGCGATCACTTCTGCGCCGGTCTTGACCTGGTGGAACACTGGAAGGCCGACCGCAGCCCCGATGACTTCATGCATGTCTGCCTGCGCTGGCACGAGGCCTTCAACAAGATGGAATATGGCGGCGTGCCGATCATTGCCGCGCTTAAGGGGGCGGTTGTGGGCGGTGGCCTGGAACTGGCCAGCGCCGCCCATGTGCGCGTGATCGACCCCGGCACCTATTTCGCCCTGCCCGAAGGCCAACGCGGCATTTTCACCGGTGGCGGTGCGACGATCCGGGTGTCTGACATGATCGGCAAGTATCGCATGATCGATATGATCCTGACGGGCCGTGTCTATCAGGGGCAAGAGGCGGTCGATCTGGGTCTGGCGCAATACATCACCGAAGAGGGTGGCAGCTTTGCCAAGGCGATGGAGCTGGCGAACAAGGTGGCGCAGAATCTGCCGCTGACGAACTTTGCGATCTGTTCGGCCGTCAGCCACATGAACAACATGTCCGGCATGGACGCCGCCTATGCCGAGGCCTTCGTGGGCGGCATCGTCAACACCCAGCCCGCTGCGCGGGAGCGTCTCGAAGCCTTTGCCAACAAGACCGCCGCCCGCGTGCGGCCCAACAGCTAAGCCAGGCGGACCCCGGATGCGTCACCATTTTGAGGCTCTTCAGAAGACACTGGCCAACCATGTGCCCCTGTCGCCACTGTCCTTCCTGCGCCGCGCCGAGAGTTTGCACGGCGCGCGCACGGCGGTGATCTATGGCGATATCCGGCATAGCTGGGCCGAAACCGCCGACCGCATTCGCGCGGTGGCCGGGGGGCTTGTGGGGCTTGGCGTGCAAAAAGGCGATACCGTCACGGTGCTGAGCCCGAATGTCCCCGAGCTGTTCGAGCTGCATTTTGCGCTGCCACTGACCGGCGCGGTGCTGAACACGCTCAACACCCGGCTGGAACCCGAGACCATCGCCTATATCCTCGACCACGCGGATACCAAGCTGGTGATCGTGGATCGGGAACTGGTGCCGTTGCTGTCAAAGGCCTTTGACCTGCTGGGCCGCACCCTGCCGGTGGTCGAGATCGCTGATCCGACTGCGCCGGGCGAATCCCTTGGCGGCCCGACCTATGACAGCCTGCTGACATGCGACCCTCTGCCGATCGCTCTGCCGGAGGATGAATGGAATGCGATTGCGCTGAACTACACGTCCGGCACCTCCGGGCGGCCCAAGGGGGTGGTCTATCACCATCGCGGCGCCTACCTGATGGCGCTTGGCACCGGGACCGCGTGGCAGGTGCCGCCCTATCCGGTCTACCTGTCGGTGGTCCCGATGTTCCACTGCAACGGGTGGGGGCACCCCTGGCTGATGGCGATGCTTGGGGGAACGATGGTGTTCACCCGCGTTCCGGCCGCAGACCGCATCCTTGCGGCGATCCGTGCCCATGGCGTGACCCATTTCGGCGCCGCGCCCATCGTCTTGCAGATGCTGGCCGAGGCCGAAAGCGATGCTGCGCCCTTCGATCCCGCGATCCGGGTTCTGACCGCGGGCGCACCGCCGCCGCCCTCGGTTCTGGAAAAGACCCGCGCCATGGGGTTCGATGTCATGCAGGTCTATGGCCTGACGGAAACCTACGGCCATATTTCGCAGTGCCTGTGGCAAGAGGACTGGGACAGTCTCACCCCCGCAGAGCAGGCCGAATTGCAGGCGCAACAGGGCATTGCCTTCCCCATGGTCGAAGAGGTCGCCGTGATCGACCGCGCCAGCGGCGGGCCTGTCCCGCGCGACGGCACCACGCAGGGTGAGATTGCCATTCGCGGCAATACGGTCATGGCGGGCTACTACAAGGACACTGATGCCACCGCAGCGGCCTTTGCCGATGGCTGGTTCTGGTCCGGCGATGGTGCTGTCGTGCACGAAAACGCCTATATCCAGATCCGCGACCGCCTGAAGGACGTGATCATCTCCGGCGGCGAAAACATTTCCTCGGTCGAGGTCGAGGCCGTGCTTTATCGTCACAGCGCTGTTCAGGCCGCTGCGGTGGTCGCCATGCCGCATGAAAAATGGGGCGAGGTCCCCTGCGCCTTTATCGAGCTGCGGGATGGGATCGACGCCACATCGGACGAGATCATTGCCTTTTGCCGCGCCCATCTGGCGGGCTTCAAAGCCCCCAAAGCCGTCATATTCGAAACCCTTCCCAAAACATCCACCGGCAAGATCCAGAAGTTTCAGCTTCGCAATCGCGCCAAAGCCCTGGAGTAACCTGAAATGGCACTGCTTTCCCCGTCGCGCAGGCTGAGGCGCACCCCCTTTTCCGACGGCGTCGAGGCCGCTGGAGTAAAGGCCTACACAGTCTACAACCACATGCTGCTGCCGACGGTGTTCCGGTCGGTCGAAGAAGACTATCATCATCTGAAACGGGCCGTGCAGGTCTGGGACGTTGCTTGCGAACGCCAGGTTGAATTGCGCGGCCCAGATGCCGGGCGCCTGATGCAACTTCTGACACCGCGCGATCTGCGCAAGATGCTGCCCGGTCAGTGCTACTACGTGCCCATCGTCGACGAAACCGGCGGTATGCTGAACGACCCGGTTGCGGTGAAACTGGCCGAAGACCGCTGGTGGATTTCCATCGCCGACAGCGATCTTCTGTTTTGGATCAAAGGGTTGGCCTATGGCTACCGCCTTGATGTGCTGGTCGACGAACCCGACGTATCGCCGCTGGCCGTGCAGGGACCCTGGGCCAACGATCTGATGGCGGCGGTCTTCGGAGATGCGGTGCGCGACATCCGCTTCTTCCGTTTTGCGCATCTGGATTTCCAAGGGCATGACATGGTTGTTGCGCGCTCGGGCTATTCCAAGCAGGGCGGGTTCGAGATCTATGTCGAGGGCGAAGAGCTGGGCATGCCGCTCTGGAAGGCCCTGATGGAAGCCGGCAAATCGATGGACGTTCACGCCGGCTGCCCGAACCTGATCGAACGGATCGAGGGCGGTTTGCTGTCCTACGGGAACGACATGACCGACGACAATACACCGCATGAATGCGGGCTTGGAAAGTTCTGCAACACGCAGACGGCAATTGGCTGTATCGGGCGCGATGCCTTGTTGCGGGTCGCAAACGAAGGCCCGGTCAAGCAGATTCGCGCGATTGAGATCGACGGCCCGGCCGTGCCCGGCTGCGACCGTTGGTGGCCGCTGAAGCATGGCGAAAAAACGGTTGGTCGTGTCTCGTCGGCAGCATGGTCCCCGGATTTCAACACGAATGTCGCCATCGGCATGGTGCGCATGACCCATTGGGACGAGGGCACAGAGCTGACCGTCGTGACCCCGGCCGGGCCGCGACAGGCCAAAGTTCGTGAAAATTTCTGGGGATAGCCGCGTTTCGCAATGCCATTGGAGACAACACAAAAGTTCATGGCGGAGGGAGGGGGCATTCGAGCATTGCATCGGGTGCAACGGGATTACCAGCTTATTTCCACCTGATTGAGAGGAGCGAGGGCTCTGCCAGTCAGGTGGTCATTTCGGCAGTATGACCTTTCCAGACGCCGAAAGCGTCGGCCCTGGTTTGGCGATCCCCCCGGGATAGAGGCTTGTGGTCGGCGCACATTCGGCGATGACCACTTCATGGCAATCGAACAATAGATGCACATATGCAACCGAGCGTCGTCCATGCATCTGACGCACCTCCGGCAACCACGTCAGCGCCTTGGCTGGGAACAGTCCCCAAATGGTCACGCAATTATTAACATAAACTACATTATGCGTTGATACACTTAATGTTGGGCACATTCTAAACTGGGTTGCGACAAATCCCCTATCTTGCTGGAAAGCAAGGAGAATGGAATTGGCCCACACAGAGCTGGACTTGCGTGAGAGACGCGCAATTGAAGACATGTTGCAAGCAAAGGTGCCTGTGAGCGAGATCGCAGCGTTGATCGGCAGGCATCGCTCGACGGTGTATCGAGAGATCAAGCGCAACGGTTTTGAAGACGACGAGCTACCGGAATTTAATGGCTACTACGGCGTAACGGCTCAACGAACAGCGGATGCCAGACGTGCGCGCCGTCGCAAGCTGATCCGCCTTGAAGATTTACGCGCCCATGTCAACGCACAGTTGAGAATTGGCTGGACGCCGGAACAGATCGCGGGCCGTCTCGGATATGACGGTCAGTCGATCCGTGTCAGCCACGAGACGATCTACGCCTATGTCTACAGCAAGGAAGGACAGTCGGAGGAACTGGCGCGCTATCTTCCCAGCCGTCGGAAGAATCGGCGACCGCGCTATTCGAGACGGCCCAGAGGCCAGGTTTTCCCGCCGGATCGGTCCATCCACGAACGCCCGGAGCATGTTAAGGCGCGTGAGACGTTCGGCGACTGGGAAGGCGATCTGATGATCTTCGAGCGTGCCAACGGCACAATGAACGTCGCTTCGCTGGTCGAACGAAAGACCCGGTTCGCCGTTCTCTTTCGTAACAACGACCGAAGCTCCACGCACTTCATGAACAAGCTCATGGGCGTGATGGAACCCCTGCCCCAGCCTGCGCGGCGCTCGATCACCTTTGATAGAGGCTTTGAGTTCCGCGCGTGGCGCAAGCTGAAGTCCGGCATCGGCACCGAAAGCTGGTTCTGCGATCCGCAGGCCCCCTGGCAGAAAGGATCGGTAGAGAACCTGAACAAGCGAGCTCGCCGATATCTACCGCGAAACACCCAGCTCGCGGCGCTCTCAAATCGCAATATGAAGGCGATTTGCGAACGCCTGAATGGAACACCCAGAAAGTGTCTCGGAGGGCGCACACCGACCGAAGCCTTCAGAGAAGAGATGATGAAACTGAGATAGCGGAAAACGTCGCAACGAGTCTTGAGCCATCATTGGGTGGATTCACAAACGAAGTGCAAATTCTGTACGAATACAGAGAGTTGTATGGAGCAATAAGAATGGGAAGCCACTACTGTCACCTGAAGCTGGACGAACGGCGCAAGCTTGCAAAGTGGAATGAAGCCAAAATGCCGATTTCCGAGATCGCGGATAGATTGGGCCGTGACCCCTCCACGATCTACAGAGACATGAAGCGGAACCGATTCACGGATGACGAACTGCCGGAGCTGAACGGTTACTACGCGTTGAATGCACAGGACATGTACGAGAAGCGCCGCGCGATCCATCGCAAGATGGTCGTGCACCCGGAGCTGAAGGCCACCATCGAAGACCGTTTGAAGGCGGGTTGGTCACCGGAACAGATCGCAGGCCGGATGCGGCTCGAACGCCATCCGATCCGCGTGAGCCATGAGACGATCTACCGTTTTGCCTATTCCAAGGATGGTCACGAAGAACAGTTCTACCGTCATCTGCCAGAACACCGAAGACGCTGCACACCGCGGGGTTATCGCAGGCACAACCGGACTCACATCTTTGATGTCCAAAGCTTGTCACACAGGCCTGACCGCATCTCTGAGCGCGCCGAGTTTGGCCACTGGGAATGCGACCTGATGATGTTCCGCAAGGAGCATGGGAAGGTGAACGTGACGTCGCTGGTCGAACGCGTCAGCCGGTACGCTGTCGTCATGCGCAACGAGGATCGCCAGTCCAAACCCATCATGCAAGCGCTGATCCAGGGGCTGGCTCCCCTGTCCCCTGCTACAGAGTGGATATCCTCGACCTCAGGGAACTGGTCTATCTGCATGAGTTTTCTGGACCGGTGAGAACAACAAATACGAAAGCCAGGAACGGTTTGCCGACAGCGATGGAGTCGGAGCCGGTGAACCTATTGTTCATTGAATGTTACATGCTGGATGCGAAAGACCAGAAACGTTCGACATCCTTGCGACTTCGCTCCATCGATCGATAAAGGTGTATGGAGATCGGGTTCTCGGTTTGAGCGTCGCTGACTTTCACGAGTCGCATCTCGTCCAGTTCTCTCTCCACGGCGGCCAAAGGCAGCCAGGCAACACCCATGCCCTCTAAGCAGGCCGCCTTCAATGCTTCTCCAACCGAGTTCTCGTACAGAAAATCGCATTGCTCTCGCAGGCCGGAGCGGTCGATGATCAGATTGGTCATCTTCCCCAGAAAACTGTCACGTGTGTAGCATAACAATGGAATGGAGCTGTTATCGCCAATCGAAAACAAGGCTTTGCCGTCTCGGTCAGTGCCGCTGACCGCTATCATCCTGTCCTCTGCAATCTTGATGGACGGGTAACGGGAATCGTCGGCAATCATGGGTACCGTATGGTGGTGATAGCAAAGCATGAAGTCGCTTGAGCCCGACAGGATGGATTCAACGCATCCCGAAAAGTTCTCGGCGACGACGCGAGATTTTACCGGCCCGATTGTTGTGGAAATCTGCCTCATCCATTTCGGAAAATAGGAGATTGCGAGGGTGTGAAGCGCGACGAACTCGAGAACCTCGTCTTCTCGCTTTGCCAGGCCTTTTGCCTCGGCCCGTGCTGTTATCAGAGTGTTGATCAGTTCATGGGCAACAGGTCGAAAAGATTCGCCTGCCTTGGTGAGGACGACGGGGTGAACGCTTCGGTCAAAGAGCGGGGTGCCGACCCAGTATTCCAGATTCTTGATTCGCCGGGTAAATGCAGACTGACTGATGTTTCGAGCGTCTGCGGCCTTGGCAAAGACGCCCGTCGAAGACAACGTCAAAAAATCTTCCAACCAATCCAGTTCCATAGTCCAACCTTTTGTTTGTTGCGTCCAGCCTAACTCAACTGGCGTCATCTGCATCTTGCAACTTTTGCAATTGGCTTGCGTTGTTTGTCATGGCGCACCTGGCGACACATAGCCCAACCTTCTTGTGGAGCGTGACACCTCAATGTCGCGACTGAATGCGAGGCGCGCAGTCTCGCGCAACAAGGAGGAAGATATGAAATCTCTCATTTGCGGCACAACGATCGTCGGGCTTTTGCTTTCCAGCACGGCGGCATTTGCCGAACAGTGCACCAATGACGCCTGGAAACGGATCATGGATCGCGGAACGCTGATCGTCGGCGTGAAGGCGGATACCCGGCCCTGGGGCTTCCGGGATTCGGATGGTAACATCGTCGGCATGGAGGCCGACATGGCCCAGCAGGTCGCCGATACGCTGGGGGTCAAGCTTGAGCTGGTTGCGGTGGAATCATCAAACCGGATGCAGTTCCTCGAGGGCGGGCGTATCGATCTGATGATCGCGACAATGTCTGATCGCGCGGACCGACGCGAAATCGTCGGCGTCGTGCAGCCGAACTATTACTCGTCGGGCACCAATGTCATGACCCCGAAGGCGCTGGAAGTCGACGAATGGTCGGATCTTGAGGGCCGACCAGTCTGCGGCAAGCAGGGTGCTTTCTACAACCAGATCGTGGAAGAGCGCTATGGCGCCGAAATCATCGCGTTCGGAAGCAATGCAGAAGCCCTCCAGGCCCTGCGTGACCAGAAGTGTATCGCCTGGGTTTACGACGACAGCTCCATCGCCGCCGATCTGGCATCTGGGCAGTACGACGCCTTCGAGATGCCCCTGACCTCGGAAGACAACAACCCCTGGGCGCTGGCGGTGCCGATTGCCGAGCGCGACTGCGTCTTCGGCCGGTTCATGTCCGGGATGCAATACAACTGGCACCAGAGCGGCGAGTTGATCGCGCTCGAAGAAAAATGGGGCATTCAGGCCACCGACTACCTGGTCGAGCAGAATGAACGGTTTGCCGACTGGCTGGCCGAGTAACTCTTTGACCAAATCCCGCGCCGTTCTTCTCCCGGCGGCGCGGGCACTTGTGAGGTGCCCCTATGCTCGATGCATTTACTGAATTCTTTCGACAAATGGCCGACGATTTTCCACGTTGGAACTTTGTTTTTTT
>NZ_JAYMVV010000001.1:0-227033 GCF_048056635.1 Phaeobacter sp. JH20_08 | reverse complement strand
GAAACTCAAATTAAATAATGTATCATGAGGCCAGATATCTTGTCGGGCGGCGCTTTCCTGCGATAAGTCGCCTGATAATAAGGGGGAAATACGGTGGTTAAATCGGACAGGCTTTCACATTCCGGCGAACTGCGTGAAAACAGTCGCCTTCAGGTATTCGATACCATCCGGGCCGCAGGGCAAATCGCACGAATCGATATCGCTCAGGCCACCCGCATCAGCCCCGCCACCGTCACGGCGATCACCGCCGAACTGCTGGCCGCAGGGCTGATCGAGGAAGTCAGCCCGGATACAGCGCGCGGTGCCAAACGCGGCCGCCCACGGGTCGCCCTCAAAATCTGCGGCAGCGCCCATCGGATCGCCGGGCTGAAATTGTCGCATCACGCCATCACGACCCTGATCACCGATTTCGAAGGCACAGAGCTGGTCAGCCACGAAATGCCCCTGCGTGGCGGTCAGATGTCGCCAGAGGCCCTGTGCGAGAAAATTGTCGAAGCCCTGGACCAGAGCTGCGCCAAGGGCGGGTTCACCCGCGCGCACATCTCCGGAGTTGGCATTGGCATGGCCGGCGTTATGGATGCCGAGCGCAATTTCATCTACTGGTCATCGTCGCTCAACGTGCGGAATATCGATCTAGGCAGCCTTCTTGGCAGCTATCTGAGCATGCCGGTGTTTATCGACAACGACGCCAATCTGGTCGCCAAGGCTGAGCATCTCTTCGGTGAAGGTGACACCCGCAGCAACTTTGTCGTGGTGACCGTCGAACATGGTGTCGGCATGGGCATCGTCATCGACAATCAGATATATCGCGGCGCGCGGGGCTGCGGCGCAGAATTTGGCCATATCAAGGTGCAGCTCGAAGGCGCGCTGTGCCAATGCGGCCAGCGCGGCTGTCTGGAAGCTTACGTCGGCGACTACGCCCTGCTGCGCGAGGCGAATATCACCAGTGGCGTCGAACGGCACAAGGATCTCGCCTCGCTTTATGCTGCCGTCGGCGACGGCGACACCATGGCGCAATCCATCCTTGACCGCGCCGGGCGCATGTTTGCCATGGGACTGGCCAATATCGTCAATATATTCGACCCGCAGATGATCGTTTTGGCGGGTGCGCAGCTGGCCTTTGGCTACCTGTCCTCCGACAAAGTGGTGGAGGAAATGCGCCGCTGGGTGGTTCAGGTGGACGGCCCCCTGCCCGAAGTGCGCGTCCATGGCTGGGGCAACAAGATGTGGGCAAAAGGGGCCGCCGCCTATGCGATTGAAGAAGTCTCCGCACTGACCATCCGCGAAGTTGCCAGCCATGCGGGATAAACTCTCATATATCCTCGCGCCGATCTGGCTCCTGCCGCAGATCGCGCTGGCGGACATCCCCGAGCCTCCGGTGTTCCGCTCCCAACCAGTTCCCGCGCATGTCTATGATGGCGGTTGGGAGCATTTCGTGGGTGGGGGGCTCGCCTCGCTGGATTGCAACGACGATAAATTCCCTGATCTGGTGGCGGCGGGCGGCAGCAACCCGGTTCAGCTTATGATCAACCAGAGCGAGGCACCAGGCGCCACGCTGCGGTTTGCATCCGCTACACCGGCCGCCCTGGCACAGACAGGTGTCACCGGCGTCTACCCGCTCGACATTGATGGTGACGGTATTCTCGATCTTGCCCTGCTGCGCGTTGGCGCGGATCAGCTGCTGCGTGGAACCGGAAACTGTCAGTTCGAACCCTTCGATGGTCTGGGTTTTACCAGTGGTGACCACTGGACCACCGCGTTTTCGGCCACCTGGGAGCCGGGCGCTCAGCTGCCGACGCTTGCCTTTGGCACCTATGTCGACCGAAGCGACCCCGAGGGTCCGTTTGAGGCCTGTGACGACACACTGCTGTATCGGCCCGATGGTGACCGCTACGGCCCGGCCATCCGGCTCCAGCCAGGGTACTGCGCGCTGTCCATGCTGTTCACCAATTGGCACCGAAGCGTTGGGGCAACCGCCCGCGGTCGGGCCGATCTTCGGATCAGCAACGACCGACATTACTATGTCCGGGGTGGGCAGGAGCAGATGTGGAAAATGACCACGCCGCCAAGGCTCTACCAACAGGACGACGGCTGGCTGCCCTTTCACCTCTGGGGGATGGGGATAGCGTCTCGCGATCTGAACGGTGACGGGTTTTCCGATGTCTACCTCACCTCGATGGGAGATCAGAAACTACAGCTGTTTGATCCAAGCGGCACCGGCCCCGCCTACCGCGATGTGACTTATGATTACGGCACCACCGCCCACCGCCCAACCAGCGGCGGCGACGGGCGACCATCCACCGGGTGGCACGCGGATTTTGGCGATGTGAACAACGATGGGCATGACGATATCTTTGTCACCAAGGGAAATGTCGAACAGATGCCCGATGCCGCCATGCGCGACCCGAATACCCTGTTGATTCAAGGGGCAGATGGGCGTTTTGCCGACATGGCCGCCGCTGCGGGTATTGCCAGCATGGAACGTTCTCGCGGCGCCGTGCTGCGCGATCTCAATCTCGATGGGCAGCTTGACCTTGCCGTGATCAACCGGCGCGCGCCAATGGAACTCTACCAGAACACCACCAGCCCATCCGGAAACTGGCTGAGCCTGTCACTCAAGGGCACTGCCCCGAACACGCAGGCAATTGGTGCCTTCGTCGAGCTGGACACAGGCATAAGGATACACACCCGCGAGGTCACTGTCGGCGGCGGCCATGCGGGCGGCTCGGCCGGGGATCTGCACTTCGGTCTGGGAGAGAGCGATGATCTGCGGTTGCGCATTATCTGGCCGGATGGGGAAACCACAATCTGGCAAGAAATCACGCCCAACCAGCATCTTACCCGAACACAATAAACTCCTGGACCGGTAGATCAGCGTTCCACCGGCAGGCCCGATGGAACGCTATCCGGCACCCCAAGCCGCCCCTTGGCTGCGGCACTGTCTGTCAGCGCTTCCAGAAAGACCACGAGATCGGCAATATCCCCGTCACTTAGCGCAATCGGATCCAGATCATTCGCTGCCGCGATACGCTCCAGCTCGACCGGATCATCCATGACCGCCCAATCCGACACCCCATCAAGACCGGGCAAGACCGCCTGGCTGCGATCATAAGACATCAGCGCCGCGACGGGATCCAGATGGTGACGCACAACAGCCTCCAAAGTGGCATAGGCGCCGTTATGCCCATAGGGCGCTGTCAGCGCGACATTGCGCAGCGACGGGGTGCGAAAGCGGTAAGCGTCATCCGGATTTCCTGTCACCCGCAACCGCCCCTCGTCGCGGGCGTGGGTTTCAAATCGGGCGGCCTTGCCCGGACCAAGCTGCGGCATCGCGATTGCATGAAACCTATTGTCCGTCTGCAACCAGCCTGTATGGCACTGGCTGCATCCGGCGCCCCCGTAGAAAAGCTCCTGCCCCCTTGCTGCTGTGGTGGGCAAGGCCTCTCCATACAGCTGAGCACGATCAAACGGGCTGTCATCAGCCCGCCATTCAAACCGGATAAACGCCGCCAGCATATTGCCGATATCGGTAAAGCGGATGGGTTCTTCCGCTCCCAGAACCTCATCGAAACGCTGCCGATATTCGGGGATCTCTGCGACCCGGCCCGCGATGATATCCCATGCCCCACCGGGATGGCTCAGCTGACCCAGACGTACCGCGCGCGAGACACCATTTTCGCCGTAGTGGCCAGCCATCTCATCTGCCGAAAGCACCGGAAACATCGCCTGTGCGGCCAGCGCGGAATCGAATCCTGCGACCATGTCACCTTCCAGCGGCGTGCGGATACCCGACCCATATGCGGGGTCAGCCTCCAGTCGGCCGTCGTGGAACATCACATCCATATCATCAGCGCCAAGATTCCAGAGCGCGGGCGCATTACGTGGAATACGCTGTTCAGGACGGTTGTCCGGATCCGCGCGCCGCTCAGGGCCAAGCGTGGTTGCGCCCTCGCCAAGCGACAGGGAGACGCCGTCACCTGTGCCAAACCGTGGATGATGGCAGCTAGCGCAGCTGATGTTGCGGTTGCCCGATAGAATGGGATCATAAAATAGCAGTTGGCCCAGCTCGACCTCTGCCTGTATCTGCGGGGCAAAGCTTGGCCGCGGCCCCAGATCCAAATTCATGGACTGTTCCTCAGCGCTACCAGCACAGGCGAAAGTCGCGTTCGTTATGCAGATCGCAATCGCGCCACACAGGCGATATCGACGCCGGTATTCAGCCATCTTGCTCCCTCTCCGCTACGGAAAATTTCAGCAGCAACTTCTGGCGATACGGATGACCGGGGTCCACCAGAACACTCGGGAAATGGGGCTGATTTACCGCATCCGGCAAACCCTGCGGCTCGATACAGACGGCAGAAAATGGTGCTAACCGCTGTCCATCCCGCGCGGCGCAGGAACTGTTCAGATGACTCGCCGTGTAAATCTGCGCACCCGGTTGATCTGAAAAAACCCGCATGACAACACCATTGGAGGCGCCAAGCTGGGCTACCTCGCGCATATCACCCGAAGCGTTCGGGGGGAAATTCACATGGATATCCGTGCCAAGCCGCTCTGGATCCAGCGCGGCAAAGCTCCGGCCAGCGCGATAGTCAAATCTGGTGCCGCTAGTTGGTGCAACTTCGCCCGTAGGCACCCCATCCCGGCGCAGCGGCAGATAGCTCTCGGCGCTGCTGCGCAGGCGATGCTCCCAGATATCGCCCTTGATACCAAGCGTATAATAGTTGTGCTGCGCCAAGCTAATCGGGGTGAGTTGGTCCACCGAAGCTGTCATATCATAGCTGACCGTTGTGCCGGACACGGCAATCCTAAGCCGGATATCGGCACCGCCCGGATAGCCGTTTTCACCATCTGCGGAGAAGTGGCGCAATTCAACCGCCCCGGCCCCCAGCCGCCGCATATCCCAGAACACCCGTCCAAGCCCCTGCGCGCCGCCGTGAAGTTGGTTGCTCCCTTCATTGGCATTAAGAGAAACCTCGCGACCCGCGAGGTGGAAACCCGCCCCGCCAATCCGATTGGCCACCCGGCCAACAATGGCACCCAGATAATACGGATCCCCCAGATAGGCCGCCATATCGGCATATCCCAGCACCATGGGTTGCCAGATTTCACCATCGCGCAGATCCAGCCAGGCCGTTATGGCGCCAAGGTTCATCACCCTTAGCCGCAGATGATCATTCTCCAGATCGAGCCAACGCAATCTCTCGTCAGCATCGTCCCGCAGATGCGAGTGCTGCTGTAAGGCTCTGGAGCGAGGCTGGCTGGATGATGGCATACAGGGGCGTCCTTTGGGTGCAGAACCCCGGAAGTCCTGGTGATGATATTTATTTCACCGATCAAATTAATACGCCGAACGGCGGCTGTCAATTCAACTGTTCGGCCGCATCACCAGCTCGGGAACGCTTGTTCAGCCTGGCTGCCGATCTGCATACCCCATCTTTAGAACGCCCCAGCATGACTTTGTTTACGACAAAATCTTGCCACGAATTTGAATCAAATCTTAGGAAAGGCGGACGAGATCGCAGCCAGAAAATCGGCCAGCGACCCTGTCGACATCAATGTCGACACCGCGAGGCTGAAGATCGGGGTAAGGCATGAGCGACATCACGAATTTTGACCACCTGCGCGCGCCATCAGACAGCGGTCAGGCGGCAAAACCGCGCTTCGATATTTATGCAAGGATCGGAAAGCGCCTTCTTGATATGTCACTTGCGCTGGCTCTTCTGCCCGCCCTCGCCCCGGTTATCGCGCTCCTCTGGCTCGTCAGCCGACGCGATGGCGGGCCAGGGCTCTTCGGTCATACTCGTATCGGCAAGGACGGAATACCCTTCACCTGCTGGAAAATCCGTACCATGATCCACGGCGCGGAGGATATTCTGGCCGAGCATCTCAAGTCGGACGCCCAAGCGGCCAGCGAATGGGCCCGCGACCGCAAGCTCAGCCGCGATCCACGGGTCACGGGCTTTGGCCTGTTCCTCCGCCGCAGCAGTCTCGATGAGCTGCCACAGATCTGGAACGTGCTGCGCGGTGATATGAGCTTTGTCGGGCCGCGCCCGATCGTGCGCTGCGAACTGCACAGATATGGTCCAGCCGCTTCTGCATATCTGAGCCAAAGACCGGGAATCACCGGGCTGTGGCAGGTATCAGGTCGCAACGATGTCAGCTATGCTGATCGGGTCTCCTTTGACGTTGATTACCTGAAGCGGCGGACATTCGGCTTTGATATCAAACTGATCCTGCTGACCGGCCGCTCAGTCATTGCGCGCACCGGACGGTAAACGGGCCATTAAGCCCTCTGCGGTAATGTTCAGCCAACGGCGATAGGGATCAGGGTCTGCACCAAGGGTGACAGCCGCGGCAGATTATGCTCCCTAACTGCAAAAGCGGGACCAACAGAATGCACGACAGCAATACCGATGCTTCGACACTCAGCCATATATCGCAGGGCCGCGGCCGCCTGGCGCTGATTGGCGTGTTCTGGTCCTTCGTCAACATCATGGTCAGCAACGGCTTGACCGTGGTTGTGTTCCTGGTGACCTCTCTATTGCTGGAGCCCGCCGATTTTGGCGCCGTGGCTCTGGCCACCTCGATCGTCATCTGGGTCATGACATTGGTGCCGCTGCCGCTTGGAGACGCCATCATTCAACGCAGCGACCTGAGGCAGAGCCATCTGGACAGCGCATTCTGGCTGACGATGGTGATCGCACTGGCCACTATTGCGATCCTGGTTCTCTGTGCGCCGATGATCGCGTCCTGGACCAACCTCGAGGCACTTGCGATCATATTGCCGGTGCTGTCGCTCCGTATCCTTTTTGTATCACTTGGAAATATTCCCGCGGCACTGGTGAACCGGCGGATGGAGTTTCGTCATATTGCGTTGCGGACAACCCTTGCAAATGGGCTGGGCGCGGCAGGTTGCCTGCTGCTCGTGTTGCAAGGATATGCCATCTGGGCACTGGTCTGGGCGCAGGTCATTACCGCGATTGTCGGCTGCGTCGTCTCCTACTGGGCCGCTGGCTGGCGCCCTGGGCTACAGCTCTCGAGGGCCGCTTTGACGGATCTGCGCGGCTTTACCCTATTGACGATGGGTGGCCGGATGATCGAACCGACCAAGATCAACCAGATCCTGCTCGGGATCGTCGCCGGCCCAGCAGTGCTCGGCATCTTCTTTTTCGCCCGCAGAATGTGTGAAATCCTGCAGGAGCTTACCATTGGCACGCTCTTGCCTGTCACAAGGGTCCTATTTGCCAGTCTGCAAACTGAAAAAGAACAACGGCGGGAAGCGTTTATTCTCAGCAGCTTCGCCGCTGCAACCGCCGCCTTGCCGCTATTCATCGGCTTCATCATTGTGGCCCCGACGGCGATACCCTTCGTCTTTGGCAGCAAATGGCTCGCCGCGATCTACCCGCTCCAGTGTTTTGCAATGCTCAGCCTGATGATGAGTATCGGCGTCATGCAGGCCTCTTTGCTCAGGTTCTCCGGTCATGCACGTTGGTGGTTCGGATTTGAATGTGTCGTCAGCCTGTCTGGATTTGCAGCGATCCTGCTGCTTGCCCCGGAGGGTCTGAACAGGATCATGTCCGCATTGGTTGGCATTTCCTTCTTGCTCTGGCCGGTCGCCACGCGCAAAACTCTGAAAACCCTCGAAATCTCGGCGACAACCTATATCTTCGATGCACTGCGCCCCGCGCTGATTTCTGTCTCAATGATGTCCATTGCGCTCTTCGCGCTACGTGAGTTGGGGCCGCCGATGTATGGCACCCCACAGCTTATGGCTCAACTTGCGGTCGCAATCCCCACCTATCTGATCATGATCCTCCTCGTGGGCGGCGACCGCTTGCAGCAAATCCTGGGAAAGATCCGCAACAGAAGAGATCGCGATCCGGTTGAACCTGGCGCTCACCAGTAGACGTTTCCACCGGCGACTGCCGTCAGCATTCTGATTTGCACCCGCATCTCAAATCGCAGGCCTACCGGCGTTCGCAGCCAAACTATGATCCGCAGCACCTCTCCAGCGGACGCCAGTCATCTCATGACGCCATGTCGAGGTTTCGAGGAGCTAGGCCGTTCGGTGCGCGCAGCGGACAAAAGCCGGTACCATGGTCAAAGGTGATACGGTGCAGCATCGGACACTCAGGAAGCAGAGGCTGCCTTGCCGCCCAGAACCATGGAAACCGCCGAAAAAGCCGCGCGGTATTGAAGCAACACCCGCCCATCTGCTTTGACAGGCTTCCGGTTGGCACCGCTCCCACCGCAGGGATGCCAACAGACCGCGAGCCAGCTCAGTATCGTCGCCCCGTCAGGATCAAACATCCGCTGGTCGTTTGCATGCTGATGGGTAGCGGACAATGGATGCTCCAGACTGAATGATCTCAATCGGGTGCTCCACCACTACCCGGCATGATAGGGATCTGGATCGTCAAACCTGCTTTGCGCCGCCCCGCAACAAACCACTTCAATCAACCAGAGTTGGCGTTAGCGTGTCATCCTTGCGACCTCGCTGATTGCGGGAAACTCAGATCACGGAAACGCTGACGGACTGCAAACCATCCAGCTCAGGAATGACCCAAAGATCCGACACGGGGCCATCACCGGCAGCAACAGCGGACATCAAAGACGAGAGCCACCACTCAAAGGAGTGGTGGCTCTTAAGCATTTGGCGGAGCTACTCTCGGACTCACCGGCCCCGCTTGGACACCCATTGACGCTCGCGCCTCCAGAGCAGTCTAAGTCAGCGCCCTAGGCCGCAGCCGTATAACTGTGGTGCTGCGCACTCTGCACGGGCTGGCGGCCAGCATCTCCAGTCTGAAAGGCTGTGACCAGCCGCGACAGATTGGTTGTCTCATGGTCCAGCGAACTGCAGGCGGCGGCGGTCTCCTCGCACATGGCGGCATTCTGCTGCTGGGCAGCTTCCAGTGTGCTCATCGCGCCATTCAACTCCGAAATGCCCCTGGATTGCTCGTCGGCCTGTTTGGCAATATCGCCAACATGTTCCGAAATGCTGCCAATGGCATTCATAATGGTCTCCAGAGAGGAATTGGTCCTGCCGACCAGATCCACGCCATGGGCCACCTGCGCTGCGGAGGCGGTAATCAGCTTCTTGATTTCTAGCGCCGATTCAGACGAACGCAGCGCAAGACTACGGACTTCGGCGGCAACAACCGAGAACCCGCGACCCGCTTCGCCAGCCCGCGCGGCTTCAACACCGGCGTTCAGGGCAAGCAGGTTTGTCTGAAACGCGATATCGTCAATCATACCGGTGATCCGGGTGATCTGCTCGGAGGTGGCGGCAATCGAATCCATCGCATCAACCGTCTCCCGGGCTACCGCCGAGCTGTTTGTTGCACTCTGATTCACGGATGTGACCAATGCCTCAGTTTCGCGCGCGCCGCTGGCGACATGCTGGACGTTCTGCGTGAGTTCGCTCAGCGACGCCGCAGTCTCTTCCAGCTGAAGCGCGGATTGTTCTGTGCGCTGCGACAGATCGTTGGTTGCCGAGGAAATCTCCGTCAATCCGGTATCGATCGAACGTGCCGAGTCATTGACCGAGGTGATCAGCTTGCTCAACTGTTCAACAGTATTGTTGAAGTCCTGGCGCAGCCCCTCATACTGGCTGGGCATTTCATCGTGGATTTTGACATCCAGCCGCCCGGAAGCCAGCTGTTGCAAATTCTGGGCAAGGGCCTGAACAACCGCCTGCTGCTGCTGCTGATCGCGCAGCTGATTTGCTTCCAGCTCCTCCTTGGATGCCAAACCCTGGCGCAGGGTCTCGATGGACAGCGCCATCGCCCCGATCTCATCTTTACGCTTTGGAATATCAACGGGTTGATGCACCTTCCCGGCGGTAAGATCCTTCATGACCCCAAGCATTCGCCCCAGGGGGCGCCGGACAAGCGAGCGCACCGAGAAGAAGATGGTGGCCAGAGTCAGCGCCAGCAAGAGAACATTGGCGATCAGCTGTTCGTAGATGCTTGCCTTTACCGGGTTGACGAAGACATGGCGTGGCACATCCAAGACGACAACCCAGGTCTTGTTCATGCCGTAGGCGGTGAAAGGAAAGAACAGGCGTGTCGACCCATCAGCGCGATCCGAAACGATCTGCACCTCTCCGGTTTCGACAGCGGCCTGGAAATCTGCCACCTCTTCCCCTTCAAAGGCCTGAATCAGCATTTCCGGGTCAGGATGTGACAACCATTTGCCGCCCTGGCCCAGCAGCATCACACTGCCGCCTTCATAAACCGACAGCCCCCGGACAAAATCACCGAGATTATCGAGCACGATATCGACACCGGCAACACCGACGATCTGGCCCTGTGCATTCACAGGCACCGACACCGATGTCAGCAGGCGGTTTTCATTTGAGAGATAAGGTTCGGTGATGACGCTCTCGCCACTGTCGATCGGCAGGCGATACCACTCGGATGTGTCATTGGGATCAACGTTGAACGTCTCGAAATTCAGCCCGCCGGACTCCGCTTTGGTCCAGTAGGCGGCAAAGATACCATCGGCATTTCGTCCCTCTTCACCGGTAATGAAATCTTCGGTGGCGCCGTCCGGAATCGCTGACATCCAGGAAGAGAATACAAGATCATAGCGGCCGGGGACGCCTTCCATGATCTTGATCAGATCGGCGGTGGTTGCATCGCCATCTTCAATATATCCGGATAGCGCGCCGCCTAGCGCCGCCGCAGCTGAGGTCGCTTCGACCAGTTGAGACGACAGGCTTTGCGCGATATCTGAGGCTCGCTGCGACGCGCCCTCCAATACCCGCTCCCTGACCTGTGCAGATTCATTTAGGGCCGTAAATACGCTGAAGCAGAGCATCAGCCCGGTAATTGCAACCGTGGTCGCGGCAAGTAGCTTGCCTGATATTGTGTTGAACAGAGCTGGCATTCATATCTCCACTTGGAAGGCTCGTCTTGCACAACCTCTCGCATATTCGCCTGAACAAAGTGTTGACCCACCGCGCCGGGGGCAGTCCCCCAACCGGTTTACCCAGCAGTTTTCAATTAGATTGAAGATATATTTTAGGCCAGCCCCGAACGAGGACTGGCCGCCGCGCAGCAAAGCGAGAGACAGACCTCTAGATCGGGGCCGTCGCCGCCGACAACCACCGGCCCGCTGCATCGCTGACCAAGGGCGATAACCGCTGCAGCACATCCTGATGATACGTATTCAGCCAACAGCGTTCGTCCTCACTCAGATCTGCCGGGATCAGCATGTCGGTTTGTATTGGTGCAAGCGTCATATTGCGAAAGCTGAGGAACCCATCACTTTCTTCAATAACCTCAAAGATGTTCTCAATCCGGATGCCAAAACGCCCGGCCTCGTAATAGCCCGGCTCGATCGACACAACCATGCCAGGCACCAGATCCACCGGATTATAGGGCTTGCCGATGCGTTGCGGGTGCTCGTGCACCGAGAGCCGATGTCCGATGCCATGACCGGTGCCATGGTCGTAATCCAAGCCGAGGTCCCAGAGCGGTCGCCGACAGATCGCATCTATATGATGGCCCTGCGTACCCCGGGGAAACCGCAGCGTGGCCAGCGCATGGAACGCGCGAAACACCGCCGTATACGCCCGGTCATAGCCGTCGGGGCGCATCCCGAAGGCATAGCTGCGCGTGGCATCGGTGGTCCCGGTGTAATACTGGCCGCCGCTGTCCAGCAGATAGGGATTCTGTGGCATTATCGGAGCATTACGCCCGTTGGTGGCCGCGTAGTGGCACATTGCAGCATTGCCTGCCGCGGCTGAGATCGTCTGAAAGCTCTCGGTCAGAAAACCCGGGCGCGCCTGTCGGCAGGACAGGATCTGTGCTTCCGCCTCACGCTCGGTCACCGGCTCACCAGCCGCCGCGCGCGCAGGAACCGTCTGCGCCAACCAGGCCGAGAACTCGACCCATGCCACCCCGTCTTCCAGATGGCAATCATGCAGACCGGCGATTTCGACCGGATTCTTAACGGATTTGGTCCGGGTCAATATACTGGCCACCGCAGCCGCAGTCGCCCCGGCGTCGGCAATAGTATGACGCACCGCAACCGGCGAAAAATCCGGATCAAACAGGATCCGTTCTCCGGCGTTGCATCGGTTTTGAAGAGCGCCCAGAAACTGCGAGACCGGCTGGGCGGTCACGATGTCCGGCAGGTGATCCTTGACCTCATCATCCAGCTTGGCCGGATCAACGAACCAAGTGACCGTCCCGTTTCTCTCGGCAATGAGAAAGGACTGCGGCATCGGGTTGAAGGCCACATCATCCCCGCGCACGTTCAGCAGCCAGGCAATATTGTCAGGTTGTGTCTCAACCAGACATGCGGCGTCCTGCTCACTCAGATATGCTGCAAGATCCGCACATTTCTCGGCACTGCTCCGCCCGGCCCATTGCATCGGAAAAACGCTGATCCGCCCGGTCGGCGCTGGCGGCTGGTCCGACCAGATCGCATCCACCGGATTGTCGCCTTGCGGCAACATCGTCGCACTGGCCTGCACAGCGGATGTGGCAAACCGATCGAACCAGCCGGGTGGCAGGTGCATCGGGTCGAACCCGATCTGCCAGCCTGCCTGCGCAACCGCGCCCAGCCAGTGTTCCGGTGGCTGTTCAAAAATGTGAAGCCGCGAAAACAGCGGTCCTGAGCATTCATTTGCGACCTGCACGGTATAGCGGCCATCCACAAACACGGCGACGGTCTCAGCCGTGATGATGGCCATCCCGGCCGATCCGGTAAAACCTGTGATATAGGCAAGGCGTTCGTCATGGGGAGCCACATATTCCCCCTGATGCGCGTCGAACCGGGGCAGAATGAAGGCATCCAGATCGCGGGCCCGCAGCTCGCGGCGCAGATCGGCAATGCGGGCAGCGGCAGGGGGGCCGCTCAACATGTCATCCATTTTGATTGATCTCTTCCGCAAGATGGCAGGCGACCTCGCCACGGTCGCCAAGAGGACGCAGGTGCGGGACATCCCGCCTGCAAATTTCCGAAGCGTGGGCGCAGCGCACATGGAACGGGCACCCTGGCGGCACGTTCAGCGGCGACGGCAGCTCTCCCTCCAACCGGATCGCATCCCCTTTGTCATCGGGATCAAGCGACGGGGCCGCACTCAGCAACGCCTGTGAATACGGATGCGCCGGATTGGCAAACAGGCGCTCGCTGTCGCCGATTTCCACGATGCGGCCGAGATAGATCACTGCGACACGGTGGGAAACATGGCGCACCAGCCGCAAATCATGGGCGACAAACAGGATGGTCAGATCCAGCTGCTCCTGCAGCTCCAGCAGAAGATTCACCACCTGCGCCTGAACCGAGACATCCAGCGCCGATACCAGCTCATCGGCGATCAGCACCTCAGGCTCCACCGCCAGCGCACGGGCAATGGCAATCCGCTGACGCTGGCCACCGGAGAACTCATGCGGCAGTTTCTGCGCCGCATCTGCGGGCAGCCGCACCAAATCCAGCAGCTCCGCGACTCGTGTCGGGATCTCGTCGGAGGGGCGCATCTTATGGACCTGCAAGGCTTCGCTCAGGATCTGACCGCAGGTCATACGCGGGTTGAGCGACGAATAGGGATCCTGGAACATCATCTGCACGCGCCGGTTATAGCTGCGGTCGCTGCGCGCGCCGTCGGCGAATATATCCTGCCCATGGTGGCGAATGCTGCCACCCTGCGGCTCGTAAAGCCGGACGATGCAGCGCGCCAATGTCGATTTTCCGCACCCCGATTCTCCGACAACACCTAGGGTTTCTCCCTTCCTCAGCGCCAGGCTGACGCCGTTCAGCGCGCGTACGGCGCGACCGGGTTGCTTGCGCATCACATCAATCAGGCTGCGCGGCAGATGAAACGTCAGGCTGAGATTGTCGATCTCCATCACCGGATCAGTCATGCCACCTCTCCCTGGACCGCGGGAACCGGATTGAAACAGGCCGCGCGACGCCCGGCACTGATCGCCTCCAACGGCGGGCGCGCATTCAGGCAGGCCTCAGTCCGTGCGTCGCAACGGGGCGCATATGCGCAGCCTCGGGGGAGCATCTCCAGACTAGGTGGCGTACCCGGCACAGAGTAAAGCGGCGTCCGTGGCGGCACATCCTGTGGCACCGACTGCATCAATCCGGCCGTATAGGGATGGCGCGGCGTGCGCAGCACCTGCCGCACCGCCCCCTGCTCGACGATCCGCCCAGCATACATCACCGCAACATTCTCGCAGGTCTGCGCAACGACCCCCAGATCATGAGTAACGAGGATCACGCCCATGTTCATCTCTTCAGACAGGCGCAGGATCAAATCAAGGATCTGCGCCTGAATGGTGACATCCAGCGCTGTGGTCGGTTCATCCGCCAACAAAAGCTTCGGCTGCGCCGCCAGCGCAATGGCAATCATCACCCGCTGCCGCATCCCGCCCGAAAACTGATGCGGATAATCCTGCAACCGAGAGGCAGCCGCCGGGATACCTACATGATCCAGCATCTCGACCGCCCGGTCCCGACGCGCCGCACGCGGCAGATCGGTATGTGCCTTCAGTGTCTCGGTCAGCTGCAGGCCCACGGTCAATAGCGGGTTGAGCGACGTCATCGGCTCCTGAAAGATCATTGCAACCTCACCGCCGCGCACCTGGCGCAGCTGCCGATCCGACAGGCGGGAAATATCCCGCCCCTGCCAGCGCACCTCGCCTGTGACCTCTCCATGGCGACGGGTCAGCCCCAGGATCGACCTGAGCGTGACGCTCTTCCCCGAGCCGCTTTCGCCGACAAGCCCCAGAACCTCACCCTGTCGCACATCAAAGCTGACATCGCGTACCGCAGGCAGCATCACACCGCCGCGTCGAAACGTCGTACAGAGGTTACGGACCTCAAGTATCGGCTGGGTCTCTTTCATGCTCATACTCTCTTTCCCCTTAACCGCGAGGCCGCAACAGATCGGCCAGCCCGTCGCCGATCAGCGAGAACCCGATCCCGGTCAGCACGATGGCGATGCCCGGCATCAGACTGAGCCACCAGGCCGTGGTGATGAAATTGCGCCCTTCGGCAATCAGGACACCCCATTCAGCCTGCGGTGGCTGCGCCCCCAGACCGAGGTATCCCAGCGATGATCCCAGAAGAATGGCCAGCGACATATCGGTCATCCAGTAGACAATCACCGGGGTGATCGCATTGGGCAGCAGGTGGCGAAAGATCACGCGCCGGTCAGAATATCCCATGACAATTCCGGCCGCCGCATAGTCATTGCCCATCTGGGTGATCACCTCGGCGCGCATCAGCCGGGCATAATAGACCCAGCCCACCGCCGTGATGGCGATATACATATTGACAAGCCCCGGCCCCAGCACCGCAACAACCGCGATCACCAGGACCAAAAACGGGAAGGTAATTACGGCATCCACGACCCGACCAAAGATCATATCGGCAATGCCGCGATAATAGCCCACCAACGCACCAACCGTGACCCCGATCAGCATGGCAAAGACCGTGGCCAGAACGGCCATCTGCATATTCACTGAATAGGCAGAGATCACCCGGCTGAGGCTGTCGCGCCCCAGCATATCGGTGCCGAAAGGATGCGCCCAGCTCGGCGGCTGCCGCACCGCGTTATAATCGATGAAATTGGGATCATATGGGGCGAAGAGCCCCGGCGCGATAGCCAGCAGCGTCGAGGCTGCGATAATCGCGACACCGATCATGAACCCCGGTTTGCGCAGCGCGATCTTCCACCGGCTCTGCTGCGGTCGCGTCGCCTCGGGCGACAGAACTGTGGCATCGGTCATGTCAGACGCATCCTCGGGTCTAGGGCGCTCTGGATCAGATCGGTCATCAGGAACACGATCGACAC
Source organism: Phaeobacter sp. JH20_08 (assembly GCF_048056635.1). Taxonomy (NCBI): domain Bacteria; kingdom Pseudomonadati; phylum Pseudomonadota; class Alphaproteobacteria; order Rhodobacterales; family Roseobacteraceae; genus Phaeobacter; species Phaeobacter sp. JH20_08. The sequence goes on along the minus strand of NZ_JAYMVV010000001.1, from coordinate 211,216 downwards.
CAGCACTGCAAATGTCAGGGTCAGCCCCTGGATCAGCGGATAATCACGGGCAAAGATTGCCTCCAGCATCAACCGGCCAACGCCCGGCACCGCAAACACCGTTTCGGTGACCAGGGTTCCGCTCATCAGGTTGCCGATAGACAGGCCAAGCAGCGTGACTGTGGAAATCAGCGCATTGCGCAACACATGCCGCCCCAGGATCTGCCAGGCCGACAGTCCCTTGGCACGGGCAAATTCAACATATTCCGCATCCACCACCTCAACGATGGCCGACCGCAGATTCCGCATGATGATCGCAGAGGTATAAAGCGCCACTGCCACCGATGGCAAAAACAGATGGTAGAGCCGCTCGGAAAAACTGTCGCCATAGCCCCCCACCGGGAACCAGCGCAGCTGCGCGGCTAGAAATGTCAGCAAGATCAATCCGATATAAAACACCGGCATGGACAGGCCGACCTGAAAGACGGTGCGGATCACCGCATCGGGCCAGCGCCCCCGGTTCAGTGCCGCAACAAAGGCCAGCGGCCCCGCGATCAGCACCGACAATGCCACGGCATAAACCGTAAGAAACAGGGTCGTCGGCAGGCGGCTGGCGATCACATCTATCACCGGCGCCCGCATCAGGATCGAGCGCCCCAGATCCCCCTGAACGGTATTGGACAGGAACTGCCAGAACTGGACCACCAGCGGCTGATTCAGTCCCAGCCGTTCGCGAATAGCGGCCAGATCTGCATCCGACGCGCGATCCCCCGCGATGGCGATGGCCGGGTCTCCGGGTAACAGGCGCACCAGAAGAAAGATGATGATCATGACCAGAAAAAAGGTCACGGCCATCAGCAACAGGCGCTTGAGAATATATTGAATAGTGGCCATTCCGGCATCCGTTCGTCTGCACCGCCAGCCCCAGGGCTGACGGCGCTTTTACATTGCAGGGCGAAACTGATCAGCGGCTGATCGACGCTTCCTCAAAGAGGTTGTTGCCCAGCGGTGTCTGCACGTAGCCGCTGACCTTCTTTGACAGGGCCACCGCAAACGGGGTCTCGTACATGAACAGCAGCGGCGCCGCCTCGGCATAGATCGACTGCATCTCGGCATATTGACCAGCACGCGCACCCGGATCCATTTCCGTTGCCGAGGCCTCAAACAGGCTGTTGAACTTCTCGTTCTCCCAACCTGTGCCAACGGCCTTCGCAGTGGGGAAGTAACCGAGCCAACCAGTGACCTGACTTGGGTCATTCACATCATTGACCCACCCATAGGTATGGATATCAAATTCACCCGACCGGTTCTTCGCGCCACGGGTGGCATTGTCGACCTGCTCCACCTTAAGCTCGATGCCCAAAGGCGCCCACATCTGCTGAAGCGCTGCAAAAATGGTGCTGTCATCCGCCGATCCGGCCAGCGTCGTAAAGGTGATCTCGGTTCCAGGCTCAAGACCGGCCTCGGCAATCAAGGCCTTTGCCTTGTCCAGATCATAGCCGTAAAGCGGATCAGTTGATGTCGCCAGCTGGGTCGCCGCCGCCATCAGAGGCGAGGTCATGGGCTTGCCGGCCCCCTGCAGCACCAGCCCGATCAGGGCCTGTTTATTGGTGGCATAGTTCAGCGCCTGACGCACCCGCTCGTCCGCCAGCGGATTGGGCGATCCATCTGCCCGCGTCGGGCGGGTATTGATCGGCGAATAGATAATCCGGGTCGAGGGGAACAGATTCATATCGATGTTCGGATCCGCCTCCAGCTCGGCCACGCGCGAGAACGGGATGAATTCCGCCGCATCCATCTCACCGGCCTGCAGCTTCAGGATACGGGTGGCATCATCGGGGATAATCTCGAAATGCACACCGTCCAGATAGGGCAGCGGTTTGCCGTCCGAGCCACTGCGCCAGTAGTGCTCATTGGCGCAGAAATCCATCGATGTGCCCTGCTCAAACCCGCAGAGATAGAAGGGGCCAGTGCCAACGCCCGCACTCTTTGCAGCAAAGATGGCGGCTGACTTCTCCTGATCCGTTGCGCCTTCGGCGGCCTCGAACGCGGCTTTGGACACGATGCCGGTGGTAAAGGTTGCCAGCATCGACAGGATCGTCGGATCCGGTGCCGAGAGGGTCAGGGTGATCTCGTTTCCATTATTGGCAACTGTATCCAATGTACCGAGGAGACCCGCCCACGGGCTCAGATCAGCATTGCGAGCACGATCCAGCGAAAACACCACGTCCTCTCCGGTCAGCGGTGTGCCATCGGAGAATTTGATCCCGTCGCGCAATGTCAGGGTCACCGTGGTGCCATCTTCAGAGACATTATATGTCTCGGCGAGGCCAGGAACGACCGAATTTCCGTCGTCGCTGGGGCGCAGCAACGTGTCGAACAGGCTGCCAACCATCCAGATATCCGGATTGCGATCCGCATAGATCGGGTCGATCAAGGTCGATCCGTCGTAACGGGCAAAGTTCAGCACGCCGCCGCGATCCTGCGCCAGCGCCGGTACGGTCAGTGCCGTGGTCAGGGCAGCTGCGGCCGCCACCAGTTTTCTTGTCATTTGTGAGATCCTCCCAGATCGATTCTCCGTCTCATGTGGAGAAGCATAGCGCGGGTTTTAAAATTACTAAAATTATTTTTAGCAAAAGTTCTGATTGCGGTAGAAATCTCCGGTGGCTCAACTGCAGATGGACGCCGGACTTGCCGCATCAGCCCCTAGGCCGGAGGGTAGAGATATGCGCATTAGCGCCTGATCCTTCAGCGGGCAGAGCTCTTCATCGGCATGGTGCTCACCCAAAGTTCAACCGCCTCTTCGTCGCTCAGAACGATCGAATAATGCGGCTTCGAGCAGTCATGGTGAACCGTATCCCCCGGCGACATGATATGCACCGAATCCCCCAGATGATATTCAAGCTGCCCCGAGATCAGGTAGCAGAACACCTCGCCCTCATGGCACATCTTCTCCGAGACATGACCAGGTGGGCGGTGAATGATCGACGGGTAGCAGAGCGCGCCGGAAAACCCCGGCCCCAGCTTCTCATACAATCTTCCGTTGGTTCCCAGAGCGTAGGTCTGCCGGTTATCCTTATGTATATACTCTCTAAACTCTTCCTCAACACTCAACAGCTGCTCGACGCTGGTTTGCAGGGCGGCAGCGATGGACAACAGCGAGGACAGCGAGGGCGTGCTGATGCCCCGCTCAACCTGAGAAATGAATCCGGGCGTCAGTTCAGTGTCCTCGGCAACCTGCACCATTGTCATCCCCATCGCCTTGCGGCGGCGGCGGATCGCGTGTCCAAGCTGCTCGGAATTGTCCTTCTTGCGCGTTTTCTTGCTGGCGCCTGCCTTTATGGTCTCTGTCTTGCGCGTCTCTGAGGCGTCCATATCCGTATCCTGAAATTCCGGCAGCCCGACACCGCGCTGACCAAAGTGACCCATCCAACCAGCCGAACCTGTTTGGTCATGATCTGTGATGTGGGCTTCAGGAAAACATATACTAAAATTTATTGTAGTGCTACATCAGAAACAGGCGATCGATTGGCTTGACCGCCTTTCAGCCCGCCCCAAGCCCGCCGGAACCGTAGGAGACCGAGATGCGCAGCACTAGGACCGTACATGTCATTTCCGCCCATGCCGAGGGCGAAGTGGGTGATGTCATCGTCGGCGGCGTGGCACCGCCGCCGGGCGCCACACTCTGGGATCAGCGCACATTCATCGCGCAGGACCAGACCCTGCGCAACTTTGTCCTCAATGAACCCCGCGGCGGCGTATTCCGGCACGTTAATCTGCTGGTGCCCCCCAAACATCCCGACGCCGACATGGGGTTTATCATTATGGAACCGGAATACACGCCGCCTATGTCCGGATCGAATTCGATCTGCGTTGCGACCGTGCTGCTGGATGGGGGCATTCTGCCCATGCAGGAACCGGAAACGCATCTGACGCTGGAAGCGCCAGGGGGGCTGGTCAAGGTGCGCGCCGAATGCAGAAATGGCAAAGCGGAGCGGATATTTGTCCGCAATGTTCCCAGTTTTGCAGGGGCAATTGGCGTTGCCTTGGATGTCCCGGGGATCGGTACGCTCTATGTGGATACGGCCTATGGCGGCGATAGTTTTGTGGTCGTACAGGCCGCCGATCTGGATCTGACCATCTGCGACGCGGAGGCCAAGGCCCTGGCACAGATCGGAACCTGCATTCTGGATGCGGCAAATGAGCAGCTGGGTTTCAGCCATCCAGACAATCCCGACTGGTCGCATATTTCCTTCTGTGCATTTTGCGGTCCGCTGGAGCGCACCGACATCGGGTGGCGCAGTCGCTCTGCCGTGGCCATCCAGCCCGGCAAGGTGGATCGTTCACCCACCGGAACCGCAGTATCGGCCCGGATGGCCCTGATGCTGGCCAAAGGGGAAATGACCGCAGATGAGGAGTTTGAGGCAGTGTCGATCATTGGCTCCAGTTTCAAGGGCCGTATCGCCGACCAGACAACCGTCGGAGGCCAGCCCGCCATCATTCCGGAAATCAGTGGGCGTGGCTGGATCACGGGAATACACCAGCACATGCTGGACCCCGATGACCCCTGGCCCGGTGGCTACAGGCTGAGCGACACCTGGGGGACGTGATGCCCTGCCCCTTGATCCGCGCGGCCCAGCAGGGCACACCCGAACAACAACCGCCAGATTGGCACCTACGTAACCCCGACCCATGAGGCTCCCATGGCAGCCAAGCGCGCCATCTCCCGCAGCACCCTCCCCGACGTGATCGCCGCCGATTTGCGCGAGCGTATCCTGAGTGGTGAACTTGCCGAAGGTGAACCGATCCGCCAAGAGGCACTGGCAGAGGAGTACGATGTCTCGCGGATGCCGGTGCGCGAAGCTCTGAAGCGGCTCGATGCCGAGGGGCTGGTCCTTTTTGCGAATAACCGCGGGGCAACAGTCACCAAACATTCTCTGCGCGAAATCGCGGAGATTTTTGATCTGCGCATCCTGGTCGAGGTCGATCTGTTCCGTCGCTCGATCCCTGCGATGACCAGCACTGACTTCGCAAGATGCAGCCAGATCCTGGATGAAATGGACGCCTCCTATGATGCTGATGACGTGGCAACCTGGGGCGCATTGAACCACCGCTACCACTCTGCGCTCTATGCTGCTGCCGAACGTAAGCTGACCAATGAGATGCTACAGGGGCTCAGCCTTCATTCCGACCGGTTTGTGCGCATGCATCTCAGCGTGATGAAACAGCGCGAACCCGCCAAGGCCGAGCATCGCGACCTCCTCGCACTGGCGCAGGCCCGCAATGTCGAGGCCGCCTGCGACGCCCTGACCCGACATATTTCCCGCACCAAGGAAGAGCTGCTGGCGCTGGTTGCTGAGAACCGCAGCTAATACCGCACGCCGCAGGGCATACAGCGCGAATTTTACTGGCGCGCCTGTTCATCTCTTGTGAGCGCCCATAAAACCAATATATTTAGTCAGGAATTAGCCGGGGCGCCCAAGTGCCCCTCTAGATAGACGGATTCATCACCCATGATGCCAGTGCAGACCTTGTCCCTGCCGCAGGTGACGGCCCCTGACCGGTTGCGCAGTACCCCCCTGCTCGATGAGCAGGAATATAATGCACTCAATACGTTGCGTCTTGCGGCGATGGGCTGCCGCGCCGCTGCGCGGACCGATCTGTTCGAAGCCTGCGCGCTGCTCTGTGTCGATGGAGAGGATGCCAGACGCACCTATGTCGATACTCTTGTGAAATGCCTGCCAGAGGCAATGCCACGTCGAATCAAATGGTTTCGGCCCGGCACGGCAGAGGTCTCGTTCGACGAAGCTTGGGTGATGCGCTGCCTGTCCTGTGTATCAGCACAGGATTATGACAGCCTCGGTTTCTTGCTGCGGTCGCAAATCGACCCGGCGCGGCGGCGCTACATCGGGTTTCTTCTGGGCCGTATTTCCGAGCAATTTCCTAAGTTTTAGAATCGTTCTAAAAACTCTTGCCATATGCCCCCGGATGGCTATGTTGTGTGTCACAGCAAGCCAGCTTCCTGCCAGCCAGCTATTTTATGGAACAATGGGGAACATGATGACACAGACCGCTGCTGCACTCTCGACCGATGCCAAAACCGCAATCGCCGATGCTCTGAACCAATCCGTGGCAGAAACCGCTGTCACCACGATGTTGGCCCAGAATTTCCACTGGAACGTCAAGGGCATGGCATTCGGCCCGCTGCATGATCTGTTCCAGAAGATCTACGAAGATCACTTTCTGGGGCAGGACGACCTTGCCGAACGCGTACGTGCACTGGATGCCCATGCCGAGGGCACATTGGCCGGGATGCTGAAACGCTCCAAAGTTGCCGAACACGACGGCCATGCGACCGATCAGGAAATGATCCGGATCATGATGGAAGCGCAGGAAACCCTCGCCGCGACCCTTGCAGGCTGCGGTGCGCTGGCCGCCGATCATGGTGATACGCTGACCGAGGATCTGTGCATTGCGCGCGGCCAGACCCATGAAAAATTTGCCTGGTTCCTGCGCTCGCATCTGGCGGGCTGACACGACAACGGCGGTGGGTGAACAACCTAGCCGGTAACGACATATAGTCGCGGTCAGAGGATCTCCTCTGCCGCGATTTTTCGTTTTGCCAGTTTCTTGCGGTAGGCAAGGTCCCAATGTGTGTATCTTCCCAGCTGGCCCTGCTGCGCGGTCAGCATCCTGACAAACGCGCGCCTGTGGCTGTCTTTCTTCAACGCTTTGAACAGCGACTTCTGGGCCTTGGTCATCGAACAGCCGATGCAATGTCCCTCACGCTTGAATTTGCAGACATCAATGCAGGGGCTGGGAGTCTTGGGCATATCGAACCTTATGCGTTACCGGGCATCTTGGCCCACAAATGGGGCGACACGGGTCACTCTGCAACCGCAAAGACGAGTATTTTTGTCAATTTCTCGACACCCCCACTCGCGCGCCAGCTCGGTAGCGCCCTGACGCCAAACCAACCGGCCGTCAGAAGCGCACAGGGCACATCTAAATCTCGCTACAGTTATATGTCGACTTTGACAGCCACTCCGGGTTGATCTCGATGCCCCAGCCGGGCTGATCAGTGACCGTCGCCTGACCGTTATCGATGCGGAATGGATCAGTGACAAACAGATCCCGCTGCCAGGGATAATAGTCATCGCCCTCGATAGAGAATTCCAGATAGCGCCCGGGCAGATCGACGGCGCGGAGCATATGCATCGTGAACAGGGTGACCAGAGACAGGTTCGCGCAATGCGGCGTGCAGGGCAGCCCCGCCGCCGCACCCAGCTGCGCAACCTGCATACTTCGCGTCATCCCGCCCAGATACAGAATATCCGGCTGGATGATATCAACCGCGCGCATCTCGATCATACGACGCCAGACCTGCAAATCCCAATCCTGCTCACCGCCCGCCACATCCAGATCCAGCGTGCGGGTCACCTCCGCCGTCTGCTCCAGCATCCAATAGGGGCAGGGTTCCTCGAAATGCTCATACCCATGGTCCTGCAGGTGCTGGCCTACCTCAATGGCGCGTTTCGGGGAAAACCCGGAATTGCCATCAACCAGCAGGGAGACCTGATCTCCCAATGCTGCCCGGATCGTCGGAATGATCGTCTCCGTCCGCCCCGGCCATTCATCCCGGTCTTCGCCGCATTCGGCGCCGACCCGCACCTTGAATGCGTCAAACCCGTGGCTGTCACGCAGGGTTTTGAGCCGGTCCGCCTCGTCCAGTGGTGTGATATCGCGCCGCATCGAAGAGGCATAGGCCCGGACCGGACCCGGCGAGCCGCCCAGCAACACCGCCACTGGTTTTTCGGCCACCCGGCCGCGCCAATCCCACACCGCCGTATCAAAGCCCGCCATCGCACGCCGCAGATAGGTGCCCGGATATTTATGCTCGCGCAGCGGGATCTCGGTGATCACCGCCTCAAGCGCATCCATACCCCGGCCCAAGGCCCAGGGCGCCACCTGCCGATGAAGGATCTCGCAGGTCAGATCGCTGTTATAGGTCGAAACCTGCCCCCAACCCTGCTGGCCATCCTCCGAGGTAACCCGGACAAACCCCACCAAGGGCGTGCAGAATGTCTCGATCCGGCAAATGCGCGGCCCGATGTCCTGTTGTCCGCGATCATCCTGCAGCGGCACCGCACCCGAGGCTGAATAGGGCGTATTCATCCGGCCTCCAAAATAAGATCAGCCGCCCGATGGGCCAGCATCATAGTCGGAGCATTGGTATTGCCCGAGGTGATATTGGGAAAGACCGAGGCATCCACGACCCGCAGCCCGTCAAACCCGTGCAGCTTCAGCTTGGGGCAGACAACGGCGGTGCTTGCATCCGCCCCCATACGGCAGGTCCCGACCGGATGAAACACCGTGCCAGAGCGTTCGCGGAAATCCGACAGGATGTCGGCATCTGTCATCTGCCGCAGATCAGGCCCCATTGGAGCCTCAATCAGCCGGGTCAATGCCGATGTGCCTGCCAACCTCTGGCAGAGCAGCCCCCCTGCGATAACCTGCGCGCGGTCTTCCTCAGTCGCGAGAGAGCCGGGCTGAATCAGCGGAGGGGCAGTTGGGTCGGCGCTGCGAATGTCGATCCGGCCCCTGCTGGTCGGACGGGCGGGTTGAAAGCCGATAATGAACCCGGCAAACGGATCCGGCTGGATCACCTCACGCTTGCCGTCAGGCGTAGTGGTATAGGTCACCGGATTGAAATAGAGCTGCTGGTCAGGGCGGCCCAGATGCGGCGCGCTGCGGAAAAACCCGCCGCATTGGTTCACCGACAGCGCCAGCGGGCCCCTGCGGCGTATCGCATACTGCAGGGCAGCGTGGAGCTTTCCGGTCAAGGGCGACAACACATTGTTAAGGGTCGGCTCTGTGGCGCGAAAATAATAGTTGATCCCCAGATGGTCCTGCAAATTGCCACCAACATGGGCCTGCTCCTGAACCACCTCGATCCCGTGCCTGCTCAGCAGATCCGCAGGACCGATCCCCGATTGCTGCAGCAGACAGGGCGAGGCAACAGCCCCGGCGGACAGGATGATCTCACGTCCGGCCGATATCGTCATCAATCTGCCGCGCCGCCGCAGCTGTACCGAAACGGCACGACGACCGTCAAAAATGATCCGTTCCACAAGCGCACCGGTCATCAAGGTCACATTCACCCGCTTTAGCGCGGGTGCCAGAAATGCCCGCGCCGAATGCATCCGGCGACCACCGCTTGTGTTGATCCGATAGACCGCCGCGCCTTCGCCACCGGGATCGTTGATATTGCCGGTACTCGGCAGGTCCAGTTCAGCCGCCGCGGCAAAGAAATGCCGGTTCGCCGGGTGTATCTGGTCCGATACATCCTGCACATGCAGCGCACCGCTTCCCTGCCGCCGCCCATCGGGCGCCACTTGGGTTTCCATCGCCTTGTAGGACTGATGCACGGTCTCCCAGTTCCAGCCCGTCGCGCCCGCGGCCTCCCAATCGTCAAAATCCTGCGGCACCCCGCGGGCATAGACCAGAGCATTGATTGCGCCCGAACCACCAACCCCCTTGCCACGCGGCCAGTAGCCGCGCCGCCCCGCGAGCGTCGCCTCGGGTTCGCTTTCATATTTCCAGTTCACCGCAGGATCAAAAAACGTCTTGCCGTAGCCCAGAGGCAGCGCAATCCAGGGGGACCGCCCACGCCCGCCAGCCTCAAGGACAAGCACCTTATGGCGGCCGCAGCGGCTCAGCCGTTCCGCCAGCACACATCCCGCAGACCCTGCGCCAATAATAATGTAGTCAAATCGCGTCACTGCCTGACCGTCCGCAAAGTCTTTATCGTCAGATCGTGACAAAGCTGATCGCAAAGCGGAAACGAAAAATAGTTCGTCGCTACCTTAAAAAAATTCGCAGCATGGGTATTCTGCGCCTATGTACAGCGATCTTCCTCCGATGAATTGGCTCCGTGCCTTTGATGCCAGTGCGCGGCACGGAAGCTTCACCCTGGCGGCGGAGGAGCTGGGCCTCACACCTTCTGCCGTCAGCTATCAGGTTCGCGGGCTTGAGGCGCAGCTGGGCCACAAGCTGTTCCGCCGCGACCACAAGCTGCTCAGCCTCACACGGCTGGGACATGCCTATCTGCCCGTGGTGGCCAAGGCTTTTGCCGATATTGACGCGACCACCTGCAATCTCTTTGGCAAAGGGACCGAGCAGGAGGTGACCCTGCGCTGTCTCACGTCTCTGAACCTCCTGTGGCTGATGCCATTGCTGGGCGACTACAGAAAACAATATCCCGCCAGTCGGCTTCGGGTGCTGTCGTCATCATGGAGTGAGCTGTCGCAGGGCGAATCGATAGATGTCGACATTCGCTATGGCGATGGCAGCTGGCGCGATGGCCCCGTCTTGCCGCTGCTCCAGAACACGGTCATTGCAGTGGCGACACCCAGCCTGCTAGGCACTTCCCCCTGCTCCGAATTGGACAGATTGCCACTGATCGAAATGACCGGCGTTGTCGACACCTGGCGCCATTTCTTTGCGCTGCATGCCCCCGGCGTTACAGTCCCCGAACCAGCCTACAAGGTCGACCAATCGCTGATTGCACTTGAACTGGCCAACCGTGGTCTGGGCGTTGCTCTGGTTGCTGATGTCTTTGCCCAGCCGTATCTTGAGCGCGGCACATTGCGCCGCGCCAGCGATATTGCCCTGTCGACCCAGCATGGCCATCATCTGGTGCTGCCCTCGGATCGAAACAGCCATCGGCCTGAGGTGAGCACGCTTGTCGACTGGCTGCAAACCCAGGCGCATCTAACTGCCGAACGTGTCGCCGCCGCGATTGCCACACCGCCTGCGGCGGGCTAGGGTCAGCGGGAAACAGACCACGCCGACAGGCCAGCCAAACCAGGCAATCCCGCGCCCTGATCACGAGAGATCTGGCGGCTGCGCTGCGCGGTAACTCCAGTCAACATATATGAATAGGTCGGAATGCTCACTGTTCTTGCAAATCGGACCTATCGTCACCTGCTGGCCGCACAGGTCATTGCGCTGCTCGGCACCGGGCTGGCGACGGTCGCGCTTGGCCTGCTGGCATGGCAGATCGCAGGGGAGGACGCCGGCGTTGTTCTCGGCACGGCCCTCGCGATCAAGATGGTGGCCTATGTCGGCCTCGCTCCAATCGCGGCCGCCCTGGCCGGTAGGCTGCCTCGGCGCACCATGCTGGTCTCGCTCGACCTGATCCGCGCCGGTGTGGCGCTCGCGCTGCCCTTTGTCACCGAGATCTGGCAGATCTATTGCCTCATTTTCCTGATGCAGGCCGCCTCTGCGGGCTTCACGCCGACGTTTCAGGCGACCATTCCCGATGTGCTGCCGGATGAGGCAGAATATACGCGCGCGCTCTCGCTGTCGCGACTTGCCTATGATTTGGAAAGCCTGCTGTCGCCGGCACTTGCGGCTGCGCTGCTGACCGTGGTCAGTTTCCCGATGTTGTTTGCAGGCACGGTCATCGGTTTTCTGACCTCTGCCCTATTGGTGCTATCCGTGCCGATCCCATCACCCCAGCCTGGCAAACCGCGCACGATCTGGGCCCGCACGACGCGTGGCATACGGCTCTATCTTGCGACGCCGCGACTGCGGGGCCTGCTGGCACTGAACCTTGTCGTTGCGGCGGCCTCCTCGATGGTCATCGTCAACACGGTTGTGTTGGTGAAAGGCAGCTTCGGCCTGCAGGAACCCGAGGTGGCCATTGCCCTTGCGGCCTTTGGCGGCGGGTCGATGCTGGCCGCGCTGCTGCTGCCACGGATGCTGGACCATATGCCGGACCGTCCGCCGATGCTGGCAGGCGGCGCCATCCTCACCTTCGGGCTCTTTCTCGGCCCATTGGCCAATAGCTTCCTGCTTCTGGTTGTTCTTTGGATGATACTTGGCTTTGGCTTCAGCCTGGCCCTGACGCCAACGGGGCGGTTGCTGCGACGCTCGGCTAATGCAGAAGATCGCCCGGCGCTCTTCGCCGCACAGTTTGCCCTCAGCCATGCTTGCTGGCTGGTGACCTATCCGCTGGCAGGGCAGATCGGCGCCCGCGCCGGTTTCAACACGACCTTTATGGTGCTCGGGCTGATTGCCGCCGTCGGTCTCTTGCTCGCCGCGAAGCTGTGGCACGGAAATGCCGATATGGTGGCGCATGATCACCCTGAACTGCCCGACGATCACCCGCATCTGGCCAAGCATGGCCATGGGCGACAGCACCGACATGCCGCGATTGGTGATGATCTCCATCCGCGCCGCTAGGCGATGAGTCTTATTGGCTTTGCGGATCCGATCTCTACGCCCTGTAGCGCGCGCTGCCAGAATACAGGCCGGATGCGACGGCGCTCTCTTCGCGATCCTGACACGGGTCTTTAGCGGCTCCGAGAAACGTCCCCCCAAAAACCGCGACCGCAGCGGCGCAAAGGCGGCTGCGGTCACAGATGAATCGACACCTAAATCAGGATAGGCTTAGCCGGTGTTCTGCCAATCTTCCGGCTCATCAGCCCACATGTCCTGCTCCTCCCAGCCGTCACCGGAGGTGTGTTGCTCAGCGGCATCGACCACCGCCTCCGGCGTCTCGGAGCCGTCTCCTGCTACGGTGAAAATCGCCACCAGCTCCGCCAGCTTGGTCGCATCCCCGCGCAGCATATGGCTGGCGGCGGTGGATTGCTCCACCATTGCCGCATTCTGCTGGGTCACCTGATCCAGCTGCGACATGCCGATATTGATCTCATGCAGCCCGGTGGACTGGGCCGTCGCGCCATCGGCGATATCGGAGACCTGCTGCGAGATCTGCCCGACCTGTGCCACGATGCCGCTCAGCGCAGTGCCAGCCTTGCCGACGAGTTCGACACCGTAGTCGACCTTCTTCGAGCTCTCGCTGATCAATGTCTTGATTTCCCGCGCCGCCTCGGATGTGCGCTGCGACAGGCCACGCACTTCGGAGGCAACAACCGCAAACCCACGACCCGCTTCGCCAGCGCGCGCCGCTTCGACACCGGCGTTCAAAGCCAGAAGATTGGTCTGGAACGCAATGTCATCAATCACGCTGATGATCTGCGCGATATGTTTGGAGCTCTCCTCGATTTCCGTCATCGCAGAGACAGCGCTGCTGACAACGCTGCCATTCTCGATCGCTTCGCTCTTTGCGGCCTGGGTGGTGGTCTCAACCGACCGCGCGCCCTCAGCTGCGGATTTCACACTGGCTGTCAGCTCATCCAGGGCAGCGGCAGTCTCCTCCAGCGTCGCCGCCTGGCTTTCGGTCCGCCGCGACAGATCATCGGAAGCCTGGCTGATCTCATCGGCGCCATTGCGAATGGAAGAGGCAACATCCACCATATCCATCACGGTTCTGCTCAAGGTCTCAACCGTCTGATTGAAATCCGCCTGCAACTGGGCGTAGCCCTCGGTCAGTTCTTCGTTGATCCGCGCCGAAAGGTCGCCCTGTGCAAGCCGGGCCAAACCCTGACCGATCGCCGTGACGGCAGCGGTCTGCTGCGCCTGATGGATCGCGCGCTCCTCCTCGGTGGCCTTGGACAGTTCCTCTTTCTCCACCAACCCGTCACGGAACACGGTCAATGCCTGTGCAATGCGGTAGATCTCGTCGCTGGTGCGCTCAAATCCCTTGATCGGGCTCAGATCACCATCGGCGAGCCGCTCGGTGGTCCGGCTGATCGCGTTGAGCGGTCGTTGGACCAGGAAATGGGTCAGCAGCAGCGCCACCATCAGGAGCCCGCCCGCCACCATCAGCATCCGTTCGATATTGGCGCGAGCCTCGTCTACGGTCGCTGCAATGTCGGTGGCCATATAGGCAATTTCACCCCGGCTGCCGGAGCCAAGAAGCGAGGCACGGCTCGCGATCTGAAGCACCGCATTGGCGGTTGCATTGGCCGCTTTGGTCGCATCCGCATCCGCCGTGAGCGAGGCAATTCGGAAAACCGCCAGCCCCTGATCGGGTGCCGCCAGCGTGATGATCTCGTCGAGCTGCGCGGCCAGCCGTCCTTCGTCAAACGTCTTGTAGTCTGCAAGAGCGGCAGCGGCTCGCTCCATCGGTTCGGCAGCAGCGCGGGTCTGCACCAGACCCTGCGCGGTCACGACATCCAATGCTGCGACCTGGAAATTGCTGATCCAGGTATTGATCTCAAGCAATGTGTTGAGAAAACCGACCTCATTCGCAAGCAGACCCTGAATTGCCTTCTTGCTGTCGGTGCTGGCATCGTCAGCCGCCAATGTCACCTCAAACACCATGTCATCGACCGCAGTGGCCAGTTCGGTATCGCTTGACAGGCGCGCACTCAGCACCTCCTGACGCAGGGCGCTGGACTGAGCACCCGCGCGCGAAACCGCCTTCTGCAGCACCGCAGCAGCATCACGGATGGCAAAGATCGGTACGACACCAGGCGCCTCGACCTCCAGCGTGTTGATCACCTCGTTCAGACGGCCATCCGATGCCTTGGCCAGATCGGTCAGGATCGACTGCATGGCACGGTCCTTGGTATCGCCGATGGCAAGGGCGATACCGGAAATCAGGTTGATTTCCGCACGCGCCTGCAACAGCGACTGCAGGGTGGCAAATTTCACCTCGACCAGATCGGTCAAAGTCGCATCGACTGCAGACATCGTCTGCTCACCGCCTTTGGTGAGGTTCGAATAGGCCTCCTTTGCCATCTCGGCGAGCGTGACCTGCATGGCGCTGCTCATTTCCTGCAGCTCGGCCGTCATCGCGATCACTGCCGCAGCATTCTTGAAAGCAATGGTACGGGCGTCAATGGAGGCATCCAGCGCCTCCTCGACCATAACCAGATCTGGTTTGAATTCATCACGGAGCACTTCGGGCAGCTGTTCCACCGCGCTATCAAGCGCGCGAACCGCCGTTGTCACATCGCTCTTGGCAAAGTCGAGCGCATTCAGCGTATCAGCCAGCATCACCGCAACCATCGCGTCCTTGGTTCGGGCCGCAGCAGCGGTCATCTGACCGCTCAGTTCCAGTTCAGGAAGCTTTTCCCCGGACAGGACATGCACATCTCCGGCCACCTGTTCAAACGCCCGCGTCACCGCATAGCCGATGGCACCCGAAGTACCGGCCATCGCCAGTAGGATAAGAAACATCTTGGCGCGAATACTGGACAACGGATTCCACCGCCGTGTCGCGCGTTTACGTGTCTGCTTCGTCATTATTCGCCCCATGAGTCCATTAAAACCACTCGGTTTTGCACAGAAATCCGGCAGAGGCCGGGTGATTGAGGCATCAGACATGCCTCAATCTGGCGCTTTTTCAGGATTCGCCGCCTGCCACGACAGGTTGGAAGCTGCCATCCTTGGCGATATGGGTCAGGAAGACGTCATCCATGCCCTGGTTGTCATCCGGACCAAAGCGCATGGTGACTCCGCCCAGATCCACCTCACTCAGCCCGGCGAAGGCCGCGAGATAGCTTTCACGGGTCAGCTCGGCACCTGCCTCTTCCAGAGCGCGGATGGCCAGACGACCTGTCAGATACCCTTCAAGTGTCACGAAACCCGGCTCGGCTGCGGCATCCACCGCCTTCAGTGCGGATTGGTACTGCGCCACGACTGGCAGCGAAGTGTCCCATGGGAACGGCACAACCTGGCTGATAATCACACCTTCACCGGCCTCGCCCAGTTCCTTCGCCAGCGCGTCGGACCCCACAAAGGAAATATTCACGAAGGTCGGATTGAACTTCAGCTTGCGCGCCAGCTTGATGAATTCGGCAACCGGCTTATAGGCGCCAACCATCACAACCGCATCCGGTTCGGCCTTGCGGATGGTCAGAAGCGCCTTCTTCACAGCGGTGGTATTGCGGGTATACGTGCCCTCGGCGGCGAGGGTCATGCCGCGTTTTTCCAGTGCCGCGGTAACACCAGCCAGGCCTACGCGACCAAAACCATCATCCTGATAGAGCAGCGCGATGGAACTCATGTTCAGCTCATCCACCAGATGGGCAATCCAGGCTTCGGTTTCCGCCGCATATGTGGCACGGACGTTGAAGATGTTCCCGTGGCTTGCATCGCGCAGGAAACCAGCACCGGTGAAGGGGCCGATAAACGGCATGCCAGCCTCGGTCGCGATCGGCTGCGTTGCCGATGCGGTCGGGGTGCCAACAGCGCCGATCAGGCCAATATGCTGATCATCAGCAATCACCTGTTTGACCAGCGTGGCCGATCGGTCAGGTTCATAGCTGTCATCCATGCTGTCCAGAACGATGCTGCGTCCGTGAACACCACCCGCAGCATTCGCCTCGGCAAACGCGGCTTGCAGGCCAAGCTGCATCCCCTGCCCCAGCGCCGAAGCCGGACCCTCAAGTGCGGCGACCTGTGCAAATCGAACTTCAGTCTCTGACACGCCCTGCTGAGCCAGTCCAAGCGTCGGCAGGGCCATGGCCAGTACCGCTGCGGTTGTTAGTTTTCTTAGCGACATCGTATACTCCACCTTTCAAAACACCGGCGCAGCTTGCCCTGAACCCGTTAACAAAGGCCCTCCGGGCGAAAATAACCCTGCGCAAAATATGCAAAGCATTTTAACAATCGGTCGAAACCACAGACCAAAGCGCCCAGACCATCGACCTCTTCCCGCGCGACTGTTAGGGTGACAGCACCTTATTTCCGGTCAGCGCCCAGGACCTGCCATCGTGAAAATCCCTTTGTTCTTTGATGGCTATGATCTGAAAGCCTACGATGTCCCACACGGCCAAATCCTGTCGCAGCTGCGTGAGCGCCTGCGCTATGGCTATCGCCTGATGAAAGGCGCACAACCGCGAACCGGCTTCTACGTCGCCTTCACGAATCTTGCCAAAAGCCTTCGGCGTCTCGGTCACGATGTGGTGATAAATGACTTCGACTTTGCCCGCGGACATCCGGATCACCCGATCGGCCTGAGTGGATATCTGCCGCCGCTGGCCCGTTTTGGACTGAGCAACCCTGCCATTTACGGTCCCGGGCGCGTGCCGGACAGCAGCGACCTTGCAACGCTTCGCGAACAGGTGAACCTGAAAGTCGTGACCTACCCGTCAGCCTGGCCGATCCAGCTCAATCCGGCAGAGACACGCGCACAATTCGCACCGATGTTCGTGGGCATCGACACCGATGCCTGGCCCGATATGTCGGGTCACAGCAAAAGCATTGATCTGCTCTTCTACAACAAGGTCCGCTGGCATCGAGAAACCGCCCGCGAATGCGATCTGCTCCAGCCCCTGCGTGACATGCTGACCGCGCGCGGGCTCAGCTGGCGCGAACTGGACTACGGGCATCATACGCCCGCGCAGTACCGCGATCTGGTGAGCCGCAGCCGTGCGGTGCTTTTCTGCACCGAACACGAAACCCAAGGGCTCGCCTATCAGGAAGCCATGTCGGCGAACCTGCCAGTCTTTGCTTGGGATGAGGGGGTGCTGGTCGACCCCTCACAGCGGATCCTGGCACAGGGTGACGTCATCCCCAGTTCGGTGCCCTATTTCGATGACCGCTGCGGGATGCGGTTCCAGATCGACAATATGGAAGAACAGTTTGATCGCTTCTGGACGGCGCTGCCAAACTATCGCCCCCGCGATTACGTATTGGAGAACCTGTCTCTCCAGCGCGGCGGTGAGCGTTTTATGTCACTCTACGAGCCGCTCTTTGACGGGGCCTCATCTCTTCGGCCCGGTCTCACGCCTTTGGCCCGGAACGCCGATCCCGGCTGAAGCCAGCAACGCCGTCACATCATCGGCGGTCTGACGGAACATCGTCTCGGGCAGCGCCGCGATCCGATTGCGACAGGCGGCGATCCGGGCCGGCGTCAGCTGCTGCAACAGCCCGACCAGCTCGGCGGCATCAGCACGGCGCAGGGTCCAGCCCTGCCCTGTCTCCTCAATCTTTCGGCCGGTCTGCGTCGTCGCCACGGCGATCACCGGACAGCCGTGCCAGCCGGCCTCATAAATGCGGTTCGGCAGCAGCAGATCCGAATTGCCACCGGCGCGGGCATCACCCGCCTGCCACAAATCCTGCGCCCAGACCACATCGCAGCCGCGGTAGCAGGCAGCCAGACCCTCCGGGTAGGCGTAGGCCCCGTGAAAGGTGACATTGCCGTGTCCCGCGATCCGGTCATGGAAATCAGGCAAGACATGGTCGTGGATCTTGCCGTGAACATGCACCTCGATCGCCGCCCCCATTTGCTGCGCCACCCTCAGCAGCAGCTCAAAGCTCGGTCGGCAGCGTATGGCGCCGATCCAACCCAGCCGCAACGGCCCGGATGCCGCGCCATGAAAACCTCCCGCGACGGGTCGTGACATGCGGTCCGGCACGACCATCTTGTTCTCCACCAGTTGCCAGGGCCCAACAAAACCATGTACCGGCACGAAATACCCTTCGTGGAAACCGGGCGAGGACAGCCACAGCACCTCCGCCGCCGCGATCAGCCGCCGCTCGACCCAGCGGGCGATCCGGGGTTTCAGGCCGCTGCCTTCGAACAGCGAATGGATATCCAGCACCTCATAGGCAAGCGGCGCCGCGCTGCCGCAGCGCCGCCGCAGCGCGGCGGCCAGCGCCAGCATATCGAGATTGCGCGCCACCAGCAGATCGGCCTGCTGCACCAATGGCCGCAGCCGCGGGTCACCCAACGCAGTGGAGAGCGCCAGACGCCCCCGGCGCAACAGCCCGTGTTGACCAATCTCGCCCAAATCAATGTTCTGCCAGCTCACCTGCGGCAACGGCCCCTTGCGCGAAGACACCGAGATCACCTCATGCCCAAGCGCCTGAAAAGACTCCAGCCGTCTCAGCTGGGCCACGTCAGTCAGATCGGAGGCAAAACAGAGCAACTGCGCCATATGTCAGCCACGGATCCGCTGCGGCGGCGGCTCTTGATCCTTTGCTCCGCCGTAGATCTGCGGCTGTGGCAGGGCAAAACATCCCGCCATCACGCCCAGGTGCAGCAGCCCCCGCAACAGCCAGAAATTCCGGCGCGGCTCGACAGGCAGGACAGGCAGGGTCGCAACGACACAATAGGCAACCTTGGCCAACGCCGCCCCAGCCAGTTTTGTCCGTGCCAGCAGCCCCGATGCGCTGGCCGCATAGCTCTGCCCCATGCGGAACCGCCGTTTTGCCAACCAGCCCAGATGCAACCGATCCGACGCAACCACCTCAAAGACGGCCGCATCGGCCGAGATCGCAAACTGCGCGCCCAGATGTGAGAGCGCAAAGAAATAGGCGGTATCCTCGCCGCCGCTCGTGCCGCGAGAGAGATCAAACTCCAGCCCCTCCCAGGGGCGACCGGCAAACCGCATCAGCGCATTGCAGCTATGGGCGGTCTGTAACTGCACCCCACCGCCATTGCCGGCGCGAAGTTCCGGCCAGTTGCTGTGCCAGTCCTGATCAACCATCCATTGCGGCGCCTGCTGCGGGTAACGTGCGATGGCTGGCCCTGAAATCACATCCGCGCCGGTCTCCATGGCGCGGCGCATCAGCTGTTCGATCCAGTCGGGCGGAACCACCTCATCATCATCGACAAAGGCAACCCAATCCGACCGCCGCTTGCGCGCCATGGCCAGACAGGCGTTGCGGGCCAGAGAGATATTGCGTGCCGGCGCGTGGACATAGCTGACCGGCCAGGAGGTCGCGCAGCCGCGCACCCAGTGGTCCGCCGACGGCGAGGTATCATTGTCCGCCACGATGATATCTATCGTATAGCCCTGCGGTGCGCGCAAAGCTGCCAGGCTCTCCAATGTGTCCACCACGCTGCGGCGCCGATAGGTGCAGAGTAATATCGAAATCCGTTCGCTCATCGCTTCACCCTGCGCCCCGCGGCACCCGCCAGGACCGATTGAACAGAATGCCGCGCCATCGCCCGCACCAGACCAAGCGCCCAGCCCATGTGCATCAGCACCAGAGCCACCCCGGACCAGATCCCGGCACCCCCCAGTCGCAAACAGGCGATGCCCGTCACCACAATCACCACAGTCAGGTAAACCAGCGGCCAGATCAGAGCCAAGGGCCAGAAGGGTGCTGCGACCAGTGCCAGTCCACATAGGAGGAGATTGGCAACCGGCACCATCTGCCGCAGCCGTGGCCGCATCCGATGCTTGATCAATGTTGCCGCACGGCCTGCGCCATAGTTCTGATATTGCCGCCATAGCGCGACAGGCGTGCTGCGCATCACATAGCCAAGCCGCACATCACCGGCCAGCCAGATACGCCCTCCGGCCGCCAGCAACCGCCAATCCAGCTCAGCATCCTCATTGTGGCTGAAACTCGCATCATAACCGCCAACCCGGCGGAACCAGTGCAGATCCATCAGCGCGTGATGCCCGTGATCCACATAGCCCGAGGTCCGACCTCCCCGATGTGCCGCACCACCCGATCCGAAGGGCGTATCCACGACCCAGGCCGCCGCCTTGCCGAATTCACTGCGACCTTCGGACTGCATCGCCACCACGACCGCCGCACGATCATCGTTCTCCCGCAGCGCCGCGCACAGGGCGGTTGCATAATCCGCCGGATAGATCGCATGGGCATCACAGCGCAGCAGCACATCAAAGCCGCCGCCAAATTCAGCAACCGCCCGATTGATGCCTGCGGACTGAATCCGGTCCGGATTATGCAGCACATGTATCTTGATCGGCGCTGTCTCGGCCAAGCTCTCGACGATGGCCACCGTGTCATCATCGCTGCCCCCATCCGCCACCACCAGCGCAGACCGATCTGGATCGCGCAGCAGCGGGTCGCGCAGCAGGCTTTCGAGACAGGGACGGATCGCAGCCGCTTCATTCAGGGTCGGGATCACCACCAGCACCCGCACATCAATGCCCCTGGGTGCAGCGCTGGCGCCCTCCCTGCCTCTCTGACCGCTCATGCCCATGGTCTTTGTTCCATTCCGTGTTATGGACCTGTCTAAAGGATCCGATTATGTTGCGACAGATTGATTTTTGCGCGCAGTCTGATGAACTTGGCACTGCCACCTACTTGCCACCCCTGCGGCGTCGCGCAACGCAGGGCGGGCCGTGGGCAAACCAATAACGATGGGGTCAACCAACGTGTCCACGCCTAAGACGTCCTTTGCCGCGGATGACGGCCAGGAGGTGCTCGATCTCGGCGCCATTTTTGCAATCATCTGGCGCGGCCGCTGGGTCATCGCTGCCTGTGTCATGCTCGGTCTGTTTCTGGGCATCTGGCGGGCCTATCTCGCCGCCACTCCGCTCTACGGTGCCGAGGTACAGCTGGTGCTGGATACCCGCGACGAAAAAGTGGTCGATATCGAAAGCGTGGTCAGTAGCCTTTCCGCCACGGATGAGGTGATCCGAACCGAGGTTCACATCCTTGGCGGTCGGGAACTGGCGGGTCAGGTCGTCGACCGGCTGAATCTTGTTTCCGACCCGGAATTCAATATGATGCTGCGCGATCCCGGCCTCAATCCTGTCCAGACGCTGAAAGATCTGATCAAGGGACTCCTCGGGATGCCCGTCTATAACACGACCATTCCGCCAGATCCCGCCTTTGTCCGCGAAAAGGTGATCCAGACGCTGCTTGCCAACATGCGGGTGGTGAACATACCGGACACCTATATTTTCTCGATCTGGGTGCTGAGCGAGAACCCCTTCAAGGCGGCTGACATCGCCAATGCCTTCGCCGACACCTATATCGAAAATCAGGTGGCGGTGAAGCTGAACGTCACCGAACAGGCCACCGGATGGCTGGCGGACCGGGTGACCGAGCTGCGCGGCCAGCTGGAAGCAAACGAACGGCGGGTTGCCGACATCCGGGCGCAGGCCGATGTGACCAGCCCCGCACAGTTGATCGGGCTGGAGAACCGCCTGATTTCCCTGCGCAGCGCGCTGACCGAGCGGGCCGAGGATGTCGCCGCGCAACGGGCCAAACAATCCGAACTGAGCAGCCTGCAAACAGCCGAGGAGCAGCGCGCCGCCGCCCGCCGCTACGGCTATAGCGCGCTTCTGGCGCGCGCTGATGATCCGCTGGCTGGCTGGCGCGCGGTTCTGGCGCAAGTCGCTCGTGATCTGCGCGAAGCCGAAGCCAAGGAACAGGCAATCCGCCGCTCGATGGCCGATCTGGAGATCACCATCGCCACCCAGAGCGATGCGCTGACCGAAGTTGTGCAGGCCGAACGCGACGCCGAAGCCAGCCGTCTGCTGTTTGAAAACTTCCAGAACCGACTGCGCGAAACCTCCATGCAGATCGGCCTGCAACGCGCCGACAGCCGGGTGATCTCGCGCGCCTTCCCCCCGGACCAGCCTGCCCTGCCCAACAAGGGCCGGATCCTTATCCTGTCGGTCTTCCTTGGCGGGTTTCTCGGCACTGTTCTCGTTGTCGTGTTGCAGCTCTCCCGGGCGCGCCTGCATTCCCCAGCGCAGATCGCAGGCCTGACGTCCGTGCCTGTGATTGCGGTGCTGGACCAGTTTTCGCAGAAAATCCGGCCCGAACAGGCCGGCGCGCTTGGCCCGCAGACCCGCGATGGCGAGGCTGTTCGCAATCTGCGCACCACGCTGCTGATGGCGCGGGGAGATGTCCCGCCGCAGGTGGTTGTCTTTACCTCCGCCGAAAGCGGCGATGGCAAGTCGACGCTGTCGGCGGCCATGGCACATAATATGGCGCAGATCGGTAAATCGGTCCTGCTGATCGACGGCGACCTGCGCCGCCATTCCCTGTCTGACCCGCTGGCCAGTGGCAACAGCAAGCCGGGGCTCTTTGATGTCCTCACCGGGCAATGTGATCTGGCAGCGGCGGTGCTTCCCGGTGCGCTGGGGCAGGCGGATATCCTGCCTGCCGGCACCGTAACCGGCAGTGCCGCGGATCTGCTCAGCCAGGGCGGGCTGACCGAGCTTGTGTCGGTGGCGCGCAATCACTGGGACATCATCATTTTTGACACCCCGCCCATCTCCGTTGTGCCCGATGCGCGGATCATCGGCCTGCATGCGGACCTTCTGATCCTGCTGGCGCAATGGAACACCACCCGGCAATCGGTCTTTACCAATGCCCTACGACAGCTGGAACAGGGCGGGCGCAGTCCCGACGGCATTGTGCTGACCAAGGTCAAAGGCACCGCTCAGCCGCTCTACGGGGCAACCAGACGGTCGCGCGACCGCTATTACCACAGCTGAGAGAGCCGATGCAGCTGTCCCCCCTTTTGCGCAAGGCCAGGATAGCAGGTCGCCGCTGCCTCGGCCGACCTGTGCTGAATTATCAGGTGCTGGGTGAGCGCTGTTCCGGGACCAATTTTCTCGACCAGCTGATCCAGCAGAACTTCGCCGCTGCACGCCCGCGCTATGACATGTGGAAACATGCCTTCCCGAACCTCATCGCGCTGCCGGCGGATGTGCTCTATATCGTGATCTTTCGCGATCCGTTCCAATGGCTCGAAAGCATGTATGGCAAGCCGTGGCACAGCCTGCCAGCGCTGCGTGATCTGCCGTTTTCGCAGTTTATCCGCGCCGAATGGCGCAGCGAGATCGACGTGCCGGCGTGGTTTGACCTACCAAAGACCAGCCCATGCAAAGGTCAGCCGCTGAACCAGGATCTGCATCCGATCACCGGCGCGCCCTTTGCCAACCTGCTGGCGTTGCGTCGCGCCAAGGCAGAGGCGCTGCTGACCCTGCCCCGGCGCGGTGCACGGGTGATCTACACCACCCATGCTGCCATCAGTCGGCGCCCCGAAGACATCATTGCGCGCATCGCAGGCGAAAGCCCGGTGCCCCCAAACAGGCGCTTGCAGGTCCCGCAGGGACACTATGGCTGGTCATGGTCCGACCGTGATGTAAAACCCAAGACCCCCGGCCACCTGATCACGCCGGAAGACCGCACCTGGATCCTCAGCCAGCTTGACCCCGCACTGGAGGCCGCAATGGGGCTACCGCTCGATCCGGCGCCGGATGAGAACCAGAACGCAGGCTAGACCCCAAAAGTACACTCAGATCCGGGGTGGCACATCCCGCCAGCGCCCCAGCGCTCGGCCGGCATAGATCCAGGCCATCGCGATCAGCATGTGCCGGATCGAATGCTCGTTGTAGATCACATTATCCGACAGCGCCGCGACCAGATTGATCAGCACATAGAAGAGATAATACCCCGAGGTCACGCTACCATCCTGCAAATACCAGCGAAAACAGCGCAGCACGACGGCGATCAGCAGGCCAAAGAACGTCACCGCCCCAAGGAGCCCATTGCCCACCATCAGTTCGATATAGCTGTTATGAAACCAATAGAGTCCCTCGTCGACATAGGCCTCAATATAAAGCCGTGCGTAAGATGGCACCGACCAATACGCCCCAAACCCAACGCCGCCAATCGGCGCTTTGGCGATTTCCTCCAGACCAAAGGCCCAGATCACCGTGCGCCCGGTCAGGGTGCTGTCCTTGCCCAGCCGCTCCAGCAGCAGCCCCAAAGCGTCAATGCCTGAGATATAGATCGCGAGCGGCACCAGGAACAGCACCATCAGCGAAAACAGCAGCGCCACCCGCCGCGCTGTCCCGCCCCAGCGACGGATCCACAGTACCGGCACATAGATCGCCAGAATGGCAAAGGTCACATAGGCCCCCGCCGATTGGGCCATGCCCAGCACCGGGATCATCAGCGCCGCCGCCAGAATACCCAGGATCGAAAGCCGCCAGTAGAACCCCAGCGTCACCAGCCCATGCGCTGCATTCACCGTCGCCTTGGCGAGGGAGTTCTTGTGCATATAGATGCCCTTCAGCGCCCCGTTTGGATGAAAGGCCGGAGCAAGGAAGGTCACGACGGAATTCAGATAAGACAGCGCCACGCCGACCGCCGAGGTCAGGCTGACAACAATCATCGTATGATGCGCCGGAATAGCAGAGGCGATACGCACGGCAATCAGCGTTGTCATCGTCAGCTGGAAACTACGATAGGCGGTGACCGGCGGGTTGATGCTCCACAGGGTGGAGGCCATTGCAATCACGCAGGGCATCAGCACCGGCCACGCCTGCCAGAGAATGGCAGCGCTCTGGCGCCAGTCCCGCAGATACCACAGGATCGTCAGCACATAGAGCGCCATCCAGCCGGGCGACTGGAACCCAAGCCGATAGACCACCCCGGTGCCCGACATGGCCGCTAGGATCAGATAACCCATGCGCAGATGGCCACGGGTCAACCACCAGCGACCAGCTCCGCGCCGCAGCACAGACAGCTTCGGCTGCCCGATGTCTTGCGGTGGTTCAACCGTGAGTGTCATGTCGTCCCATATGCCGCCTCAAACGCCCGCCATTATCCCTCGCTACCTGCTCCCCCTCCGCCAATCCAGCCGCGCGCCCAGCCGCGACGCCCGCCCGCGTCTCTGCGGCAACACCGCAGCTCTGCTCCCCTGGGGTTCGAACCGCCGGCACCATCCACAGGGCAGACATGCCCAGGGCATCACTCACCTCCGCATCAATGCGCCTGCGCGAGGCGGCGCAGCACAGGCGCGCCCAGATCGGCGCCGCCGCGGCGCTGAGGTCCAGTTCGCCTGCGCTGTCTGTCGGCGGGCTCATCCCCCCTGCCCTGCCGTCACGGCCCAGTCGCCAGCGCTGCGGACGACACCACAGGCGCGAGATCCCGGCCACCAGCTTCAGCTCCAGCCGGTTGCGCAGGACGGATAACACCCATGGCCAATGATCGCGGCACATTGCGGCGCGCCAGGCGGCGCGGCCCAGCCGACCGCTGCGAACCTCCCGCGCCAGTTCCAGCTGTGCCTGACGCCGCAGAAGTGCCTGCCGACGAATGCCCGCGTGGAGCGCCAGCTCCTCGCGCCTGTCCTGCGCAACCAGACCATCCAGCGCATGGATCTGTGCCGCCAGATCCTCGGGCACGTTGCGATACGAAACCGACGCCGGGTGCCGACGATAGAGATAGGCCGCCATCGGCAGCACCCACATCGTCGCACCCGCCAGCAGAAGACGCAGATAAAGGTCATGATCCTCGCCGATCCGCAGCGCGGGGTCGTATCGCAGATCACGAAGAAGCTGATTTCTGATCAATGGCTTAAGGTATCCGATGTGACTGATGCCCTGAGGGTCAACCCCGCTCAGAACCAGATCCTTCAACGTCAGCGCGCGGGCGTGCTGCGGCGCATGACCACCCAGAATCGTTTCTCCCCGCACCATCGGTCGCTCTGAAAACAGGATCAGGTCATCAGCGACCACATCGGCCCCCAGATCCCGCGCCGCTGCCAGCATCAACTCCAATCGCCGGGGATGCTGGCTGTCGTCACTGTCGCAGATCGCCACCCAGTCCCCGCGTGCAAGGCCGAGCGCATCATTACGTGCCCGAGCCGGACCGCCGCAGTGCGGCCGCCGTTGCGCCCGTATGCGCGGATCCTTGGCCGCAGCCGCACGGATCACCGCCCAGCTGTCATCGTCGGAGGCGTCATCAATGATGATCAGCTCCAGATCCGCCATGGTCTGTGCCAGTACCGCCCGGATCGCCAGCGGCAGATGAGCGGCGGCATTGCGGGTGGCCATAATCACCGAGATCTGCGGGCGCGGCTCAGCCATCCCGGCGGCCCTGCGGCGGCATCAGATCAGAGACCACAGCCCCGCGCGCTTTGATATGCGCGGCGGCCGGGATCCGCCAGGCCGCCGATAGCCCGGCCTCGTCACCATAGGTCACAGTCAGCACACGGCGCGAGGCCCGATAACACAGATCCGCCCATAGACTGCTATGGCCACCATCGGCGCCGGGGTCCGGGACAACGACATGTTGACCCTCTCCCTGCGGCGGCAGCCCATCGGCAGGGCCGATCAGATGGACCCGCTCCGCCGCAGCCTCACCGGCCTGTCCAGCTTGGCCGCCGCCCTGCCCCCTGCCAATACTGCGCATCCTCGCCCAAGCGATCTGCACCAGTCGATACCCCAGCGCAGGATGCCGCAGGATCTGGCGCAGCGCCGCCCCAAACCGCCGCTGTTTCAGCGTCTCTGCCAGCGTCTCAAAGGCCAGACGGTATTGAAGCACTTGCCGTCTCTCTTCAATAATATGTTTTAATTCAAGATGTTGTGATGCACTCAATTGACCCGGCAACGCCTCCATCGCAGCAAGCGCCGCAAGAATCTGCCGTCGGGTCGATCGATGTGACAGGGAATGCGGATGTCGCCGGTAAAGGTAAAGCGCCTCCGGCAGCAGCCACATACGCGCGCCTTGCAACAGCAATCGCAGATAGAAATCCTGATCCTCGCCGATCGTCAGCGCCTCATCATAACGCAAGGCCGCCAGCGCCTGACGGCGGATCAGGGGCTTCAGATAGCCCAGCTGCGCACCAGACGTGCCCGGTTCCGGCACCCGCAGCATATCCGCAGGCCCGATCTGTCGCGGCACCTCCGGCGCATCACTGCCAAGAACGCTGCGCGGACCAGCCAGCGGCTCCGTCGCGAAATGCACCATGTCATCCGCAACCGCATCCGCATCCAGCGCCTCTGCCGCGGCCAGCAGGCGCCGCAACCGGTCCGGGTGCATTATGTCATCGGAATCGCAGATTGCCAGCCAATCGCCACGGGCCGCCGCCAGCGCCCGATTGCGGGCGGCAGCAGGACCGCTGGGTGTTTCATGCAGCAGCACCCGCACGCGGGGGTCCTGGCGTGCAACCTCTCGCAGGATATCCACCGATCCGTCACTGGACCCGTCGTCAGCCACGATCAACTCCCAGTCGGCATGGGTCTGCGACGCCACCGACCGCAGCGCGTCCGGCAAATATGGCGCGCCCTGATGATTGGCCATGATGATCGAAATCATCCGCCCCTGCCCTGCCGGTTCCTGCATGATGCTGCCCACTCTTCTCCCGGCATATCTAGCATGTCCCCGCAGGGTGAGGCCAGATGCCGGGCAGCGGCGTTTGACGGAATGCACGGGGTCATTTCCCGTGGCACCGCCGATCCGAGGTGCTAAGACTGGCGCTCAGTACCGCCGCAATCGCCACGCCGACAGGAAAGACCCGCCATGACCACGCCCCCCCTTGCGCCATCCGGTAACAGCGCGGCACAGGCTGGTCCAACGCTGGTGGGTATTGGCGCACAGAAATGCGCCTCCACCTTCATTCACGCGGCCCTCGGTGCCCATCCTGATGCCGCCGTATCGGATCCCAAGGAACTGGATTTCTTCAGTGCCTATTTCGATCGCGGCTATCAATGGTATCGCAGCCATTTCAGCCATGGCGCGGACAAGACGGTGAGATTTGAGGCATCGCCCTCATATTTCTATGACCCGCGCTGCCCCGACCGGCTGAATGCCTTTGATCCGAACATCAAGGTGATCTGCCTGCTGCGCGATCCGGTCACCCGCGCCTATTCCAACCACCTGCATGAGGTGATCAAGGGCCATATTCCTCCCCTGCCCTTCCACGACGGGCTGGCGAACAATCCGGCCTATCTGGAACAGGGGCTCTACAGCCGCCATCTGGGGCGCTGGCTCGACACCCTCGGCCATGATCGCGTGTTGGTACTGCTGGCAGAGGAAATCAGCGCCGATCCGGTCGCGGCTGCCCAGACTGTCTATCGTTTTGCCGGGCTCGACGATAGCCACAGCTCTCCGGTGCTGCATGAGCGACGAAACGAAAGCGACCGCGCCCGGCTCCCTGCACTTCGCAGCCTGCTTCGTGCTGGTGGTGATCAACTGCGCAAAGCCGGGCTGGAGGATAGCCTGGCCCGGCTAAAATCCACCAAGCCGGTTTCCACAGTGCTGCGTGCCAACAGCCAGAACATGCGTGATGTGGTGCCGCCCCTGCGCGACAGCGATATCGAAGACCTGCGCAGCTGTTTCGCGGAGGATCTGCGCCAACTTCCCGCCCTGCTGGGCCGTGACAGCCTGCCTTGGGAGAGCTGGGCTGCGGTAACAAGGTAGCCCACTAATGTACACATATGTCTAGAACAGGATCGCATCCTGAGCTATCAGCAGATCCAGTGTCAGCGCATCCGCCCGGTCATCGATCACCGCAACATTCACCCAGCCATCTTCGCCCTCGGCCTGCAACAGATCGCGCGTACCACGCCCACGCTCACCATCAAGCCAGCGCAGCTGATCCGCACCATCCAGATTGAACCGCGTCAGATCCAGAACGTCCCCTTGGGACAGGGAGAAATCATTGACCCGGTCCGGCGTCCCGCCCTGGCGGAAGATAAAAACATCCGCGCCGCCCCCGCCGCGCAGCTGATCACGACCGATCCCACCGTCAAGCTGATCGTCACCGCCGCCGCCCGCCAGACGATCCCGACCGCGACCACCAAACAGGAAATCATCTCCGTCCTTGCCGCGCAGAATGTCCCGCCCCTTGTCACCATAGAGGTGATCCGAACCACGATTGCCCACCAGCTGATCCGCACCATCGCCACCGTGGATCAGATCTGCACCAGCGCCGCCGAATAGATCCTCTGCCTGCTCCGTGCCACGCTGTTCGCTGTCGAACTCCGGCTCGGCGGGATCTTCCTGTCCCGGCAGGGACACATCCGCAATCACCGCGACCAGCGGCGGCGCATCCGGGTCAGGTATTCCGGCCCAAGCCGTTTGATTGTCGGACACCGCCCAAAGGTCAGCAAAGCTCTTGACCGCCCCGGAGTACCAAAGCCCACCCGGCATATCAGCCCCGCTGAGATCGGCGCGCACCTCTCCATCTACGCGGAAAATCGCGCTGGTGCCGGTCAATTCGATTTCATAGGTATGCATCCCCTCGGCGGCATCGAACCCAAGATCAACGACCAGCGGCCCCGCAGGGCCATCGGCCAGCCGCACGCGGCTGCCATCCTCCGCCTCCATATGGATGCTCAATTGAACCTGACGGGTATTGGCGCCAACGAATTCAAAATCGAACTCCAGCCAGCGATCGTTCCGATAGTCCTCCTGATAGAGGAACATCCCAAAGACCGTGCCATCCTGCATCTGCGGCGCCTGTGCAGTCCAGCTCCAGATGCCGGTCTCATGGGCCGCTTCGGACTGGATTTCACCACCGGTGAAAAGCCGCTCTCCAACGCCATTGTCCGACGTCAGATGCAGCTCAACCGCGCCGTCACTGTTGATCTGGACATTATCCTGTGACCACGTGGTGTCGCGCGATTGACCGGCATTCCATGTCGACACCAGCCAGTCGTCGCTGTCACGCATCTCGCCGGGGACCCGCAGGTCCAGCGCCGGTGTCGTTGCTGCCTGCGCGCTGTCTGTTGATGCCATGTCGATCACTCCAAACCTTGGTGCCGCGGAAAACGGCTATGCCTTTGGTTTGGTTGTCGGGGCGAACGATGGCAGGATTGTGCCTTAATTATCGCCCATTAATGCCCCATTCAGACAGTTTAACGCAAACTCAAGACCAGTTTTAGAGGGTTGCTTTTTAGTCGAATTGCGCAGCATGCAAGAGCTTGCGGAGCGACAGCCAAGAAGTCACCGCACGGCACATCCCCAATGCGCTAACGAGCGTCATCTCACCAGCACTTGCGGCGTGGCGGGTGTCCCCGCAGGGACAACGATAATGCTCTGCTCCCTTCAGCAGCGCGGCGAGCATGATCAATGCCAATCCACCCATCTGAAGCCTGGCTCAAAGAAAAAAGGCCGTCCCCGCAGGGACAGCCTCATTGATACCGTCGTGTCGGCCAGCTTAGCGCTAGGTCTGATCCCCGTCCAGAGCATCAAAGAAAGCCGTGATCGCGGCCTCAAGCCGACGCTGGTCAACCGCCGAGAAATCACGCTCCATCGCCATTTCAATCCGCCCGTCCCGCGCCAGACATCGCACCGTCCCCGCAGGGACAGAACAGCGCAGCGTGGTCTTGGCCATGCCGGCGCGCTGGCTGGTGCTGGCCTCCCTAACATCCGATGCAGGGGCCTTGAGCGCCTGCCGCAACACGGCCAGCTCTTCCTCAGCGCTCGAAAAACTCCGCTCCCTTAGGCGTTGCCGCAGCGGCTCAAGCGTGGCCGGGTTCTCCAGCAGGTGCTTCTTCAGATCCAGCCCTAATGCACGGGGGATCGCCTCGGCATAGGACAGCTCTTCTCCAATCAGTTCCAGCAGCTCTGCAAAGTGGCGAATGTAGCTGCGCTTCTGACGCCCGGCTGAGGCATAAAGCAGCGCAACAGAGTCTTCTACAGAGTCTGAATCCGTCTCTGGATCCTGCGAATAGGAGAGCGCGAGCTGCGCCATTTCGGCAAAGGAAATATCCCGGCGCACCAGGTTTTCGTCAACCATTCGCCGGTACAGACCCTGTAGCGTCTCGCCCCGCGCCACCAGTCCGGCCGGGATCAGGCGGAACTGTTCCTCTCCCGTTTCCTCGTAAAGCGCGCGATAGGCCGACAGTCGCCGGAAGCCCTGTACCAGCTGATACCCCTCGCCGTCCTCTTCCACCCGGATCGGGTTGGACAGACCAAGATCGCGGATCGACTCCTTCAACTCCTCCAGCTCAGGATCCCGGTTGACGGCGCGATCGCGGATCAGCTTGCTGGTCGAAATCAGATCCAGCGGGATCCGATCGACCACCAGACCAAGCGTCTTCAGCCGGACGAATTCATGCGCCAGGCGATCGTTCTCTGCCCGGATATTCTGCTCGACCTCCGCCCGTGTCCGCAGCGCTTCGGCGTTTTCGCTGATGGCGGTGGCCATCGGGCCACGGCGCGCCTCGCCTGAACGGAACGCCGATTTCGTCTCAAGCGCGGGGGCGCCGGGGTGCGGGTCCACCGGGGCAGGGGAGGCTGCCTCGGGCGTGGCGGGGGTGGGATCCGACGGAAAATCGATGTCGAACATTCTGCGCTTGCTCATGCCTCATCCTCCAGCTGGGCCCATGCGGTCAGGGCGTTGCCCTTGAACTCCATATAGGCCTGGTCAAAAGACGCGCGCGCCCGTCGCCAGGTCTCGCGCGTCATATCCCGGTAGTCGATTTCGTAAATCGAGCTGAGGAAGCGCCCGGATTGTTCCACCGCTCGGGTCATCTCAATCGGGTGTTCCGTCATCCGGTCGCCAAAGACCTTGACGAAGGCATCGCGCATGGCGCGGTGCAGGTCATTGCCGGATTCATAGCGGGTGAGCAGAAACCGGACCTCCTGAAACACCTTCGGCAGGCTGAACGTCCCCGCAGGGACAACCCCGTTGAACGCCGAGAGATCCTCAAGCGCCTCGGAGAGCTGGCCGATGAACGAGGTGGTGGAGTCATACTCCCAATATCCGGGACCTGACGGGATATAGAGCATATCGGCGGCGAAGACCGCATTCATAGACTGATAGCCAATGGCCGGCGGGCAGTCGAAGATCATCATGTCGTAATCGTCCGACGGCAGCTGATCGAGATAACGCGACACCGCTGCAAAGAAGGACCATTCCGGATTGAGATGGCGGTACTGCGCCGATGCAAATTCGACAAAGGCGGCATTGGCGCAGCTGGGGATCACATCAATCGTGGGCCAGCTCGTCGGCTTTACAAAATCGCTGATCCGAAGATCCTGCAGGCCCATGCCGGTGATCGCTTCTGGCAGGCGCCGCTCGGGCAGGGCGGCGCCGGACTCGGCGCCGCGCGCACTGGCGTTCATCCGTTCGGTCTCACGTACGAGGTCCCGCGCCATGATGCCCCAGACCGTATAATCTTCGGTCACATCGCTCAGCCCCATCGAATGGGACAGGGTGGCCTGCGGATCGAAGTCAACACAGAGCACACGATAACCGTCCAAGGCGGCGGCATGGGCAAAATGCAGCGCTACGGTCGATTTGCCGGCACCCCCCTTGAAGTTGGAAATCGCCACCCGCAAGGCCCGCTTGCCCGCCGGTCGCTCCGGCATCAGCGATTTGCGGTTCACCTTCAGCCGACGGCGCAGCTCATTGATTTCCTCAAGCGAATACCAACGCTGACGCCCGTCTTCCTCGACATGGCCCTGCGGCAGGCTGGGATCGGCCGCCAGCCGTCCACGCAGGGTGGACTGGTTCACCTTGAAGATCAGCTCGGCCACCTCCCAGCTAGAGAAGCGCCTCAGCGTCTTTTCCATCTTGGGAGAGAAGGTCTGCTGCCGGATCCAACTCTGCATTTTCAGGGATTGTGCCTGCATATTCGCCAGGTCTTGATGGGTAAACATCTCTGCTCCTCGATCTCTGTAGTGCGGCCTTATTCACCAAGCGGACGCTTTTTCTACCTAGAAACTCGTTTACGCCGAATTTGCAAAAAACGCAAAACCTATTATCGTAGGAATAAGCGTCCTGTCCCCGTGGGGACGTCGACAGGAATAGCGCGGCAATACCCTTTGTTTATCGGGCGATTGCGATTCGGTCGGGCTCCCGCGCCGCCGATGGGTTTTCTGGATACTCGACCCTGATATAGGGGGACGCGCCCAGAGCTGCCCCTGCATATTGGGGGACATTTTTCGATCAATAGGGGACAGCCTGTCTGTCACCCAATACCATGAATACCTATTTTTGATTCAAAAATGGAATTGGAACAGCCCCTCGGGCAACAGCGCTCTTGACAGAATCGTATCGCTGGACGCAAATCAGATAAACCAACCAAAGAACGTTGAGTTCGGATCAAAAGGACCCAGAGTTGCGACGCAGCGCAACCCACGGGCCACCCGGTCCGACAATGAACCCAACAGGATCTCGTGGCAAACATGAGACGACAGAGGCAGCCATCCACCATCGGATGGAGACAAGAGGGCAGCCATGCTTGCCAGCAAACCCGTCGGGCGTCAGGCCGCGGCACTGAAATACGATATCCTCACCGCAATGGGGACCTATGCCCTGTCTCTGGAGAAGGGGCCGCAGCGACTGGTTCTGCGGTTCATGACGCTGATGACCGCGCGCTACAACTGGCAACGCAATGAGCTGGCAGTCGGCCAGCGCGAGATTGCCCGCATGTGGTCCGTCGACGAACGCACGGTGAAACGCGAGATGGCCAAGCTGCGCGCACTCGGCTGGTTGGTGGTGAAACGGCAGGGCGCGCGGGGGCGGGTAACGGAATACGGTTTTGATCTGGAGCGGATCCTAGACGACACCCGCAGCTGCTGGGCCGCCGTCGGACCAGATTTCGATCACCGGATGCGTGGCAGCGATGAGCCGGAGAAAAACGTGGTGCCGCTGATGACCGGCACAACCGCGCCCGCACCTGATATCAGCGACGGCAGCGAGTGGAGCCTCGCGAAGGCGGTCCTGCACCAGGAGGACCCGGCCATTTACGCTGCCTGGATCCAGGCGCTGACGCGGGAGAGCAGGGCAGGGGGCCGTCTGATCCTACGCGCGCCAAGCCGGTTTCACGGAAATTACGTCACCTCACATCTGCAGGAGCGGCTGCTGGCGGCCTGTCACGATATCGATGGGGATGTGGAGCAGCTGACCATCCTGTCCTAGGTGCCTGTGAACCGGACCGGCAGGCACATGGACAAGCCCCCAAGGCGGCACCTGGGGGCTCTTTGATCTTGCTGGGCGGGTGATTATTGCCGCTGCGGGATCCGGTCCTCAAACCGTTTGAAGGCGAGGGTGATCAGCCCGGCAATCACCATATAGACAAGCGCCAGTAGCAGCAGCGGCTCATAGACGATAAACGTGTCAGACCGCACCCGCGAGGAAACCGCGTAGATGTCCAGAACCGTGATCGTGGCCACCAACGGTGTCGCCTTCAGCTGAAGGATGGTTTCGCCCCCAAGCGTTGGCAGGACGTTGCGCACCGCCTGGGGCAGCCAGATCCGGCGGAACATGGTGCCGCGTGGCATACCGTAGGCCTTGGCGGCCTCCAGCTGGCCCTTGGCAACGCCTGAGAAGGCCCCGCGCATCACCTCGCCCTCATAGCCTGCATAAGACAGGGTCAGGGCAAGCACCGCATATGGCCAGGCTTGCCGCAGATAGGGCCACAGTTCGCTGGACCGGATCCACGGGAACTGCGGGAACAGCGATCCCAGCCCATAATAGAGCAGCCATATCTGCAACAGCAGCGGCGTGCCGCGAATGACGGTGCAAAAAACCCGTGCGGGAACCGACAGATACCAGGGGCCAACCGCCTGGGCGAGGCCAAGCGGTACCGCCAGCGCAAATCCGAGGATACTGGTTACCACAAGGATCCAGATTGTCGTCCAGAGCCCTTGGAGCGCGAGCGGCGCATAGGCTGGAATCCAGTCCCAGCGCAGGGAAACCGCGCACCAGACAATTAGGCCTGCGAATAGCGCCATGAGGACAAGCCGGTGAGGCTGCATCAGAGGTTTCAGCACACTCATTGGCGGGTCTCCCGCAGGGAGGGCTGCCCACGTCTGGCCCAACGTTCAATCCAGTTGAAAATCACGCCAGAGCAGAGGGTTACCATCAGGTAAAGCGCCCCAGCCGCGAGGAAGAAAGTGAAATAAGCCCGCGTACTGCTGGCGGCCTGCCGGGTTTCCAAGGTCAGCTCGGCAAAGCCAACGATGGCCAGCAGGGCGGTGTCCTTGGTCGCGATCAGCCACAGGTTGGCCAGCCCCGGCGTTGCAAAACTCATCATGGCCGGGATGGTAACCCGGCGCATGGTCATGAAAGCGGGCATGCCATACGACCGGGCGGCCTCAATCTGGCCCGGCGGTACCGCCTTGATGGCGCCGCGCAGGACTTCGGTCGCATAGGCACCCTGCACGATGCCAAGCACCCAGATGCCTGCCACAACGCCGCTGATTTCGACCCGGCCATAGCCGAGGCCGGCGGCCAGCCTGTTGATCAGATCGGTGCCGACATAATAGAGGATCAGGATCAGCACCAGTTCGGGAACGGCGCGGATCACGGTGGTGTAAATGGCGAGCAGATCCCGCAGGATCGGCCCGCCATAGAGTTTTCCATAGGCCCCGAAAAGCCCGATAATCAGCCCCATGCCAAATGCGCCAAAAGCGATCTGAAGCGAATTGGCGAGGCCCCGTAACAGGTTGCCCCCCCATCCCGGCGGCGAGAGCGACAACAGCTGCGCGCTCTCGGCCAGACCAAACAGGTCGAGGAGTCCGGTCACGTTATGTCCTTACTCGGAGTAGATGCTGGTCGTGAAATACTTCGAGGTGATATCGGCATGGGTGCCATCGGCCAGGATAGCGGCGATCCCTTTGTTCAGGGCTGCCAGAACATCGGCGTCGCCTTTGCGCACGCCCGCGCCGACGCCTTTGCCGAGGATCGCCTCGTCATTGGCCACCGCGCCCTTGATCTCACAGCAGCTGCCCGCGTCCGAGCCGACAAAATCGGCCATGGCGATGCTATCGGCCTGGGTGGCGTCGATACGGCCGGCAAACAGATCCTGATTGGCCTCGTCCTGGGTCTGGTAGACGCGCAGTTCGGAATCTTTGAAGTATTCCTGCGCATAGGTCTGGTGAATTGTAGAGGCCTGAATGCCAATCACCTTGCCCGCCAGCGAGTCCGGGGTC
The DNA here is from genome assembly GCF_048056635.1 of Phaeobacter sp. JH20_08. Lineage (NCBI taxonomy): Bacteria > Pseudomonadati > Pseudomonadota > Alphaproteobacteria > Rhodobacterales > Roseobacteraceae > Phaeobacter > Phaeobacter sp. JH20_08. The sequence goes on along the minus strand of NZ_JAYMVV010000001.1, from coordinate 174,964 downwards.
GGCTCGATGTCCATGGATTTGTCGGCGACAATCACCGCCGGGGTGTTGTAGTAGGGGTCGGAGAAATCAATTGTTTTCAACCGCTCTTCGGTGATCGACATGGAGGCCATGATGGCGTCGATCTGCTGGCCGGTGAGGGAGGGTATGATGCCATCCCAGGCAACCGGCGTGATCACGCAGTCCAGTTCGGCGGCAGCGCAGACGGCATTGATAATGTCGATTTCCCAGCCCACCCACTGGCCGGATGAATCCAGCGAGGCAAAAGGCGGATAGGGTTCTGCGGCGACACCGATCTTCACCGGTTCGGCCTGGGCAATTGCCCCGCTAGCCGCCAGCAGAGTCGCAGCAAGAGCTGTGCGTTTGAGGTTTGATTTCATGGACATGACTGTCTCCCTGTTTTGTTATTTGTTTGTTCGAATGGCGAAATCATCCGACTGAGCTGAGGAACTGTTTGAGCCGCTCCGACTTTGGATTGCCGAAGACTTCGGCCGGCGGGCCCTGCTCTTCGATGCGGCCCTCAAAGAGATAGACAACATGGCTGGCAACCTCGCGGGCGAACTTCATCTCATGGGTGACCAGCAGCATGGTGCGCCCTTCGGCCGCCAGATCGCGGATGACCGTCAGCACTTCGCCCACCAATTCGGGGTCCAATGCGGATGTCGGCTCGTCAAACAGCATCACGCTGGGATCCACGGCAAGGGCGCGGGCGATGGCGGCGCGCTGCTGCTGGCCGCCGGACAGAAAAGCGGGAAAGGCATCCGCCTTGTCACCAAGCCCGACGCGGGCGAGCAGCTCATGGGCGCGGGTGATGGCCTGCGACCGGGGCACTTTCAGCACATGAACCGGCACTTCGATCACGTTTTCCAGCAGTGTGCGATGGGTCCACAGGTTGAACTGCTGAAAGACCATCGCCAGCCGGGTGCGGATACGTTCGATCTGGCGGCGGTCGGCGGGGCTTCCATCGGGGCGCATGGCGATGGTTTCGCCCGCGATGACGATTTCGCCGGAATTGGGTGTTTCCAGAAAATTGATACAGCGCAGCATGGTGGATTTGCCGGACCCGCTGCCGCCGATAATTGCCACCACATCGCCCTGTCGGGCGGTCAGGGAGACACCCTTCAAGACCTCCAGAGACCCAAAGGATTTGTGCAGGTTGCTCACCCGGATCGCCTCGGTCCGTTCCGCGGCCCGGATGTTCGCGGCACCGGCATCCGACGCGGGGACTGGGGCTGTTGAAAGCGGGGCAGGGCCAGCGGCAGCCGGATCGGGCATTTTCTATTGTCCTCATATTTCGGCTTGTAGTAAGGCTGACTTGACGTAATTATGCAAGTGTATAATTACTGAATCCCAGCAACCACTCAGCCCTTGGAGAGCCCGTGTCAGGTGAACGCCGGAAGTTTAAGCGTGCGACCGCGGAGGAGCGCAAGGACGCGCTGATTGCCGCAACGCTGGAGCTGGTGGCCGAAAAAGGCGTGCGCGGTGCCACCGTGCGCGACATAGCCGAGCGGGCGAATGTGACCCAGGGGCTGATCCGACACTATTTCTCCTCCAAGGAAGAGCTGATGACCGCGGCCTATGAACACCATATGGTCACCATCAGCGATCTCACCTATGCGCCGATCGCCGGGATCGAAGGCGACGCCCGGTCGCGTCTGGCGGGGTTCGTCGTGTCCTCGCTGCGCCCGCCCGTTGTCGAGCCGACCGCCGTGGCGCTTTGGGCGGGGTTTTTGAACAAGGTGCAGCAGGATCCCGACATGCGGCAGATCCACCAGCGCACCTATGATTATTTCCGCGACAAGCTGGGCGAGCTGATCGCCGCCGCGCTGGACGAGGCAGGGCGGCCGGTGGATACGGCGCGGCTGCATCATCTTGCGGTGGCCTGCAATGCGGTGATCGACGGGCTATGGATGGAGGGCGGTGCCTTGCCGGAGGCCTTTGACGAGGGGGAATTGCCTGCCATCGGATTGGAATCCGTCAGCGCAATTCTGGGACTGAATTTGCAGCATAAGGCGGAAGAGCCATGAGAATGACCGATGTGACCAAGCGGCTTGCGGGGCTTGGCGGGGCCAAATGGGCTGTGCATCTGACTGCGCGGGAGATGATCGCCGCGGGGGCCGATATCATCGAAATGACCATCGGCGAACCTGACGTGCCGCCCCCGGATGTGCTGATGCGTACCGCCAGCACTGCGATGGTGTCGGGCCGGACCGGTTATTCGGACGGACGTGGTGAAGCGAACCTGCGCCAGGCGCTCGCTGCGCGTTATTGCGCCAGCACGGGGCGGCCTATAGGGCCGGACAACGTCCTGTGTTTTCCCGGCACGCAGACCGCGCTTTATGCGGTGCTGATGGGTGTGGCCCAGCACGGGGACGAGGTTCTTGTCGGCGATCCGATGTATGCCACCTACGAAGGAGTGATCCGGGCAAGCGGTGCCGATATGGTGCCCGTAGCGCTTCGGGCCGAGCATGGTTTTCGGATGCAGGCCGATGATATCGCCGAGAAAATCACGCCGCGCAGTCGCGCCATCCTGCTGACGACACCGCATAATCCGACCGGGTCAATTCTGACGGTTGAGGACCTTGATGCGATTGGACGACTGGCCGAGGCGCATGATCTCTGGATCATCTCTGATGAGGTCTACGAACAGCTGGTGTTTGAAGCGGCGGAGTTTGTCTCGCCGCTGGCGCGGGCGGCCTTCTCGGAGCGGGTGATTGTTGTCTCCTCGATTTCCAAATCCCATGCCGCACCCGGATTTCGCAGTGGCTGGTGCATTGCCAGTAAAGCCTTCTGCGACGGCTTGCTGCCGCTGTCGGAAACAATGCTGTTTGGTAACCAGCCCTTCATCGCGGATATGACCGAGCTGGCCGTGCGTGACGGATCACCGGTGGCGGCGGGGATGCGCAGGCGATTTGCCATGCGTGCGGCGAAACTGGCAGAGCGGCTGCACCGCGACACGGCATTGCGGGTTCACAGCCCGCAGGCCGGTATGTTTGCGATGATTGACGTCTCGGCCACCGGTATGGATGGCGATGCCTATGCGCAGGATCTGCTCAGACGGGGTGGGGTTGCGGTGATGCCGGGATCCTCTTTTGGTGACAGTCTGCGGAGCTGGGTCCGGGTGGCGTTGACGATTGAGGATGAGGCCTTTGACCGCGCGCTGACGCGGATCGTCGATCATGCCAGCCAGCGATCGGCGGAGGTGGCATGAGCAGGTCCGCCCAAGACGCGGCACCGCACACTGTCGGCGAAGCGCTGGTTGAGGCGCTGGCAACACGGGGCGTGCGCCATGTTTTCGGCATTCCCGGTGTGCATACGGTAGAGCTTTACCGTGGGCTGGCGCACTCAGACCTGCGCCATATCACACCGCGTCACGAGCAGGGGGCCGGGTTCATGGCCGATGGCTATGCGCGGGTTTCCGGCCGACCGGGTGTGGCCTTTGTGATCACCGGACCGGGGCTGACCAATACGCTGACGCCGATGGCGCAGGCGCGGGCGGATTCGGTGCCGATGCTGGTGATATCCGGGGTCAACGCAAGCGGCTCTCTCGGTCAGGGGCTGGGCCATCTGCACGAGCTGCCGGATCAACATGCGCTGGCGCAGCTGGTTGCGCTGAGGTCCGAGCATGTGGCGGCGCCGGAGGGTCTGGCGCGGGCGCTCGATCAGGTTTTTGCACCGGTTGACGGCAGCGCGTTGTCACGTCCGGGTCCGACCCATCTGCAGGTTCCGCTGGATGTTGCAGGGGCGGCGGCGGTCCAAACCGGCCAGTCGTCGGCAACTGATGTGAACAGGGCAGGGCCGTCCGCCGCGGATCTGGCTGCAATCACGCAGCGCCTGTCGACAGCACAGCGCCCGGTGATCCTGGCAGGCGGAGGCGCGCGGTTCTGCGCCGATCAGTTGCGCCAGCTGGCGCAGCTTCTGGGCGCGCCGGTGATCCAGACCGTTAATGCGCGTGGGGTGCTGTTTGACCATCCGCTGTCGGTGCCCGCAAGCCCCAGCCTCGCCTCGGTGCGGGGGCTGATCGAGACGGCGGATACGGTGCTGGCGCTGGGAACCGAGCTGGGGCCGACCGATTACGATATGTATGCCACCGGAGTGATGCCACAGATGCCGGGGTTGATCCGGGTTGATCTCTGCGCTGAGCAGTTGGCCCGACACCCGGCTGAGCTGGCGATCCATGCGGATGTGGCGGATGTTCTTTCTGCGGTTCTCGCCGATCTGCCGTCAGTTGCCAGCCCCTCCGGCGACTGGGGCCTCACACAGGCGGGTCTGACCCGCGCGGCAGCCTGGGAGGAAATCGGCGAGGGTTACCGCGCGCAGGTCGAGGTGCTGAATGCGCTGCGCGCAGCAGTTCCGGGGGCAATCATCGTTGGCGATTCTGCGCAACCGATCTATGCGGGCAATCTCTACTACGATCATGACCGCCCAGGGGGCTGGTTCAATGCGGCCACCGGCTATGGTGCGCTTGGTTATGGCATTCCGGCCGCGATCGGCGCCGCCGTTGCGGCACCGCAGACGCCGGTTATCTGTATCGTCGGCGATGGTGGCGCGCAGTTTTCCCTGCCCGAGATCATGACAGCCGTGGATGAAGCCTTGCCGATCACGTTCGTCGTCTGGAACAACCACGGTTATCAGGAAATTGCCCGCTCGATGCAGGAGGTGGGCGTGGCTGTGGTGGGCTGTGATCCGACACCGCCGGATTTCGCTGCGGCGGCGCGGTCCTTCGGGATCTTGCATCGGGCGGTTTCCGCCGATCCGCAAGAGGTTGCCGCGGCCATCAAAGACCGCGCCGCGCAGGCAGGCCCCAGCATCATTGAGATCATCACGCCCAAATACGTGCCGACACAGGCTACAAAGGACTGAGACATGACAAACCCAACATATGAATTCTCCCGCGCCATCACCCGCCGTCCCGCGTCCAGTATCACCGACGGCCTGCGGGCCGAGGATATAGGCACGCCCGATCTGGACCGGATGCTGGCCGCTCATGCCGATTATGTTGCCGCACTGAAAAGCACGGGCGCCGAGGTGATCGAGCTGCCGCCGCTTGAGGCCTTTCCCGATGCGGTGTTTGTCGAGGACACCGCCCTCTGCCTGCCCAAGGGCGCGGTTCTGATGCGCCCCGGCGCGCCGTCGCGTCTGGGGGAGGTGGCCGAGATGGCACCGACCCTGCGGCAATGCTACAGCGAGCTGCGCGAAATCAACGGCCCCGGCTTTATCGAAGGCGGCGACATTCTTGTGACGGACCGCGAAATCCTTGTCGGTCGTTCAGCGCGGACCGATGCGGCCGGCGTGGCGGAACTGGCAGAGATCGTGTCTGACTGGGGCCACAGCCTGCGCGAGGTTTTCACGCCAGAGGGCGTGCTGCATTTCAAGACCGACTGTTCGCTGATGGACGGTGAGACCATCCTTGCCACCAAACGGCTGGACGCATCGGGCTGTTTTGAAGGCTACCGCGTGCTGCATGTCGCCGAGGGCGAAGAGGCTGCGGCCAATGCCATCCGCTACAACAACCTGGTGATCATGGCGGCAGGTTTCCCGCGCACCGCCGAGATGCTGGATCGCGAAGGCTATGAGGTTGTTCAGATCAGCAATACCGAGTGCGCCAAGCTGGATGGCGGCATGTCCTGCCTGTCACTGCGCTTCTGAACTGGCCCAAACGGTGGATCTCTCCCGGTTTCGGGAGGGATCTGGCCACATGAGGTTGAAACCTGGCGCCGCCGCCCCTTATGAAAGGCAATCGGGCAGACAAAGACCATTGAGGCGGCGGTATGAGCGGGACAGAACGGATTTGCGTGATCGGGCTTGGCTATGTCGGTCTGCCGCTTGCGGTGGAATTTGGCCGATCGCGCCCGGTAGTGGGCTTTGACATCAGCGACGACCGGATTGCGGCGCTGCGCTCAGGGCAGGACAATACCCGCGAGATCAGCGCCGAGGCGCTGGCGGCTGCGTCGCATCTGACATTGACCAGCGACCCGGCAGAGATTGCCGATTGCACGATCTTTATCGTCACCGTTCCAACACCGATCGACAGCAGCCGTCGCCCGGATCTGACGCCATTGCTGCGGGCGTCAGAAACGGTTGGTGGCGTGCTCAAACCCGGCGATCTGGTGATCTATGAATCCACGGTCTATCCCGGCGCCACCGAGGAGGACTGCGTCCCGGTTCTGGAGCGCGTGTCCGGGCTGACATTCAATCGCGATTTCTTTGCAGGCTACAGCCCCGAGCGGATCAATCCCGGCGATAAGACGCGGCGTCTGCCGGATATCGTCAAGGTGACCTCCGGCTCAACGCCTGAAATTGCGGCGCGTGTCGATGCGCTCTACCGTGAGATCGTGACGGCGGGCACCCATCAGGCCGAGAGCATCCGCGTCGCCGAAGCGGCCAAGGTGATCGAGAACAGCCAGCGCGATATCAACATCGCTCTGATCAATGAGCTGGCCAAGATTTTCAACCGCATGGATATTGATACCGAAGCAGTGCTGCGTGCTGCCGGAACCAAGTGGAACTTCCTTAACTTTCGTCCGGGTCTGGTCGGGGGCCATTGTATTGGGGTCGACCCCTATTACCTGACCCACAAGGCAGAGCAGCTGGGCTATCACCCCGAGATCCTGTTGGCAGGGCGGCGGCTGAATGACGGCATGGGAGCCTATGTGGCGAGCCAGATGGTCAAATCCATGCTGAAACGCAAGATGGCCATTGCCGATGCGCGGGTCCTTGTGATGGGGTTGACCTTCAAGGAAAACTGCCCCGATCTGCGCAATACACGGGTTATTGACGTGGTGCGCTGCCTTGAGGAATACGGTCTGACGGTGGATGTGCATGACCCCCATGCCGATCCAGATGAGGCGCGGCAGGAATACGGCGTCAATCTGGTGACAACTCCGCAGACAGGGGCCTATGACGGCATGGTTCTGGCGGTGGCCCATCAGGAATTCCGCGATATGGGGGCCGCCCGGATCCGGGCCTTGGGTCGGGACCATGCGCTGCTGTATGATCTGAAGTATGTGCTGACGCCGGACCAGTCCGACCTACGGCTCTGACCGGCCGATCAGGCTCTGAAGCGGGCTACTTCGGGACCTTTGGCAATTTGCCGCCGCGCCAATAGGCGCCGGTGTCTTCCCGCAGGGTCTCGTAGGTGCGGAACCTGTCCTGCGCCGCCTCTCCTCCGGCATCGACCAGATGGGTCAGCAGACAATCAAGCACTGCCATCGCGCCGCCATAGCCACCAAAAGGATGCAGCGTATTGTCGGCCACCAGCAGCAGGTGGTCGGGCTGCAATCCGGGCGCGATTACCTCGCTATCTGAGATGAGGATCAGCGTCGCGCCTTTGTTGCGCGCCTGTCTCAGCGCCTGCAGCGTCTCCGATGAATATGGCGCGAAGGTCATGGCAATCAGGCAGTCCCCGGCGCCGATATCCATCAGCTCGTCCACGGCGGTGCTCATGTGGCGCGGCACCAGATCAAGCCCCGGCAAGGCCATTCGTCCGACGTAGTGGAAGTAATAGGCCAATGCGTAACTGGCGCGGGTTGCAGTAACATAGCATCGTCGCGCCGAGGTCAGCGCCGCAACGATGGCCGCAGTGCGCCCGGGGGTCATCAGGCGCAGCGAGCGGGCGACGATGTTCACCTCATTGCGGGCGATGCGACCGTGGCGGGTGGTTTCGGGAGCCTGTTCAAGCCGATCGAGCCAGCCAAGGCCCAATCCGCCCTCACGCTCGGTTGTCAGCGCGGCCCGAAAGGGGGCGCGCAACGCCTCGAAACTGTTAAATCCAAGATGTGCGGCCAGTCGCACCAGAGAATTCGCGCTGACCCCTGCCTTGGTCGCCGAGACACGGATCGGATCAAGACCAAAGTCGCCGGGGGTGTCGATGATGTATTTCGCCGCCGCCGAGAGGGCGGGGGGCAGGCTGTCGATCTCGGTCTTCAGCTGGTCGAGCAGGCGATGGGTCTGTCGGGGATCAAGATGCGGGTCCATGGCCCCAGTTCAGACCGTTTGCGCGAAAAGATGCAAGATGGAACATATGTTCTTCCCCTGCCTTTGAGACCGGAAGGGTCAGGCAGGGGCAAAAACGGATGGTGGATCAGGCCGAGACCTGTTGCAGATCCGGCGTCTCGCTCGGGGTGATCGAGCCGTCCTCGCCAACCATGATCAGCTCACCATGGGACAGCTGGTCGAGCCCTTTGCAGGCCACCAGCATCAGGATGTTCTTTTCCCGCGCGACAATCGCCATATGGCTAAGCCAGCCGCCCACCTCGCTGAGGACAGCGCCGGAGCGCTGGACATAAGGAAGCCAGGCCGGGTTGATCATGCGACATGCCAGGATGTCGCCGTCCTGAAACCCGTCAAAGACCTCCGGGCCGATGGCGGTTTCGTCTTCAACCCAGAATACGCGGGCCTCCACGGTGCCGCTGCCGGCGACACAGGTGCCGCCCAGATGCCCATCAGCGGACCCTGCCTGCACGCCGAGCGAGAGCAGCTCGCAGTCACGCAGGGTGAGGCTGACATCGGTTGGCGCCGAGGCCTTGCGCAGATCTTCGACGTGTTTGCGGCTGGCGGCGCGGTCTTTCAGCAGCTCAGGTCGGGTCCAGTCGCCGGTCATGATCTCTTCCATGGTCAGGTAGAAGATCAGATCCTCCAGCTCGGTGTCGATCCCCAGGGCCAGCAACGCCCGGCGCAGCTCCGCCAGAACCCGCAGTGCCTCGTGTTTGGCCTGTTCCTTGAGGTCCTGATAGGCGATCGCAAGCTCTAGCGTGTCGCGCAGATCTTCCGGCAGGTTTGCCGGAGTGGCCACGGTGCCGCTGATCGGCTCAACCGAACTGTCGAGCAGGGAGGCCAGCAGGCCGGGTGCTTCGCTATAGCGGGGTGCCGACAGTTCGTAATCAAAGATCGAGCGATGCCCCATTAGCAACTGCGCATGGGTTTCTGCATTGGCACCGATACAGGAGGCCAGCAGGCTGGACGGGGCGTGGGGCAGTTCGGCGTGCATCAGATGGGCGCGCAGGGCCGGATCGCCTGCGGCGGCGGCGCTGGCTTCGCCCATGGTAAAGCCTGCGACAATATTCACCTTCTCCGCCTCGACATAGATGTCGGTGACAAAGAGATCGCGCAGGGTCGCAATCGCCTCGAGCTGTTTCTGGCGGGGCAGGGCGGTGTAGTCCACAGCCTGCCAGAACGCCAGCTGATCGGTGAGCTGGGGCAGCACCTCCTCGCGCATGTGGGTGATCATCGGGCGGGCCTGCCTGCGCAGCTGCTTGGCCTTGGCGGCGGTCAGTTTCAGCGTCATCTGCTCTTTTAGGCCGACATCGACGTAGGTCTTGCCAAAGAGGTTCACCAGATGACCCGCCCGGCCTTCCGGCAGGTTATAGGGGACGCTCAAGGCGCGGCAGGCCAGATCGACGCTGCCGCCCGGCGCCCAGAGGCTGCCCATCAGCGAGAAAGACAGCGGGGTTGGGCGCGGCAGCACTTCGGACATCTCATCCTGTTCCAGCAGCGGCTTATCCGGATCCACCCCGGCGTAATGGTCCAGCAGATCGCGCCATTCCTGAAGCCGGATCCGCTCAGCTTCGGTTCCAAGCGACAGGGTGGTAATGTCGCGGCTTTGCACGATCTGGAACTGGCCGTTTGCATAGGCCCATTCCACATCCTGCGGGCAGCCAAAGGTCTCCTCGATCTGGCGGCCAAGCGCCAGCAGCGGCGCCATGTCCAGCGTCTGGTCCTGATCTTCCGCCGCTGGCAAGCCCGAATAGCGGCCAAAGCGCAAGGACGTCGGGGTGACGCGGCCAGAGACCAGATCCTCGCCGCAGCCTTCGACCCATTCGATCATGCACATGCCGGGGGCCATTGGATCCTGGGTGAAGAGAACGCCGGCGTAGTCGGCCTGCACCATTTCCTGCACTACGATGTTGCCCTGATCGGTGCTGTCGCCCTCGCCCGAATAGCTGGCGGCGCGCTCGGACGAGAAGCTGGTCACAACTTCATCCAAGGCGGCGCGCATGGTCTCCGCGGTGACGTCCAGCACGGATTCGAACACTCCAGCAAAACTCTGGTCAGCGCCATCTTCGTTGCTGGCCGAGGAGCGCACGGCGACCGGCTTGCCGCCAGCCAGCCGATAAACATATGCGGCAAATGCGTCTTTTCGGGCGTCAGGCATCTCGCGATAATCGTGAATTGCATCGGAGCGCAAGACTACGCCGCCCGGCACCGGTAGCCCTGCGTTTTTGAGAATGGACAGCCGCAGCGCCTTGTTGCCGGCGTGCTCCAGCTCCTCGGTATAGCCCATCGGGATCACACCGCGCGGCAGTTTGGCGAGGCGGCGCTTGTGGGCGCGCAGCGACAGCGCCTCAGCCAGTTTGCGGTGCATGCCGGTGACATAGGCGCGCTGCATCAGCAAGAGCGTCAGGCTGAAGCAGAGATAGGCATTGGCGGCGCCCGAGAGGCTGAACACCATGGCAAAGAGCGCGGGCATGCCCAGCACCATCCACAGGGTTTTCTGGCGCTTGGTCTTGGCCACGGCCCACAGCAGATAGATGGCGGCGAGGGCGCAGAACAGCACCGGCATGATGAACAGAGGATCGGGCGCTCCGAGATCCGCCATCCACAGGAACGGGGTCTGAAGGCTGGCGCTGGCCTCTTGCGCGGCGGAGACGCCCAGCATCATCACCGGCAGGAACAGCAGCGCGGTGAGGTTCTTCATCGGCGTCAGGCCCTTGTCCTTGTAGAACGCCTGCACCGCGCGCGCCTTGCGCACCGGGTCATGGGCCAGTTTTTCCTTCAGCGCCTTCATCTCATCGGCGGTCTCACTGGTGGTGATCTGGTCGCGTTCAGATTTCAACGCCACTGGCAGGATCATGATCCGGGTGATCAGGGAGAGGGCGAGCAGACCCAGCAGGATATGGCTGCGCTCATGCACCCAGAGCAGCGCGGCGGCCAGCGCCGAGATCGCCTTGTCCCAGAGGCCGCTTTGCTGATCGGCAAGCCAGGCCTGCACATGAGGCTTCGGCTTGGGGGCTACAAAATACTCCCATGGCAGGGTGTAGCGGCCACGGAAATCGAACCCTTTCTGCGACAGCTCCAGCCCCAAAACCTGGCTCATGAAACAGCTGCGACGGTCGTAGCAGGCCGCCAGCGTTGGTTTGGTCGGATCAAGTTCACTGATGCGCTGCATCAGATCGGCGGTTGTCATCTTGCGGATCGGAATGTTCACCGCGCCGGGAAGGTGGCCCGCCTCAAAATCCCCGGGGTAGCGGGTATCGACGATCTGCAGGTCCTCGGTGTTCATCAATTCGGTGAAATCCGCGGTGCTGAGCAGCACATCACGACCGGGATATTCCGGAATGGCACGCAGGTCAGAGAGGGATTTCACGTCCTTGTCAGAGAACGCGCGCCCTTCGACAATCCATTTCTCGATGCCGCCGGCGATGAAGCTGCAGTCGATGCCCATCGCCGCCAGCTTGGCACAGGTTTCCGAGCTGCGGTTGCCGTTATGGCAGAACAGCACGACCTTCTGGCCGGGTTTGACCGGCTGGCTCTCGACGAAGTCCGGAAAACGGATATGGGTCGCGCCGGGCAGGGTGCCCATGGCATTCTCGCCGGTTTCGCGGATGTCGTAGAACAATGTGTTGCCATCCTCCAACGCGGCGGCGGCGTCGGCTGTCGACATCGCAAGCGGATGATCTGACTGGCGCGAAAAACTTGTCTCTTTCAGCGCCGCGTCCTTGATCTTGGTTCCGTCAAACTGCGCCGGCCGCATGAGGGTTGCCTGCAGGCGCGCCTGCTCCGCCGCCCGCTGGCTGCTGAATTGCCAGTAATTCATAAAGGCCAGTGTCAGCGCCGCCAGCACCAGACCGGTGATCAATCGGACCGGATAACGTGTTGCCACCGCAGAGCTCTTCGGCTTCAGACCAAGCTTCGCCGCAACCACCGCGCCGAGACCCGACATCATCGCGATCGCCACGGCCAACACCTGCGACAGGGATGATACCGATCCGATCACCAGTTCCGGTGAGGGAATGGCCCAGGCAGCAGCGGGGGCGAAGCCGGAAAAAAGGGCGGCCGCAAGCAATAGGCGGGGAACGGGTCTGCGGGAAATTATGTGGTTTTTGATCACGGGAGGTCCTGCCGGGCTTCTGCCCGATCTTCAAATTTATGATGAATTTTATAAAAGAGCGCTGAAATCGTTACTGAAACGTTAATATTCATGCCACGCTCTGAGGCGAGCCGTAAAATTATTTATACTATTTCAGGGCCACTTAACCAAATTTTCTCACTATTCAGGGTAAACAGATGCGCGAGACCACCGATCGGGCAGCGCCTGGATTCAGACTGGAGACGATGATGCATACCGCTTCGAAACATCATAATAAGCCAGCCGGCATGGGCCGCCTGTGGTTGGTATTCTGTGTCTGTCTGATGGCGCTGCTGGCGCCGATGACAGCACGCGCCGAAATAACCCTGACGTTTGGGACCTATGCCGCGGATAAACCGACGGTAACGGTTAAGAAATACCGCCCCTTCCTGACGTTCCTGTCGAACCGTCTGGGCGAGGTGCTGGGCGAAAAAGTTGTCATTCGGATGACAGTTGCCAAGGAATATCAAGAGGGTATCGACCAGCTCGCCAATGGCGAGGTGGATTTCGCGCGTTTCGGTCCGGCCTCTTATGTGCATGTGATGAAACAGAACCCCGACATCAGGATTGTTGCCATGGAATCCAAGAAGGGGCGCAAGCGTTTTAAGGGTGTGATAGTCGTGCATCGCGACAGCACCATCACTCAACTGTCGGATCTTGCGGGGCTCAGCTTTGCCTTCGGGGATGAGCTGTCGACGATCGGGCGCTACCTCGCCCAAAGCCAGCTGCTTGAGGCCGGGATCGACAGCGGTGATCTGCATACCTATGAGTACCTCGGCCGCCACGATCTGGTGGGGGAGGCGGTTGGCGCCGGAAAATTCACGGCAGGTGCCCTGAAAGAGAGCACCTACAAGAAACTGATCGCCAAAGGGGTGCCGATTCGGATCTTGGCGAGCTTTGATAATGTGACAAAACCCTGGCTTGCATCCTCGACCCTCTCGGAGGAGGTGCTGCTGGCCATGCGGGAGATCATGCTGTCGTCAGAAAATGAAGAGATCGTGCGCCGAGTGTCCAAAAACGGCTTTCTTCAGGGGGCCGACTCCGACTACGACCTGATCCGCGATGCGATGGAGCAGAGCCAGGCATTTTAGCGTCGTCACCGAGGTCTCCCATGAAACGTACGGGCATACTCTTTCAGATCGTCTTGTCATTGTCGCTGGCTGCCCTGCTGGTGGCGGTGGCGATCGGCGATGTTGCGCGTCGCTACGAGACCCGCAACCTGCAGGACCAATTGAAAGAGCAGGCTGAGCTGACCATCTCGTTGCTGAGCGGGCTGATGCTTGAATCGATCATCGTCGAAGATGTGCCGGTGCTGGAAACCGGATTGACCGAGGCGATTACCCGCAATCCCAAACTCCTGAAGATCCAGATCCAGGATAGCGCGGGTACTCCGATCGCGGAGGCGGGCCGTACGGATCAGGTGGGGCCGGATGACTTTGTGATGTATGACCGCCCGATCACGCTCGACGGGTTCGATTTTGGCAATATGGTTGTTCACTGGTCTACCCGTGAGGGGCAGGCAATGGTTCAGCACAAGGTCAGCCAGACCATCATGTGGACGGTGGTGGCCGTGGCAGTGCTGTCCATTCTGGTGCTGATATTGGTGAGCGTGCTGGCCTTGCGCCCATTGCAGATCATTCACCAGCGCATGTCGGATGCGATCGCCGGCTTGTCGAACCGGCAGGCCCGGCTGCCCTGGTTTGCCTCGCGCGAGTTTCGGGCCTTGGATTTCTCTGTCGGTGTGCTTGAGGATACCTTTGAAGAGCGGGACGAGCGTGAGTACGCATTGGATGAGGCGCGGAAATCGGCTGATATCGCCAACCGGGCCAAATCCGAATTCCTGGCCAATATGTCCCATGAAATCCGCACTCCGATGAATGGCGTCATCGGCATGGCGGAACTGATCCTGGAGACGGATCTGGACGAAGACCAGACCATGTATGCCGAGACGATTGCCAAGTCTGGCTCGGCGCTGCTGACGATCATCAACGACATTCTGAATTTTTCGAAGATCGAGGCGGGCAAGATGGAGCTGGACCGCGCGCCCTTCAACTTGCAGACCGCAATTGAGGACGTCGTGACACTGTTGTCGCCCAAAGCCGCGGAGAAGAATGTCGAGGTGACACTTCGCTATGATCCGAACCTGCCGGAATGTTACGACGGCGACGTTGGTCGTATCCGCCAGATCCTGACCAATGTGGCGGGTAACGCGGTGAAGTTCACCGGCAGCGGCTATGTCTATATCGAGGTCTCAGGCGAGTCTGAGGATGGCTACACGGATCTGCGTATTTCGGTCACCGATACCGGCACCGGCATACCGGAGGACCGGCTGGACCTGATTTTCAATGCCTTTGAGCAGGCCGACGGAGCCGCGACCCGCAATTATGAGGGCACCGGACTGGGCCTTGCGATATCCACGCGCTTGCTTGCGCTGATGGGCGGGCGGATCTCTGTACGGTCGGAACTGGGCAAGGGCTCGGTGTTCACCATTGAGCTGCCACTGCGGATCCGGCCCAACCAGCCGAAGCCTGCTCAGGATGAGCGGGATTTCAAGGGGCTGCGGGCACTGGTTGTTGATGATCTGGAACTCAACAGGATTATTCTGACTGAGCGGTTGGCGACCTGGGGGGTGAAAAGCATCGCCGCCGGATCGGCCCATCAGGCGCTGGAGATTCTGCTGGATGCACGTCACGACGGTGTGCGTTTCGACGTCATTCTGCAAGATTTCCAGATGCCCGGGATGGATGGGAAAGAGTTGGCAGAGCGGATCCGAGATATCCCGGAATATCGCGATCTGCCGATCGTTATCCTGTCCTCGGTTGAAAATACGCTGGACCGGGCCGCACGCGAACATCTGGGTCGCTGCGAAGTTGCGCTGAAGCCACTGCGTGCAGCGCAGCTCCAGTCGGTTATGAGTCGGGTGCTCGAGATACCCGCCGATGCGCCTCAGGACACGGTTCAGCCACCGGTCGCGGATGATATGGAGGCCATACCGCAGGTGAAACTGCTGCTGGCGGAGGACAATCGAACCAACCAGCTCGTCGTATCACGCATGTTGAAGGCGGCTCCCATCGAAGTCTTGATCGCCGCGAATGGTGAGGAGGCGGTGACCATGTTTGCGGAACACCAGCCGGATATCGTGCTGATGGATATGATGATGCCGGTCAAAGACGGGATAGATGCGACGGCTGAAATCCGTCAGCTCGAACGGGAGCAGGGGATGCGCCGCTGTCCGGTCGTCGCGTTGACGGCAAATGCCCTGCAGTCCCACCGCGAGGAATGCCTTGCCGCAGGCATGGATGACTTCCTGAGCAAACCGATCAACAAGAAGGCCCTGCTTGGAGCGGTAAGCAAATGGGTGGAATGCGGCCCGTTGCTGAAGACCGGAACCTGACGCCACCTGATGGCACCGGGCGCCAGCCGACAGAACCGCCGCGATCAGACAATAACCCCCTGGTTGACGGCGACCGATTGCTGATCCGGCCTGCGGTGTTTGCTGATGAGGGTTTCCTGGCGCATCTTCCTGGTGCTGCGGCGTTGCCTCAGGCTCGGCTGAAGAGCTGTTTGAGGCTCGAGAGGGCAAACAGGCTCGCGGCGAGGCAGACAATTGTCGGCCCGGTGGGCGTGTCGAACATGAACGCCAGTTGCAATCCGCCCAACGCCGAGATCGCGCCCGTGATGGCTGCAATCACCGTCATGCGTTCCGGTGTCGCGGCAAACGGGCGCGCGGTGGCGGCCGGGATGATCAGCATGGCTGCAATCAGCAGAACTCCGACAACCTTGATCGCTACGGCGACCACAACCGCCAGCGCCAGGGTCAGCACCAGTTGTTCGCGGCGCGGATCAATGCCTGCGGCGTAGGCCAGATCCGGGTTCAAGGTCGCGGTCAGCAGGGCGGACCAACGCCACCACAACAGGGCCACAACAAGGATCGCGCCGCCCCAGATGATCATGAGATCCTGACCATTGACCGCAAGGATATCGCCGAAGAGATAGGCCATCAGATCCAGCCGTACACCATGCAGGAAAGAGACGGCCACAAGACCAAATGCCAGCGATGAATGAGCGAGCACCCCGAGCAGCGTGTCAACGGCATAGCCCCGACCGCTGAGGGTTGAGACAACCGTCGCCATGATCAGGGCCATGGCAAGGACGCCGACAAAAATCGACGTGTCGAAGCTGAGCGCAATTGCGATGCCGAGGATGGACGCGTGGGCCGTGGCATCACCAAAATACGCCATCCGTCGCCAGACCACGAAACAGCCCAAAGGGGCCGCCGCAAGGGCAACACCGACGCCTGCAAAAGCGGCGCGGATCAGGAAGCTGTCGAAGATTGTCATGACTGTTGTCTCACCAGATCGGGCGTTGCAGGTTGCGGGTCATGCGCGTGATCATGACCGCAGCTGTGATCATGGGAATGATTGTGTTCGTGCCGGTATAGCGCCAGAGCGCCCTGGGTGCCGGTGCCGAACAGCGCCCGGTATTCCGGGGCGGAGGCGACATGCGCAGGCGCGCCTTCGCAACAGATATGACCGTTGAGGCAGATCACCCGGTCCGATGCGGCCATAACCACGTGCAATTCGTGACTGACCATCAGAATGGCGCAGCCCAGATCGCGGCGCAGCTGTTCAATCTGCTGGTAGAAGGCGGCTGATCCGGGCTGGTCCAGCCCCTGCGTGGCCTCATCAAGGATCAACAGCTGTGGATCGCACAGCAGGGCGCGCGCCAGCAGAACTCGCTGGAACTGACCTCCCGAAAGACCGGTCATCTGGCGTTTCATCAGCTGCCCGGCGCCCGCTTGCTCCAGCGCTGTTCGTGCTGCGGCGTCGGTCACGGGGCTGGGCAGGCTCAGGAAGCGGCGCACTGTCAGCGGGAGCGTCGGGTCGATATGCAGTTTTTGCGGCACATAGCCGATCCGAAGTCCCGGTGCCTTTGACACGGTCCCGCGGGTGGGACTCAGCGCGCCGATGATGGTGCGCAAAAAGGTCGATTTGCCGGAACCATTGGGGCCAACGATCGTGACAATCTCTCCGGGGTTAATGGCAAAGTCGACGTTGTGCAGCACGGGGTTTGCATTGTGGCGTACGGTGACGCCGTCCAGATTGACCAGTGTCATTGCGCGTCGTCCTACTGGCATTTGGGGCACAGGCCCTCGGCCTCCATCACCGTCCGTTCGATCAGGAATCCTGCCTCGCGGGCGGCAGTTCCCAGACGACCGTTGGTGGTTTGCGAGGGGGCTTCGGCAACCGCGTTGCAGGTGCGGCAGATCATGAAGACCGGCGCGTGATCGTCGCCGGGATGGCTACAGGCCACAAAGGCGTTGAGTCGTTCGATCTTGTGCACAAAGCCGTTCTTCACCAGAAAATCCAAGGCGCGATAGGCGATTGGTGGCTGTGATCCAAGCCCTTCGTCGCGCAGGATGTCGAGCAGATCATAGGCGCCCATGGCGCGATGGGCCTGGAGCAGGATTTCCAGCACGCGGCGGCGTACCGGGGTGAATTGCAGGCCATGTGCACGGCAATGGGCATCTGCAACGGCGATACCGTCGTTTATGCAATGGCTGTGGTCGTGCGCATGAAATCCGATGGGGTCCATCTGAGGCTCCGTTGGGCGGTCTCTCTTTCGGGGTTGATATGTTATGTTATGACGTTTATCAACCGCCGTAATGTTATACAATTACATGAGGCCATCATGGGACATCTCCGCTATCTTGCAATTGCCGCAACTGTCTGTACCACAGCGACGACAGCTCTCGCCGAGGTTCCGACGGTCGCGGCTGATATCACGCCCGTCCATGGCCTCGTCTCGCGGGTGATGCAGGGGGTTGGTGCCCCTGAGCTTGTGGTGCCGCCCGGCGCTTCGCCGCATAGCCACGCGATGCGCCCCTCCGAAGCGCGGGCATTGGATCAGGCGAATCTGGTGTTCTGGGTTGGCCCGAGGCTGACCCCATGGTTGGAGGGGCCTATCGCGACGCTGGCCTCTGACGCCACGGTTATCTCCCTGCTTGAGGCTGACACAACGCGGCAGCTGACGGTGCGTGACACAGTTCAGTTCGGGCGCGGTGATCACGATGAGCACGCAGAAGAACACTCCGATGACCATCATGAGGGGCATGGGGATGACCACAATGATGCCCATCACGATGAGGAGGGGCACGACGATCACGGCCACAGGCACGAGCCGGGAAGCCTGGATCCGCATGCCTGGTTGATGGCGGAGAACGGCAGCGCCTGGTTGCAGGTCATCGCCGAGGCCCTGGCTGACGCCGATCCCGACAATGAAGCGCTATACCTGCGGAACGCCGCAGAGGGGCAGGCTGAAATTGCGGCGGCGACCGCTGAAATCTCCGCCAAACTGACCCCGGTTGCGGGCAAGCCGTTTGTGGTTTTTCACGATGCTTATCAGTATTTTGAAACCGGGTTCGGTGTTCAGGCCGCCGGTGCGATCTCGCTCAGCGATGCCTCTGATCCAAGCCCGGCGCGGATCGCGGAGATTCGCGCGACGGTCCAAGAGATGAAAGTGCAATGTGTGCTGTCAGAGCCGCAGTTTAACCCGGGCCTGGTTGCGACGGTTCTGGACGGTACGAAGGCGCGCACAGCTGTTGTTGATCCACTGGGTGTAACGCTGGATCTTGGCCCGGATTTCTATTCGAAGCTTCTGACATCTGTCGGGGCGGCCATCGCCAGCTGCTATTGATCAGCAGCTGGCGATCTTGAGCCCGAGCGTTCGGCCAGCAGATGGATCAGCGTGGCCCCTGTTTCGTAATAGGCGCCACGCAAACCTGCGAAGGGCAACCGGTGATGGTGGCTCAATGGGACTGGCAGCTGGGATGGGTCTTCACCAATCAGCGCGTCTGCCATGCGTCTGCCAAAGAGCGTGCCGGGACCGATGCCCCGGCCCGAATATCCAAAACAGGCAAACCCTTGACCAAGATCTATAATCTTGGGGATGTGCTCCGTTGTCATGGCGATTTTGCCTGCCCATTGCGTCTCGAGCGGGTAGTCTGCAAGAGCAGGGAACATGCCCGCCAGTTTGCGCCGCAACCAGTTGCTGTGCACACGGCCGGCTGGGTGTGAGAGTTCCCCCATGCCGCCGATGATCAGCCTCCCCGCACGGTCGCGGCGCCAGGAAGACATGATCAGACCCGTGTCCCAGCAGCCTTCGCCCTGCGGCAGGATCTCGTTGGCCAAATCATCGGGCAGCGGCGCTGTTGCCGCCTGAAAATAGCTGACCGGAATAGACGCCGGTGCTGCGTAGCCCGCGATGGGTTGCGGATAGGCATTGGTCGCCATGATCAGATGTCTGGCGCGCACCGTGCCACCGGGCGTCGCGACGAGCCAGCCAGTGGCGTGACGGTCAAGAGTCACAACCGGAGACTGGGCGTGCAGACGGGCCCCCTGGGCCATCGCGGCGCGGGCCAATCCGATGGCATAGGCCAGCGGTTGAATCGTGCCGGCCCGGGGGTCGAACAACGCGCCATGGACCGCGTCGCTGCCGACCCGAGCAATTGCCTCGCTGCGCGACAGCAACCTGACCGAAGCGCCAATCGCAGCCAGCTGCCGGTGGCGATTGTGCAGATCCTTCAACCCAGAGGGCGCATGGGCGCAGTGCAATGTTCCATTATGGACCGGTTCACAGTCGATCTGATGGGTCTTGATCAGATCAAAGACAGCTGCGGGCGCTGCTGCCAGCAGCTCCGAAAGCCGCGCGCCAGCCACAGTTCCCAATGCGGCGTTGATCTCTTCTGGCGGCAGCCAGAGACCGGCGTTGACCAGCCCGACATTCCGCCCGGATCCGCCTGCGCCAAAGCTATCGGCCTCCAGCAGGCAGACATCAGCACCCATCTCTGCCGCGCGCAAAGCGGCGGAGCAGCCGGTGTAGCCGCCGCCGATGACAACGAGATCGGCCGAAACCTCGCCCGTCAAAACGGGGGCCGAGAGCACCTCGCGGGTGGTTTCCTGCCAGAGGCTGCGACCCGGCTCGTGCGTCATGACCGACGGCCTATAACCTCGGGAGACGTCGTCTCGATTGTCTGGTGCTGCACTTGCGCCTCCCTCCTTGGCGTGACGGGTGTCGGACACCGTTTGCTGATGGCCTGTCACCCTTCGGGCATACCGCAGCGACTGGCCTCTGCCGAGAGAAATCAGCAGAGGGCACACGGTTTACCGTGAGATTTCATTCGGCATATGTTTGCCCGTGTGCGCACCGCCCACGTCCTCGGGTGCGACGGACACGGATTTAACGATAGCATGGCACTGTGTCCCAACCGCGAGGTTCAGCGCAACGGCAGATCGTCGGGTGACCCGCGCCAACAGGGCGCCGGCGGGCGTCTGCAATGATATCATAATACCCGGTCCCCCGCCGCTGCGCAGGGCGGTGATCCGGCCCGGAAGAATGTTCAGCGCAGACAGGCCGATGGGGCGCTCACGCGAGAGGATCACCTCGTGTGCCGATATTCGCACACGCACGGTTTGACCCGGCGGATGTGGCACCTGCGGCAGGAACAGCGCAATGCCACCGGCATTCAGTTCGCTCAGCCCATCTGGATGGTGCTGCTCAACGACGGCCTGAAGGATAGCGCCCGCGCCGCGCACGCCGGTCGGCATGATGGCCGGATCAGCGAGGACAACATCGGCAGGACCAACGCGACTGCATTTTCCATCCTGCAGGGCGACCACTGTCGTTGCCAGGCGGGCAACCTCGGCAACGGAATGAGTCACATAGAGTATCGGCACCGAGAATTCGTCGCGCAGCCGCTCAAGATAGGGCAGGATCTCTGCCTTTCGCGCCTCGTCCAACGCGGCAAGAGGCTCATCCGCCAGTATCATATCCGGTGCGGCCAGCAATGCACGGCCGATGGCCACGCGCTGTTTCTCGCCCCCGGAGAGATGTGTCGGGTGGCGTTTCAGCAGCCCGCCCAGCCCGAGCATGTCGACCACGGTGTCAAATGGCGCTGCCTTACGGTTCTTGCCGATAAACCGTTGACCGTAAGAGAGGTTTTTCGCCACCGTCATATGCGGGAAGAGCCGGGCATCCTGAAAGATATAACCGATGTGGCGTCGATGAGGCGGGATGTTGATGTCGGCACCGGTGTCCAGAACAATGCGATCCTTTACGCGGATCTTGCCAGTGGCCGGTTTCAAAAGACCTGCGACCGCGTTGGTGACGGTGGTTTTCCCGGCGCCTGAGCGGCCAAACAGGACGGTCACCCCGGCCGGCGCTGCAAAATCGACATCAACGGCAAGTCGCCCCAGTTGATGGGTGAGCTTGACCTCTAGCATGTGGCGCCCCGCACACGTTTTGCCACCCGTCGCGCCAGCCATTCGGAGGCCAGCAAAGCTGCCATGGCGATGACAACGGAGACGATCACCAGACGCAGCGCGGCATTTTCACCGTCAGGAACCTGCAGGAAGGCGTAGATCGCCGAGGGAATGGTCCGCGTCTGGCCGGGGATGTTGGAGACGAAGGTGATCGTTGCTCCAAACTCGCCCATCGCCTTGGCAAAGCCAAGCACAGCACCCGCAAGCACGCCGGGCAGGATCAGGGGCAGAGTGATGGTCACGAAAACCCAGAACCGCGATGCGCCAAGCGTTGCAGCGGCCTGTTCCAATCTTGGATCTACGGCCTCCAGCGACAGGCGCATGGCGCGCACCATCAGCGGGAACCCCATGATCGCGGCGGCGAGCGCAGCGCCGGTCCAGCGAAAGGCAAATGTGATCCCGACCGCATTCAAGGCCGTGCCGACCGGGCTGGGGCCGCTGAACACAATCAACAGAATGTAGCCGGTCACCACCGGTGGCAGGATCAGAGGCAGATGGACCACCCCGTTCAGCAGGGCCTTGCCCCGAAACTGCCCGCGCGCCAGCGCCAGCGCCACCATCAGCCCCAGAGGAAGCGACAGCAGGGTTGCCCAGAACGACACTTTCAAGGACAGGGCGACCGCCTGCCATTCCTCGGGACCAAGCCACTGCATGTCGAAGGATCACTCCACTAGAACGGTGAAACCTTGCCCGACAAAGATGTCTTTCGCAATCGGGCTGCTTAAGAAGGTGAGGAAATCCATGGCCTTCTGCCCATTGTGGGTTGCCGCGGCAGGGTAGACTATCGGCCCGTGGCTGTCTGCCGGGAACCGGTCAACGACGCTAACGTCGCTCACTCCGACAATGTCGGAGCCGTAGACGATGCCAAGCCCGGCCGCTCCACGGCGGACAAGCGCCAGGGCTGCCCGAACATTATCTGTCTGGGCAATATGTGGGTGCAATTGATCCCAGAGCCCGAGGTGCTGCAACGCGGATTTGCCGTAGATGCCTGCTGGCACCGCATCAACCAACGCCATCGCCAGCGGGCGATCCTGGACCTGTTCCAGAAGCCCTGACCCGTCGTTCAGTGACAGCGCGTCACTCTTTTGTTGTGCGGCGGCGGGTGCAATCAGGAGCAGAGAGTTGCCGAGCAGATCGAACCGGGTATCCGCAGCAATCAGGTCTTGGCTCTGGGCCCAGTCCATCCAGGCTGCGTTGGCAGAAATGAAGACATCCGCCGGTGCACCATATTGCAGCTGCCGGGCCAGAAGGGAGGACCCGGCCAGGGACAGATCAACGGCGATGCCGGTTTGCTCCTCATAGACCTGCGATATCTGCTCCAACGCGGTTTTGAGACTGGCTGCGCCAAAGATGGTCAACCGATCGGCCAATGCTGCCCGGGGCAGCACGAAGGTGAGGGCAAGGGAAAGGCAAGCAACGCACCGAATTATCCACGATCCCAGACCCTTGGGCAGGGTGAACTGCTGGTTGTGTTGCACGGTAGATCCTGTCGTCGGATAACACATTGGATCATAGCGGCTCATCCGGGCAGGCTGCAAGGCGCAAGAGGGTTGGTAAAGCCTCAACCCATGACCAAAAAGAAGGGCCCGAAACTAGCGGACCCTTCCTGAAATTTCTGGCGATTGCAGACACGGGACACAGGCGTGTTGCCCGTCCCTTTCTGCCTTAGAACAGCGTCACTGCGCCAACATCTGCCGCAGGCTTGGCAGCCGGTGCCGGACGCGCCGCGACCCGTTCCTGTTCGCCCAGACGCCGATCATCCTTCACCTGTGTCTGCTGTGCAGCACCCGAAACAGCGTGGAAGCGGACCCGTCGTGCCGAGGTTCCACCGACGCTGGAGGAGACAACAGCGATGCCCTCATCCCTCAGAAAGCGCTGGACAAAATCCGCATTTGAGGCCCCGATATCGGAGAGGTTGGCCGACATCTTGGCGCCGCCAAAGACCTTTGCCTTCAGGTTTTCGCGGCGAGCGCCCTTTTTCATGATGCCGTTGATCAGCAGTTCCATCGCGTGGATCCCATAGCGGGCATTGACGCTATCGCTGGCCGTCGAGGAGGCCAGCAGGAAATGGTTCATGCCGCCGACGCCCACTTGGTCATCGTAGATACATGCCGCGATACAGGACCCAAGCACGGTAGAGAAGACCACGGTTGGTGATGTCGATACGCGATACTCGCCCTGTAGGACGGTCACCGTGGTAGAGTTAGCAAATACGCTCAAGGTGATTTCCTTCCCAGTTATCTGTCAGGTCTTGCAAGCCTGAATCAATGTTCCGGCCATTCGCGCAAGCGAGACCTGTTGCTGCGCGGCGCCCATTTCCCAGGCGACACGTGGCATCCCGTAGACGACGCTGCTTTTTTCGTCCTGAGCAAAGGTTTTCGCCCCAGCTTTGCGCAGTTCAAGCAGCCCTTGCGCCCCATCTTGGCCCATACCGGTTAAGATTGTCGCAACAACGCTCTTTGCCATCGGGACTGCAGACATAAAAAGCGCATCAACCGACGGCATGTGACCCGAAATCGGCGGGCCTTCCTTGAAGCGTGTGCGATAGGGTTTGCGAGGGGTGAGCCCCATGTGGCGGGGCTGCCCTGCGGCCACATATACATGGCCGGGCGACAAGTTCATATTGTCATCCGCAGACAGCACCTTTGCCGGACAGATGCGATCCAGAAGCGAGACCAGCCCGCGCCCAAAATTCTTGCCGGTGTGCTGAACAATCAATGTTGGCGGACAGTTCAGCGGAAATCCGACCAATACGCTGCGCAGGGCTTCGACACCGCCGGTGGATGAACCGATGAGGATGATCTTGTCGCTGCCGGGGCCTGCGGCAGCGGCAGTGCCCTTTTGCATGGGAGAGGCCTGATCCCGTCGCGGGGCCTTGACCATCATGTCGAAGTAGCGGGCAAAATCACGCGGATTGTCGGATTTTGTGAGTTCGAAGATCCCGGCACCCACATCGAGCAGGGGGGATGAGCTGCGCGCCGGCGTCGATGTCTGGCTGTCCATCACAGATACCCAACGGATATCCAGCGCAGAGAACAGGGCCAGCATCATTTCGAATTCGGGCAGTTTGGTGAACCCATCTTCGACAAAGGCGAATGTGGGTTGCCCGGCTTCCGCCTGATTATAGGCCATCATCAGATTATTGGCCAAGAGCACTTGGAGGCCAGGATAGGTGGCCTCCATGTGGTGTTGTATGGTCTGCGCAAAACGCCGGTCCGTGGTGATGATCAATAGGCTCTGTGACAATGCTCATTCCGCTTGTTGCGTTCGGACAAGGGCCGAAGTGTTTCAGATGTAGGGGCGCCCGGTCCAACTACGGTCCGGGCGCCTTCCGCAGGATCAGAAATCCTGCCAGATGTCCCTGGCCGCGTTGCCATTGGTGCTGGCAGCTGCCGGTGCCGGTTGCGGTGTGACCGCCTCCAGATCCCAGTCGTCGCCATGGGCGCTGGGGGCAGAGGGCGCCTCGTCAGGAGCTTCGTCAAACGCCATGGTTGGCGGCTTCTGCATCGCTCCGGTCTGGCCTTCAGTCGATTTTGGCATGGGGGCTGTATTGCCGAGGGATTGGGCTGCGCCCGCCGCGACCCGGAAATGGGCGACCAGCTGGGCCAGCTTGGTGGCATCGGCATTGAGCATATGCCCGGCGGCAGTGGCCTCTTCGACCATGGCGGCGTTCTGCTGGGTGACCTGGTCAAGCTGGGTCACGCCGGTGTTGATCTCATGCAGACCGGTCGACTGTTCGCTGGCACCGGTTGCGATGCCCGAAACCAGTTTCGAGATATGACCGACCCGCTCCACGATGCTTTGCAGCGCGTCGCCGGTTTTGCCCACCAGATCAACGCCCCGCTCCACCTGCTTGGTGCTGTCGCCGATCAGCGTCTTGATCTCCATCGCCGCATCCGAGGACCGCTGCGCCAGGGCGCGCACCTCGCTGGCGACCACGGCAAAGCCCTTGCCCGCCTCGCCGGCCCGCGCGGCCTCGACACCGGCGTTCAGCGCCAGGAGGTTGGTCTGGAAGGCGATGTCGTCAATCACCCCGATGATCTGCGAAATATGGGTCGAGGACTGCTCGATCTCGGTCATTGCGGAGACGGCGCTCTGCACCACGGTGCCACTTGTTTCGGCCTCCTGTTTGGCTTCCTGCATGATGCTTTCGACACTGCGGGCACCTTCGGCGGCGGATTTCACGCTGGCCGTCATCTCGTCCAGGGCGGCGGCGGTTTCCTCCAGCGTGGCGGCCTGGCTTTCGGTGCGGTTGGACAGGTCGTCGGAGGCCTGGCTGATCTCATTGGCGCCGTTGCGGATGCTTTCGGCGGTGTCGATCACCTGGGTCACAGTGGCGCTCAGCGTTTCCGCGGTGCGGTTGAAATTCTCCCGCAGCTTCTCGTGATGCGCCGGGAACGGATCGCTGATCGGCTGGGAGAAATCGCCACCGGCAAGACGCACCAGGCCGGAGCTCAGCTGTTCGACGACGATTTCCTGTTGCCGCTGCAGTTCCGCGCGCTCCAGTTCCGCCGAGCGAGCCTGTTTCAGATCATCCTGCAGGCTTATCAACTGCTTGCCGATATCGCCGATTTCATCGTTTTGATTCGCTTCCGGGATCGGTGATTCGAGATTCCCGGACGCAACCTCTTCGATTCGACCGCAGATCCGGTTGATCGGCTTGGTGATCGAGCGCGCAAACAGCCAGCCGAATACAGACATACCTGCGGCACAGGCCAGCGAGATCAACAGCAGACGATTGCGATCGCGGTTTACGGGGGCAAACAGCTCTGCGCGGTCCTGTTCGGCCACGATCGCCCAGTTGGCCTGCGGCAGGCCTACGGGCTCAGAGTAGGCGACTACAGCACTGCCTGTCACACCAGTTGTGTTGGCATAGAAGCCTGAATTGCCAGCGAGGGCGTCAGACAGGTGCTCGGCTGTGTCCAGTTCGTCAAGAACCTTGTGATGGTCGTCATGGCGCGATTTGGTGCGGACTTTCATATCCTGACCGACGATGAACACATTCAGCGTTTCGGTCATCTCGCTTGCCGGGTTTACGATATTCGTCAGCATCTCGACGGGCACTTGCAACGCCAGGACACCCTGAAGTTTGCCTGCACCATCGAACACTGGAGTCGCAACAAATGCGGCCGGATCGCCGTTGCTGGGCGCATAGCCTTCGAGATCGGCAAAGATCACGGTTCCCGCCGATGCCTTGATGGCCGAGCGGAATGCCTTGCCCAGACCTGATGCGGCATAGGCGCCATCAACCAGATTGGAGGCATAGTCCGCTTCCTTCGTCACGGAATAAACGATGTCGCCTGCCGGGTTGATCAAGAAGACGTCGTAATACCCCTTGTTCTGCAGAACGGCAGTCAGTGACGGATGAAAACGGGCATGGTGCATGTGATAGGGCGAATCGCCGACCCCCCGGTTAAGGAGGTGTTTTTCGCCGGCTTTGTTCGGGTTGGCGTCAACATAGGCGTTCCGCAGAACCTTCTGTGCGTCACCTTCGATCCCGTCCCAGGTCATCGTGAACCACTCCAGCGCGGTGGCCGTCGACGGAATGGTGGCCAAGGTCGACGCATCCGCCTCGATACCCTCCATCAGCGCACGCAGGGCAACACGGCGATCCTCTGTCATCGCGTGGAATTGTTGTTCGGCGTGTTTCATCGCCGCATTTTGCAGCGCAACCGAGCTGATCGTGACGAAAGCCGCCGTTATCAGCACACCGAACCCCACAATGAAGAGGGGCAACTTATACGCCAGACGCAAGGTGGGAATAATTTTCATCGGACACTCCATTCACAGGCACAAGAAGAGGATGGTGGCCTCTGCTTTCCCTTCTTGATGCCTGCTAGGAGTTAATTTCGAGCTTACGAGCGGTTGGTTTTTCACGGCAATTTCCCGGTAAAACTCCACAGCCGGGGCACCGCCGGAGTCCGTATAATTATATTACCCTACGCTGCTGCTGTTTTTGTGGCGGTACGCCAGGCGGAAAAATTCAGACGATTTGCAGCCGGTAAAATTTTGCGAAATTGCAGTTGGTTTTTACCGCCAAATCCTCGCTAATTCCGGGCCCCGGGGCGCCGGTCCGGCAATCAAATATTAAGGCCCGGCGTCTACTCCTACCGTATCGACTTGAAACCTGTCGCCGAATACGGGGGTGCGAATCGCTGACCATGACGACGGAAACGCAAAAACACATCTTGGACCTGCCCAATGCCTTCTCGGATCTTGATCCGCTGATTTCATTCTTGCGCGGGGCGCGCACTCAGGCAGTGGAGATTGATTGCAGCAGTGTGGCGGTCATGCCGTCACGCTGTCTGCAGCTTCTGCTGAGCGCAGAACAGCAATGGCGATCGGAGGGACTGGGGTTCTCAGTCTCTAAGATCACTGAAGGGTGCCGGAAATCGCTCACTCTTTTGGGGCTCGAGCCCAACCGATTTGAAGACGAGGAAACAGCATGAAGACGAAAGTTCTGGCAATCGACGATTCCCGCACGATCCGGAATCTCCTGGCCGCCGCTCTTGAAGAGGCCGGTTTTGAATACCATTGCGCGGTGGATGGCCGCGAAGGTGTGGACATGTATGCCGACGTGGCTCCGGATGTGGTGATTACCGACATCAACATGCCAAACCTCGACGGGTTCGGCGTCATCGAAGAGCTGCGCGGGGAAGGCATCAATTCCAAGGTTCCAATCCTGGTCCTGACCACCGAGAGCGCGCCCGAACTGAAGGCCCGCGCCCGCGGTGCCGGCGCGACCGGATGGATCACCAAACCATTCGACGACGCATCCCTGATTTTCGCGCTGAAACGCGTCACCGGGGCAGCAGCCTAAGATGGCCGGGTCGATACAGGACACATTCTTCGAGGAGTGCGAAGAGCTCCTCGAAGCAATGGATGAGGGTTTGACCGCTATCGAAGGAGGCGATCATGACCCTGAGGTGGTCAATGCTGTCTTCCGGGCGGTTCATTCGATCAAAGGGGGAGCGGGCGCATTTGGCTTGGATGAGCTGGTGGCCTTTGCCCATAAATTCGAAACCGTCTTTGACGAAGTGCGGGCCAACCGGCTTGGTCTTGATACCAAGCTGATCCAGCTGTTGCTGCGCTCCAGCGATCATCTCTCTGATCTCGTTTCGACCGCGCGCGATGGTGGCAGCACCGATGAGGCCCATCACGATGTGCTCATCGCGGCTCTCGAGGAATATATCGATGAGGATGAAGAAGAGGTGGTTTTCCAGCCCATGGGGTTGGGCGGTGCCTTTGAGATGTCGCCAATCGAGGTGGAGAAAGAGCGGGTTTACTCGATCCGTTTCCATCCATTGAAAGACATGTACGGGACCGGTAACGAGCCTTACTTCCTGTTCCAGACGCTAGCTGATCTGGGCACGCTGGAGGTGGCGCTTGACGAGAGCGAGTTGCCAGGTTTCGATGCTCTGGATACCGACGAGAGCTATCTTATCTGGGCCTTGACGCTCACCACAACAGAGCCAAAGTCTGCAATCGAGTCTGTGTTTGAGTTTGTCGAAGGGCTGTGCGAGCTGTCCATCGAATCCGACATGGATGAAGAAGACGAGGCCAATGCTCTGGCTGCACTGGAGGCTGCATTTGGTGCCGCTCCAGAGGAAGGCGGTGATCAGGTGGCTGCCCCTTTTGAACCGCCGGTCTCAGCTCCAGAACCGGAGGCTGTGGCGGCCCCGGTGGCCGCGAAAGCGGCTGCGCCAAAAGCTGAGGCCGCGAAGTCCGAGCAGCGTGGGCCAAATCCAACGCTGCGGGTCGACCTGGAACGCGTCGATCGTCTGATCAACGCCGTCGGCGAATTGATCATCAACCATTCGATGTTGGCACAGCAAATTGCCAACCTTGATGTTGCGGATCTGCGGGATGTCGAGACCGAACTGGAGGGCTTTAAAAATCTTGCCCGCGATATCCAGGAAGGTGTCATGTCTATTCGCGCGCAACCCGTCAAACCGCTGTTTCAGCGTATGGCGCGGATTGTTCGTGAGGCCTCAGCCGCAACTGGAAAAACAGCTAAGCTGATCACCGAGGGTGAGAATACCGAGGTCGACAAGACGGTCATCGAGCGTCTCTCCGATCCGTTGACCCATATCTTGCGGAACGCGGTCGATCACGGTGTCGAAAAGCCCGACGATCGCGAAGCTGCGGGTAAAAGCCGCAGTGGCGAGATCCGTCTGTCAGCCTCTCACCGGTCCGGTAGTGTCTGTATCGAGATCAAGGACGATGGTGCCGGCGTTAATCGCCCGCGGGTGAAGCAGATCGCGATCGACAAAGGTCTCATTCCAGAGAATGCGGACCTGACCGACAGCGAGATCGACAACCTGTTGTTCTTGCCTGGTTTCTCCACAGCCAAAGAGATTTCCAATCTCTCCGGGCGTGGTGTTGGCATGGATGTGGTCAAAAACGCTGTCACAGCTTTGGGCGGGCGGATCAATATTGCCTCTACCCCGGGCAAGGGGTCGGTCTTCACCATCATTCTGCCCCTGACACTTGCAGTCATGGATGGAATGGTTGTTTCGGTCGCCGACCAAACGATGGTTGTCCCGATCACGTCCATTGTCGAAACAATGCGCGGCAGTGATGACATGGTCAACAATCTGGGGGCCGATGGCACGCTGCTGTCGATCAGGGGTAACTTCGTCCCTGTTTGCGATGTGGGCGGGGCGCTTGGATTGTCCAAGGCCGACCAGGATCAGCCACCGGGCGTCTATCTTCTGGTAGAAACGGAGACTGGTCAGCGCAGTGCCTTGGCCGTGGACGATATTCACGATCAACGCCAGGTGGTCATCAAAAGCCTCGATGGCGTTTGCGGGAATATTCCCGGCGTCGCCGCTGCCACCATTCTTGGTGACGGTAAGATCGCTATGATCCTTGATCCTGAAAGTATTCTTGCGGCTTCGCCTTCTGCAGCCGCTTTCGACACAGAGCGGAGAATAAGCAATGCAATCGCAAGCTGAAGCCAAATATGAAGATTCAGAAGTCAAACACGCCCAGCACAGCGAATTTGTCAGTTTCACCGTTGCTGGTCAGGCGTTCTGTCTGAAAATCACGCAGATCCGGGAAATCCGTCGCTGGTCTCCGGTGACGATCCTGCCTCATGCGCCCGCAGATGTCTTGGGCGTGATGAACCTACGCGGCGCGGTGATCCCGATCTACGATCTGTCCGCGCGGTTTGGGCTGCAGCAGACCGAAGCGAGCGAGCGAAACGTCGTGATCGTTGTCTCGGTGCACGGCAAGCCGGTTGGTCTGCTGGCAGAGTCCGTATCGGAGATCATCTCGATCAACCCGGATGATATCCAGGACACCCCGCCGGTGGATAGTCGCAACACGATGGACTACATCCAAGGGATTATTTCGCACGATGAAACCATGGTGCGGATCATCAATCTGGATGCGGTCATCACTGTACCGGAACAGGTGATCTCGTGACCATTGCCAATCCCATTGATTCTCGTGCGGATGGTTTCACCCTGTCTGATCAGGATTTCGAAGCCATCGCCGATTTCGCGCACAAGCACTTTGGGCTGGCCATGTCCAGCAGCAAGAAACCCTTGGTTTCTTCTCGCTTGGCGCGGCGGTTGCGCAAGCTCAACTATACCGATTTCAAATCCTACCTGAAGGAGTTGAACGGACCAAATGCGGATGTGGAGCGCAGCGAGCTGCTGTCTCTGCTGACGACAAATGTGACGCAGTTCTTTCGAGAGCCGCATCACTTTGACACTTTGCGCGACGACGTGCTGCCGCCGCTCCTGGAAAAGGCGCGTCGCGGAGATAGGGTGCGAATTTGGTCGGCAGGGTGTTCGAACGGGCAGGAACCCTACACCATCGCGATGGTGCTAAAGGAACTGTGCCCGGATGTTGAGAAACTGGATGTCAAAATCCTTGGCACCGATATCGATCCTGTTGTTGTCCGCAAGGCGTCGTCGGCACGCTACTCTGCTGAAGAGCTGTCGCAGATCCCGCAGAAATACAGCGGCTACTATAAGATCGAAGGGCAAGATGGTGCGATCCGCGAAGATCTGCGTGCCCTGCTGACATTTGGTGTGCTCAACCTGATCGAACCCTTTCCGTTCAAAGGAAAGTTTGACGCCATCTTCTGTCGAAACGTGGCCATCTACTTCGACACCCCGACCCAGCAAAAGGTCTGGCACGCCTTTCAGCGCAGTCTCAATCCGGGAGGCTATCTGTTTATCGGCCACTCGGAACGTATGTCCGGCCCTGCGGCATCGGCGCTGCAGACCGTCGGGATCACCACTTACTTAAACTCTCCTGCCGGTGGGAACACCTGAGCAGTCCGGCAAAAAAAGAGAAAATGAGGAACTAAAAATGAGCTTGAAAGACTCTCTGCGTGTGATGGTCGTTGACGATATGTCTACCAGCCGAGGCATCCTGACCCAATGTCTGGACGAGCTTGGCGTGAGTAACTACATGGTTGAAAACAACGGGCAATCTGCGTTTCAGAAGCTTGTGACCAATCCGGTTCACCTGGTGCTGTCCGACTACAACATGCCGGGCATGGATGGGCTTGGCCTGCTGAAAGCGCTGCGTGAGCACCGCGTGACACAACGTGTAGGCTTTATCCTCGTCACGGGCAAACCGACACCGGAGATCGTTGAAGTCGGTCGTCGCCTGGCGATGAATAACATCATTCGCAAGCCGTTCACCGTTGCCACTATGAAGCAGGCAATCGAGCAAGTGGTTGGCCGCCTATGAACATGCAGTCGACACCACCGCCAAAGGGTCACACGGTGAGTGATCTTTGCGATGTGTCACGCGCGGAAATGCAGCGGTTGCAAACGCAGGTGCAGGCGCTTGAAGATACGGTGCTTACAATCTTTGAGCGTGGGACGCCTCCAACCCGCGAAGAGCGGCAATCTCTGCAGGATTTCGATCTTGTCGTGCAGACGCTTGCGGCCCTGGGAAAGTTCTATGCGGAACTACAGAAGCTTGCGAAGGAAACCGGCGGTATCAATCTCAACGATAGCAGCGCCGTGGTGACATTGCACAAACTGCGTGACCGGCTCCGCGATCCGGCCAGCGCATCTCAGAAGTGAGACCCTCTGCACCGCCCATCGGGCGGTGCAGTCATATCTTGGGTCGTGGGCATGCCTGGTCGCTGGCGTATCTGCCGCATGTTTCGACTGATGTTATGTCAGGCGGTGGCGTAGCGCGGGCAGGCGCGTCAGGATCAACCCGTCCAGCATCAGCAGCGCCAGAAGAGCCAGCCCCGCCATCGGAAAGGCAATGCATACGGCAATTCCGACCAGTCCTGCGCCTTTCCAGAGAGGCAGCTCCTTGGGCATCGGGGGGGCGGAGAGGCGGCCTGATTTGGTAGGACGACGCTTCCACCAGAGCACCACGGCACTGGCACATAGAAACAGGATGGAGAGGCAAACCAGCGTATTTGCCAGAACGCTCCACAGCCCCAACGTGCCCATATGGAGGGCAATCCCGACGGCCATCGCCTTTCCGGGCCAAGAATAATCGGCAAATCGGACATCCGCCAGAATCTTGCCGGTGTAGCGGTCGACATGGACAGTCCGGTCAGAGGTGGGGTTGATACTGTCGGTGCTCATGGAATCGCGGCTTAGGGTCCAGACACCGGTATCGCCGCGTGCAATGCTGAGCTGATATCGTCCGCCAAATCCGATCTGGCGCGCCAGGGCGTCAACGCTGTCGATGTCGACAGTTGCACCGATAATACCGCTGATGCCCGCAGTTCCCCCTGAAGCTGGCATCGGCGTCTGCTCAAGTGCCCAGGGAACCTCGCGGCGGGTGTGGTCCATGCTGGCATGGGTATCGCCGGACAGGGGGACGTTGTCCCATTTCTCCGCCGGAAACTGGCTCCAGGCCTGAACCATTTTCCCACCCCAGAGACCGGCCCAGGCAAGGCCTGAAACCAGAAACAGTGCAAGGAAAAGCGAAATCCAGAAACCGACCACCCCGTGCAGAGATCTCCACGTCGTCCGGCCGCGTCCCCGGCTCGGCAGCAATGCGTGGCGCCAGCCCAGATTTCGGGGCCACCACATGTATAGGCCGGTCGCGATCAGCAGCATGGTCAGAGAGGCAGCGGTTTCCAGGATGCGGTCGCCAGTGACGCCGAGCATCAGATCGCTATGCAGACTGTCGGCGAAATCATACCATCCGCTGCGGCGCGGGAAGGTTTCGATGACCGTGGCCGTATAGGGGTCGACCGCAACCATCACTGCGTCACCGTCGTGATCGATGCGAAAGAGCGCGGCGAGGTCGGCCCCTCGGGGGGCCACATATGTTTTCAAGATGCCATCAGGCAGGATTGCCTGCGCGGCATCGGCCTGCGCCGAAAGTGGCAGGGCGTGGGCTTGGGCAGTGACGGGGGTACGTTCGCCATCGCGCCCGTCGACCCAGGCGATCCACAGCATGGCCAGCCCGGTTAGCGCGAGTGTTGCGAGAAACGGAATGACGAACAGACCGGTGTAGAAATGCCACCGCCAGGCAGCAAAATAGAGTTTCTGCGTGCGGCCCTGCGGCTGCACGGGGGAATGGGGCAGGGTCATAGGTTGGCTCCAGGCCTTTTTTCGCTGCCGGTGTGGCAGCGCATAGTTTGCAATTGACGTCAGAGAAGGAAGGTCAATGGCGCTGGAGGGGCCCGGGTGCGATGTGCCGGACCACGCGGGCGGTCTCGGCGCAGCGGTTTGACGACGGCTGCGCGTGTTCTCGGACGCTGTACCAAGCGCAGGCCGGGCGTTTCTGGATGGCTCGGCATCAGGGCCGCTGCGGTCAGTCGGCAGGCCTCACATTTTGCAAGAGCACCGTGATCTGGGTCCGTGCTGTCACCACAGAGATCGCTTAATGTGCCGCCTGCGGCGACAAAGGCGGCATAGTCGGGCGAGTCAACGGCGCGGTCATAGCGATGTGCAAATCCGGTGCCGACCATGGCCAGCACCAGCGCTAGCATCATGGCCAGCCGTGGCAGGATATGTACCGCGAATCGCATGTGCAGTATGTTACTTCGACTGCGGCGTGATGGCGAGTGATTCTGCTGTATTACCTAAGGTTTTGTGAGCAAAATCATTGCACTAGGTTGGTACAGTCCCGACGATGGTGTCGCGCTAGGTGTCCGTCGCCGGTCGTCGGGTGGAGACCAGGGCCCGTCCGAAGAGCAATGCGAAGCCGAAGAAGGCGATGCACCACGCGATTGCTGAGATCAGATAGAGCTCATGCGCTATATCGGACCCGCTGTTCGCCACAAGCCGCGCGAAGGTGGCTATGATGATCGCCAACAGGAGCAGTCGGGTGCCTGCTCCTGCGACCAGTGGGCGGCCGGTATGTCCGAGCGTGGCACGGATCATGACGGCCAGCGTCATTATGCCAATAGCTCCGGCCATCCACAGATGCTGGGCGGATGCGGGATCCAGCGGCAGCCGCAGCAGCCGGATCGAGGCCATCAGGAGGGCGCCGATGGGGATCATTGCATAAGCCAGATGCAGAATGCCCAGCAGTGGCTCCGCTCCTGTGTGATGTCCCTGCCAGCGGACCAGTCGCAGCATCTGCGCAACACCAAAGATGGCCAGCGCCGCTGCGGCTGCGATGTGATCTGGTACAGCAACCCATATGGCCAAGGTCGGCAGGCTGAGTGCCAATGCGATTTTGTCCAGAGATTGCATTGGATCCGCAGGACGCACATCAGCCCCCTGTTTGACCAACCAGTTCCGGGTGAAACTGGGGATGATACGTCCGCCGATCAGGCAGATCATTCCAATCGCGTTGGCCAGTCCCAGACGCAGCCCCAACCCCTGTGCGGGATAGCCGCCCGCAGCCGTTTCCAGATGCAGCAGAATCAGCGCCAATGCGTGTATTGCCAGCAATAGAAGGATGACGAGGTTGCGCCAGTTCTTTCCTGCGATGATCTCGCGCAGGACCACGGCGCCAAGCATGAGTGGAAAACTCACATCGACCAGAGTGACGGTCCAGACCGGAAGAAATGCGCCACATAGCGTCACGAGACGTCCCACCATCCACAACAGAACCAGTGCCAGCAGTGGTCCTCCGGTGAGCGGAGCGCGACCGGTCCAGTTTGGCACGGCGGTAAGCAGAAAACCCGCGAGAACGGCGCTGAGGTAACCAAAGAGAAAAGTCTTCGCGTGCCAGGATACAGGATCAAGCCTGAGCGGTAGGGTCAGCGTGCCGCCGAGCAGCCCGATCCAGGCGATCATCGCCAGTCCTGCCCAAAGCGTCGCAAGCAGGAAAAACGGCCGGAAACCATAGGAGAGTATCGGCGGGGTGCGCAATGTCGTTGTGGAATTTCCGGCATCTGCCTTGGTGGTCACGGCCATGGGTCAGCTCCGCTGGTATTCGGGTAACAGGTTCAGGATTGCGGCACTTCGGCGCTGTCCATAAGGCGTCGGATATGTCCGGCAAAGGCGTAGGTGGCGGGCAGGGCGATTACCGCACCTATGATGATCGACGGGGATATGCCCAGAACGGGCAGACCCAGCCAGCTGGTGATCAGAGCAGCGAAATATACGTTCAGTGCCATCGCACCGGAGCCAAACGGGTAGAGTGTGACGGCTATGCGCAAGCGCGACCAACCGGCTCGCGCAGTCATCGCCGCATCACCAGCATGTGCACCGCCGCAAGCGCCATAACCAAGGCGATGCAGGCCAGTGCAAACCAGAATTCGGCAGTTGCCGATTGCGCCTGCGGAACAGGCCGGTCAAAGCCCTTGGCTATGGCGGGCGAAGCGACGGTCGCGGCGCAGGATAGGATGAGCAAGATACGGCGCATGTCAGGTCTCCTGTGTGAGTGTTCGGTAAATGTCGGGCAGCGCGCGGGTCAGCCGTGTGGGATCCGACAGCAGTGAAAACCCGCCGCGTCCGAAAATTCGGGCAAACCAGTCCTGACCGTCTTCGTCGATGATGATGCCGTGCAGGCGCTGGCCTGCGCGCCGGGCTGTCCGAACGGCCATGCGGCTGTCTTCGATGCCGTGCTGGCCTTCGTAATGGTCCAGATCGTTGGGTTTGCCATCTGTGAGGATAATCAGCAGCTTACGGCTGGACGACTCCGTTGCCAACTGCGCGCTGACGTGGCGGATTGCGGCGCCAAGCCGTGTATAATGGCCCGGTTGCAACGCGCCGATATTGGCGGTGACGTCCTCAGACATCGGCGTGTCGAACCCCTTGCAGCGGGTCAGGAAAACGCGATCGCGGCGGAGCGAGGAGAACCCCCAGATCGCCAATCTGTCGCCGGCCACGTCGATCCCGAACGCCAGCGCCGCCATGGCATTGCGCGCAATCTCAATCACGCTGCTGTCCGCAATTGCGGCCTCGGTGGAACGCGATGTGTCGATCAGAAAGGCGACCGATAAATCCCGCTGTTGCTGGCGTGTGTTCTGCCAGAGCCGGTCACTGCCGCGCCCTGTTGCGGCCAGCTCGGCGCGGGCGCTGATCACCGCATCGAGATCCAGCTCGGCGCCGTCGATCTGGCGCGGTTGCAGGATCCGGCGTGGACGCAGGGTCTCGAACTGGCGACGGACGCTGCGGATCTGGCGCGGATTGGGGCGGAAGGGACGTGTGGTGTCAGGCTGCGCTGCGGCCTCCAGCACGCGGCAATGATCCGCCATCTCGCTTTGGCTACGATGGTTCCATTCGGGATAGGTGAATTCAGCGCTCAACCGTTCGTGTTCGGCATCTGCGGGCGACAGGTCCAAATGCAGTCGAAGCCGCGAGGCAAGGCGACGGTCGTGTTTGGTCAGAGTTATCAGATCCTGATCCTCGGCGGCTTTCTGGGCATTGTCCGGATCGTCGTCATCAACGCTGCGGTTGATGTTCATGGATTCGACCCAGGACAGGATTGATTCGAATCGGTGCAGGATGAAGCTGTCCTTGCGACGGGCCTGCTCCTGGTCTGCACGCACGCCGAGCTTGCGTTGGCTGATGGTGGCGGCGGCCAGTGGCGTCCTTTGGTCATCAGGATCGGCCGCAGCCGAGGCGGAACTCTCGGGGGAGGAATAGCGCAGCCAGATCGGCACCGGAGCGAAGGGCATGTATCTTTGGGACCTGCTGCTGTCTGTCGAGGGAGTGAATTCGCCCCAGTCGGCCGCCATGGCCCAAGGATCCAACGACAGGGCGGCGACGATCTGCTCTGCCACTGCGCGTTCGGCCGTATGCAACGGTCGTGATTGGCGTTGTGTCACACATAGAGCGGCCATCCGGAGATAGGCGGGCCGCAGGCCCGGACAATGTTGGGCAGCCCGCCTGCTGGCGGCAATGTTGGCCCGGATCCGGGCCATGTCCAGCGCCTGCGCAGGCATGTCGGCGCGCGGGTGCAGTTCTGCTGGATCGGTTGCCGCCGCCAGCGCAACAAGCCAGAAATAGGCGGCCCGGTTCAGATCGTAGCTGGGAAAGCAGGCGATCACCGGCGGCAGGGCCAGCCGGGTGCCGTCATAGCAGGGGATATATTCACGCAGCCGGTCAGCGGCGATCCGATGGCCGAAGGAGCGACGATGCTGCGCGACGGTAGCGGGGGTTTCGACCAATTCCACAGAGGCAGTTCCCCCCAAGGCGCGAAACAGGACGGCAAGGCTGCGCCGCAGGTCCTGCAACCGGCAGGCCGCAGCAGATAGCATTTCACCATCCGTTGCGACCTCACCGGCGAGATTGCTGGCCATATCGTGCCAGAGGTTGCCAACAGTTTCCTCCGGCTCCATCAGGTCGAGCAATTTCATGGCGCTACCCGTAGATCGTGGCGATCAGATCGCGCAGCGCTTGTTTGATATCCTCTTCATCGGTGAGGGGCTCGATGATCGCGGCGTCCAGTGCCGCTTCTATCGCCATGCCGCTTTGGATCAGGCTGGCGGTGTAGATCAGCAGCCGGGTCGAGACACCTTCCTCAAGATCCATGCCCGACAGCGACCGGATGTGCCCGGCCAGCCGGACCAGAGGCTGAACACGGGACGGATCCAGGCCGCTTTCCTGCACAACGATGGCGATTTCCGCCTGCGGGTGCGGGAAGTCGAAGCTGGCTGAGAGAAAGCGCTGACGTGTTGAGGGTTTGAGACGCTTCAGCACGTTCTGGTAGCCCGGATTGTAGGAAGCGACCAGCATGAAGCCTGGCGGTGCCACCAGCTCTTCTCCGGTGCGGTCGATCATCAGCCTGCGGCGGTTGTCTGTCAGAGGGTGCAGCACAACTGTCACATCCTTGCGCGCCTCGACGACCTCATCGAGATAGCAGATCCCGCCTTCTCGGACAGCCCGGGTCAGTGGTCCGTCGACCCACTGGGTGTCGCCGCCCTTCAGCAGGTAGCGGCCAATCAGGTCGGCGGCCGAGAGGTCATCGTGGCAGGCCACAGTGTATAGCGGGCGGCCGAGCCGGGCGGCCATATGTTCGACGAAACGTGTTTTGCCGCAGCCGGTTGGCCCCTTTAGCAGAAGGGGGAGGCCCTGGCTGTATGCGGTTTCGAACAGGGTGCATTCTCCTGCTATTTCAGAGTAGTGCGGGATCGCGCAGGGGGTTTGCATATTCATGGCTATTCTCCTGCGATGGTGCTGGTCTCATGGACCGGGCCCGGTGCGATCAGCTCGTTCCGACGCACCACGAGCAGCGCATAGATGAACAGGAGGGCGCCAATCACAACGGCGGCCCCGGCACCAAACCGCATCAGGTAGAAAATCGCCAAACTATCCTGAACATCCATGTAGTAGTCGCCAATGACGCGCTGCATATGGGTCTGGATGGTGCCAGCAAAGGTGAGGACGAAGGTCATGAAGGCCATGCCGCCTGTCATCAGCCAGAAGCTCGCCATGTTCAGGACCTGGTTATAGGGTGCCCGTCCACGCAGCATCGGCATGGCATAGGTGAAGACCGCGAGATTCAGCGCCACATATGCCCCGTAGAAGGACAGATGCCCATGTGCAGCAGTGATCTGAGTGCCGTGGCTGTAGAAGTTGACACCATGCAGGGTATGAAGGAACCCCCAGACACCGGCGCCAAAGAACGCCACGGTGCTCGATCCCAGCGACCACAGAAGCGCGGCCTTGTTGGGGTGGTTCTTGCGCCCCTTCCAGACCATCACAAAGGCAAAGGACATCATCAGGAAGAAGGGGATCACCTCAAAGGTGGAGAAGATCGAGCCGATCCACTGCCAGTAGCCGGGCAGGCCAATCCAGTAGAAGTGATGTCCGGTGCCGAGAATGCCCGAGAACAGCGCAGTGGCAACGATGACATAGAGCCATTTTTCGACCACCTCACGGTCCACGCCCGTCAGCTTGAGCAGCAGGAAGGCCAGAATCGCCGCCATAACCAGTTCCCAGGTCGCTTCGACCCAGAGATGGACGACGAACCACCAGTACATTTTGTCGAGGGACAGGTTCTCGGGGTTGATAAAGGCAAAGACCCAGAGCAGCGACAGCAGCCACAGGCCCATCAGGAGCACGTTGGTAATTGCGGTTTTCTTGCCCGCGAGCACGGTCATCGACACATTGAACAGGAAGATCAGCGCGGCCACGAGGATGCCGAATTTCACCCAGAGCGGTTGCTCCAGAAATTCGCGCCCTCCGTGGATGCCCACCAGATAGGAGCCAACAGCGCCAAGTGTGCCGATCATCAGGATGGCAAGTTGCAGATAGGCAAGTTTGACCGAGAAGATCTCCCGTTCGGATTCCTCAGGGATCAGGAAATAGGCAGCGCCAAAGAACCCAAGCAACAGCCAGACGATCAGCGCGTTGGTGTGGATCATGCGAATGATGTTGAACGGCAGAAGCTCGGACAGGAAATTGGGGGCGACATAGATCCAGCCTGCCAATAGCCCGCCGATCACCTGAATTCCGAACAGCGCCAGAGCGCAGATGAAATAGGCCTGAGCGACCTTCTGAGATTGATATTTCATTGTGTCTCTCCCTTAGCCCGCGTCATTGGGCGGCCAGCCCTGAGTGTCGGTCTGATCGGCCCATCGCAGAAATTCGGCCAGGCCCCGGATCTCTTCGTCGGTGAGTTGGAAATACGGCATCTGACGGCGACCCTCGACACCGCTGGGCTGGCTCTCCATCCAGTTCTTCAGTGTCTCGAAGGCCTCTTCCGGTTCGTCCTGAACGCCCCAGCGGGTCATGACATTGCCGACTTCGGGGGCAAAATAGGCACCTTCGCCGTGCAGCGTGTGACAGTTGATGCAGGAGTGACGCTCCCAGACACGTTTGCCGAGGCTGACCTCTTCGGTCAGGGGCATTCCTGCGGTCGAGGTGGTCACGACGTAGCGGTGGCTGTGCACGGTCATGCCAATGAACACGACGACGAAGAAGATTGACCCTCCGTAGAACACATTGCGCGCCCGCGACTTGGTCAGAAATTCAGCCATGGCTTGGCCCTTTCCGGCAGTTGCTGATCATCCGGTGATAGCGCGCGGCGCAGCGGCAAAGGTTGCGCAAGCGCAAGGTTCGGCGCGATTGCGGCTGTTAGCGTGATATCGAAGAGAGGACAGGCTTGTGAAATTGCCACCAAAACTGGATGACCCTGACCTGCCGCTTGACGTGCTGCTGACCACCTGGCCGGAAACACTGCGGGTTTTCATGGATCATGGCATGTTGTGCGTCGGCTGCATGGTCAGCCCATTTCATTCGGTTGCAGAGGCCTGCGCCGAATATCACCTTAACGAGGATATGTTTCGCCTCGAACTGGCTGAGGCAGTTCGCTTGGCTCGCGGCGACCGGGGTTAAGTCGGTTCCTGCGGCCAGCGATGACGCTAGGCAGGCAAGCCGACCCGCCGCGCGATCAGGGATCGCTGAGCCGCATCAGTCGATGCGGATCACAGATTGTGATCTTCTTGCGTTTACTGCTGACCATGCCGTCTTTTTCCCAGGCACTCAGCAGGCGGCTGACCGTGTGCAGCGTGGTGCCGGTCAGTTCAGATACATCCTGGCGGGTGATCGGAAATCCGATCTCGATGCCCTCGGCCACCTTGACACCGGATTGATTGATCAGCCGCAGCAGCGCACGGGCGATGCGCTGTTCGACATGCTGGGTCGACATTTCCATGATGCGGGTGTTCATCTCACCCACCCGGGCGCCGACAGTTTTATATGTCTCAGTTGCAAAGCCCGGGTAGTCAGCGGTGAAGCTGTTCCACAGCGAGGTCGGCCATGACAGGATCAGCGCCTCACTGGCGGTCACCGCCGTTGCAGGGTAGCGGTCCTGTCCCAATGCCTTGGCGATACCGAAGAGCTGCCCGGATGGGATGTGGAGAGAGGTGACCTGATCGCCGTCGCTGGTGATCCTGACGACGCGGATGGTGCCGTCCAGAAGCAGGTAGAAGCGATCAGCAGGCGCCCCTTCTTCAAAGATGGTCTCTCCGGGTCCGAGGCCGCGGCTGCTTGCCTGATCAAGAATTCTGCGGATCTGGATATCCTCCAGCTGCGAGAAGGGCGGCAGCGGTCGAAGCAGGCTTTCATGTAGGTGGCGCACGGCATCTCCGAACAAGGAACTGGTTCATCCTATCGCGATATCGCGGTGATGGTCACCCATGTCTTTAGTCTGTTGCCGCTCTCGCAGCCAAAAAGCCGCGCCGTCTTTGCGCTGCCGCAAAGTTCTGTCGGGTGTGACGAGCTAGATTAATCGCGACACTAAGACCTGCGGGATGCGCTGTCTTCCGGCTGCATCGGCGCAGGAAAGGACGCCTCCGCCCCTGAGCGGCCGGAGACCCCTATTCCACTCACAACGCCCGCCGATTTTGGGCTGATCGAATGATAAGGAGAGTGACAATGACCAAACGCTTCAATCCCGGACTTGCACCGACAAGCCGTCGCAACGTTTTGCGTGGGACAGTTCTGGCGAGTGCTGCGGCCCTGACCGGCGGACTGGCATCCGCGGCGAATGGTGCAGCCCGTCGGGCCGCTGTTCCGCCACTGCGCGGCGCGGCGCCGCGGTTCATTCAGGCCGAAGCACAGGCTCAGGCCGAGGCGGCGCCGGTTGATCTCTCCGGCTATACCCGCGTCAAACAGGAGCTGGTTGCACCTCCCTTTGCCCCCAAGCACGAGCAGGTCGCAACCGGTGGTCCGAAAATCGTCGAGATCGAGTTGATCACAGAAGAGCGACTGATGGTTGTGGATGAGGATACCGGCGCCGAAATCTGGGCGTTGACCTACAACGGGTCGGTCCCCGGTCCGCTGATTATCGTGCATGAAGGCGACTACGTCGAACTCACTTTGCGCAATCCGACCGATAGCCAGATGGAGCACAATATCGACTTCCATGCCTCGACAGGGGCGTTGGGCGGAGGCGGTCTGACCCATGTCTTCCCCGGCGAAGAAACCGTCTTGCGCTGGAAGGCAACCAAGGCCGGCTGCTTCACCTATCACTGTGCGCCGGGCGGCGCGATGATCCCCTATCATGTCACGCATGGTATGAATGGTGCCATTATGGTGCTGCCGCGCGATGGTCTGAAAGACGGTGAGGGTAACCCGCTGCGCTATGACAGTATCGCCTATATCGGCGAGCAGGATTACTATCTGCCGATGGATGAAAACGGCGATTACCGGACCTACGATTTGGCCGGTGACGACTACGCCGACAGTATCGAAGCGATGCGCACTCTGGTGCCGACCCATTCCGTGTTCAATGGTGCGGTTGGCGCGCTGACGGGTGAAAACGCCCTGCGGGCTAAGGTCGGTGAGACCGTTCTGATGATCCACAATCAGGCCAATCGCGACTCGCGTCCGCACCTGATTGGTGGGCATGGCAACTATGTGTGGGAAACAGGGTCGTTCACAGATGCGCCGCTGACTGGCATCGAGAGCTGGTTCGTGCGCGGCGGAAGTGCCATGGCGGCGATGTATACCTTCGAACAACCCGGCGTTTATGCCTATGTGAACCA
The DNA here is from genome assembly GCF_048056635.1 of Phaeobacter sp. JH20_08. Lineage (NCBI taxonomy): Bacteria > Pseudomonadati > Pseudomonadota > Alphaproteobacteria > Rhodobacterales > Roseobacteraceae > Phaeobacter > Phaeobacter sp. JH20_08. Next base: position 131,679 of record NZ_JAYMVV010000001.1, on the reverse strand, counting down.
CAATCTGATCGAGGCGGTTCTACTGGGCGCCACAGCGCATTTTGTGGTCGATGGGGCCTGGAACAATGCGCTGATGGAACAGGTGGTTGCTCCCCGCAGCTTTGAAACCTGAACGGTTGCGCCACCAGCGCTTGCAGAAGGAAAGCCCACATGACTGCCGCCATTTCGCACGATACCGGGAACCGGATAGCCCTGCTGGGTCTTGGCCTGGCTGTGGCGGCAGCGCTGATCTGGGCGCTTGGACAATATCTCCCTCGCGGGCCCATCGGGTCGGCGGGGGAGAGTGTCCATCCAGAGCTGGTTCTGGCCGCCATGGAGCCAGATGCTGGGCGCGGACTTTATGTCATGAGACATGAAGTCACCGTCGCCGAGTGGAACCGCTGTCACGCAGATGGGATGTGCAGCCTAAAGCTGCGCACTCGCGCCAATCAGGATGCAAAGACAATGCCTGCAACGGGAGTGAGCCATGTTGATGTGAGCCAGTATCTGGCGTGGATCAATGCGGGCAGTGATGGCGGCTATCGCCTGCCAAGTGTTGCGGAATGGGCCTATCTCGCGGAGCCGGTACTCCCAGCCGAGCCTGAACCGATCTTTAGCGATCCCGATCTTAGCTGGGCTTCGGCCTATCTCCTTGGTGAGCAGCGCAGCCGGACGCTGCGCCCCCAGGGCAGTTATGCAACTTCGCCTTATGGTGTTGTCGATCTGGATGGCAATGTATGGGAATGGACACAGGACTGCTATGCCGGCGAGTCCGGGGCCAGCCCCGATCGCTGTCCGGCGTATTTCGTTGCGGGCGAGCATCTGGCGGCAGTTCCGTTTCTTGTCCGCGATCCCGCTCGTGGGGGCTGTGCAGTAGGGTCACCCCCGGCGCATCTGGGCGTGAGACTTGTCCGTGATACGCCCATCTGAGGTTATTCTGCCCTAACTGCCGCAGTGATGAATCCTTGCAGGTTTGCGCGCATACGCCGGATCGGAACCCTGTCCAGAACACTGCGATAGGCGCTGCCTTCGATCAGATCGACAATCATCTGCGCCGTGCCCTCCGGATCGAGATCGCGGCGCATGTCACCTGTGGACATACCGCGTTCGATTACCTTGGCGAGGGCTGCAACCAGCGCGTTTCGATTGTCCAGAAACAACCGAGCGATATCGGGTTTGCGGATGGCCTCGCTGGTGATCTCCAGACCCAGAATAACGTTTTCAGGCACTGCGAGATATTTGGCATAGGATTTTACAAAACTGTCGAGCAGTTTAAGCGGCGGGCGCGCTTGGGTGAGCGCGTCGATAAACGGCGAGAGTTCCTGTCGTTCCAGCGCAGCGATTTCGACCAGCACATCATGTTTGCCGGGGAAATGATTATAGAGATTACCGAGGCTGACGCCGGCGCGCGTCGCGATATCGCGGACACCGGTCTGGTGATAGCCGGTTTCGAGAAAACATCTGACTGCCGCCTCAAGGATCTGCTGCCGCCGTTTGGCGGTGGTCTCGGTCCGGGTGAGTTTGGGCTTGCCGTCTGACATCAGTGTCCTGAGGTGAATGCTCTGTCGCGCAGCTGTGCGGGTCTGCGGTCTGCGGAGAGATGTAGCCCCCGCGCAACAGGCTGACAAGGTCGAGGCCCTAAGGGGTGTATTGCCGCCGCGCGGTTTGGCTGGGCGAATGCCCGAACCGTCCCTTGTAGTCGCGCGCAAAACGGCCCAGGTGGGAAAACCCGTTGGAAAATGCAGCGGTGGTGACGTCGGGTGTGTCGCGCTGCGCCATCAGTTGATAGTGGGCCGCATCCAGTCGCGCGTTGCGCAGTACCCGCATCGGGCTCTGCCCAAAAGCGCGGCGAAAGCCCTTTTGAAGGGTGCGGACATTCATGCCCGCATGTTCCGCAATGTCGGTCAGCTGTATTGGGTTGCTGAGATTGGCGTGGATGAAGTCCATCGCCGCGCGAACGCCGGGTGGCAGGGACCCGTGGTCAGCCCGTTCAATGATGTGGGAGATATTGCTGGGCAGCCGCGTCAATAGCTCTCGCGCCAGATCCTGTTCCACCCGGATATCCGAACCACGCAAACGCCCCTGGAACAAAATGCCGACTTCTGCCGCCTGAACGCAGGCACAAACCATCTGCCGCAGCCGCCGCCCGCCAGGAGCAAGCAGATCGACGCGGCTGGCAAAACGGATTGGCCCCGGCAGTTCTGCTCCGATCAGCTGCCGCGCAACCGTTTCAAGGTAATTCCGGTCGATCTGAAGCAGCAGCTTGCGGCAATCGGCGCTCCACCGCATCAAAGCGTCCCGATCGGGATTGAGCACCGTTGCAGTGGTTGCGTCGGCCAGGATCTCGGCGCCGCGATGCCGGACGCTGGCCTGGCCGCAAAGCGGGATCTGCAACAGGTAGAACGAGTCCAACATACCGGGGTCAATAGTCACATCGGCGCCGTAGTGCAGGTAATTGATCGAGCAGTGACGCCCGGCTGCGTGATTATGGCGGACCGCGAGATCCTGATGCCGTTTGGCGAAATCCAGCCGGTGATCGCAGAATTTCTGCCCCACCCGGTGGCGTGCCTCGTCCAGATCCCCGGTGCGCAGCAGCGGATGATTGCTCAAATGCTCAACTGTGTCCGGGTTGGCTGGGATGGCCATCTTGCCTCCAGATCAGAGGACTGCAGCTTAGATTGCCCCGGAGATATTTCAAGCCTCAACCATCCTGCCATCAATTGGGTTCGTTTTCTGGATAATCGAATGTGCGACGCTGGTGCAGTCTGGCGGTCTCAGATCAATTTCAGGGAGGAGACCTCATGGAAAAAGGGATCACCAAGGCAAAAGACGGTATTCGCGGCATGTCCTGGACCGTTGTCGGGCAGACCTATGTGCCCAAGTTGCTCAGCACCGATGCCTTCATATGGGATGCGGTTCTGCCGGCCGACACCTTTGTACCGCCGCACATCCATCCAACCCAGGATGAATGGATCAGTGTCCTGTCGGGGGAGCTTGAGGTGGAATTTTCGGGCGATGTGCATAAGGCGGGGCCGGGGGATACAGTGCGTATGCCCAAGGGCGAAGCACATGCGATATTCAACCGTTCCGGTGCTGAGGCGCATTGTATTTTCGGCGTCGCACCCGCGCGCAAACTGTTTGACCTGTTCATTGAGCTGGACGGTGTGACCGACCCGGAGGAGCTGGTGCGTCTCTCTGCGCTGCATGAGGTCGATTTTCTGCCACCCCCGGCCGACGTATGAGCAATCCGGAGCGCGGGTAGGGCGGTGCCACCGTCCAACCCCGTTCCGGCAGGAAACACACCGGCCTGCGGGGAGGCAGGTGAGGGACAGAACGGTTCATCGCAGATTGGATCGAGAGGGGAGAACAGGACATGACAACACGCAAAACAGTTGCGGTTATCGGCGGCGGTGTCAGTGGTCTGGCTGCGGCCAAAGCCTTTGATGAACGCGGCCACCGGGTGATCGGTTATGAACGCAGCCATGATTTCGGCGGTGTCTGGGAGCTGTCGCGGTCATACCCGGATGTGCAGACACAGTCGCCGAAGGATCTATATTGCTACACCGATCATCCGATGCCCGCAGATTACCCGGAATGGCCGAAAGGTCCGCAGGTTCATGCCTATCTGCATTCTTACGCGCAGAAACACCGGCTGGCGCGACTGTTCCGGCTCAACACTTCCGTTACGGTGATGGAGCGGCGTCAGGATGGGCAGCCCGGCTGGACCCTCACACTGGAGGCCGCCGGGAAGAGTTGGCAACAGGATTTCGATTTTGTTGCGGTCTGTACGGGTCAGTTTTCGGAAAAGAACATCATCACCCATCCCGGTCAGGACGCATTCATCGCCCGTGGCGGACAGGTGATACATTCATCTGATTATACGGATCCCGGCCTGATTGCGGGCAAACATGTGGTGGTGCTGGGCGGCTCTAAATCGGCCACCGATATTGCTGTCAATGCGGCCAAGAGTGGGGCGAGATCTGTTCGGCTGGTCTATCGGGAGAATGTCTGGCGGGTGCCCTATTATGTCGGCGGCATCAACTTCAAGAAGCTGCTATATATGCGGGCGCAGGAGCAGCAGTTCAATCAATGGGGTAAGTCGCCTTTTCAACGCGGTGTCGCCGCGCTGCTGAAGCCTCTGGTCTGGGCCAATTTTCGCGGTTTGGAGACCCTGCTGAAGCTGCAACTGGGTCTGAAGAAGCACAATATGGTCCCCACCACGCCGATTGAAAAAGAGGTGTCCTGCTCGGTCCCGATTGTGACTCCAGGTCTGTTTGAGGCGTTGAACGATGGCAGTATCAAGCCCGTTATCGGCACGTTTGAGAGCTATCAGGAGGAAGGTTTGCGGCTGAGTAGCGGCGAGGTGGTGCCATGTGATGTGGCGGTGCTGGCGGTTGGCTGGAAGCTGGGTGTACCCTATCTGGCGCAGGAGTATCGTGACAAGCTGATCGAAGACGATGGGCAGTATCGCGTTTATCGCCTGTCGGTGAACCCGGATCTGCCCGATATGGGGTTTGTCGGTTTCAACTCCAGCTTTTGCACGGTCCTGTCGGCCGAGATGATTGCCAATTGGCTGGTTCGCTATGCCGATGGCAAACTGGTTCACCAGCCCAGCCGGGCGGAGATGGAGCAGAATATCGAGATGATGCTGGACTGGCGCCGTCGGGAGCGACCTGCGGCGCAGGTCTATGGCGGTCTGTGCTCAGCACCGTTTCATTTCAAACACTTCGACGAGCTTTTGGCCGACATGGGAGCACAGCTGCGCAAGCGCAAGAATCCCCTGGTCGAGCAATTCTCGCCCCCGGATGCGGCGGCTTATGGGCAGTTTCTGGCCTCGGCCCCGCAGTATCAGGCCGGCTAACGCTGCCAGATCGGGGAATAGGCTGGCGTCCAGGGCGGCGCTCACGGCTGCGTCCTGGACGCTGGGTTTCACAGCTCCTAAGCCTGCACGCCGCCCAGTCGGGCGCTGGTGTCTTCGCCCGCGTCGCCGCCTGCCATTCGCGCAAAGGCGGCGCGCCAGCCTGCGGCGAGATCAGCGAGATCGGCCAGGCTGGCGGCCTCTCCGGCTGTGATCTTGCGAGTCAGCCTCGCATGGGTCACGCGGTGTACGGTCCATTCGGGATGGCGCCGTTCGATAAGCCTGATCTCGTCGTGCGTCTGTGCCGCCCCCGGCTCAAGGACGCGGTAGTACCATCCGGTGCGGCCGGTCTTCTGGAACAGGTAGGGCATCCGCTTGTTCTGAGTATAGAGGCCGAGTTTCCAGCAGGGCTGTCTGCCCTGGCTGATCTGAACGACAGCACTTCCCAGTCGCAGGATGTCTCCGATGCAGAGGGTGTCCTCAGTCAGCCCGTAACTGGCGATGTTTTCGCCAAAAGCTGCCGGAACCGCTGTCGGAGGCAGCTCGGCCTCGTCCTGCCACAGGCGGTAGTGCTCGCTGGCGTAGTGGTGGATTGCCTTGTCCGCTCCACCATGCACCGTCAGATCGGCCTGCGAGTCGCCGGTGAAGCCGTTGATGTCGATCATCTGAGATCCGGCGACTGGGGACTTGTGAATGGCGGTTGGCGGTTTGTCGGCCCATGGGCTGTGGACAGCGCCATGAAAAATGCCCGCGATCGGGGCGGATAGGTCAGGTGGTGTCATCTGAAAGCGCCTTATGTTCAACACATATTAAATCTCGATCGCCGGGCTGCAGCGGAAGCTGCAACAGGGTGCAATACCCATCGGCAGGGCCTGCGTCGTGGTAGGCGCAGGTCCTGCACAGGCCAAAGGGGCGCCCGCCACGGGCTTCCAAAGCCGCACGCAGGGTCGCGCTGAGCGCCTCTTCCAACGCGGCGGTTTCCACGTCCTGCATTGCGGTCAATGCGCCGCCGATGACCGAAGGCGCTTCGGCCAGTGCCTGCCCCTCAGCTGTCACGCCGTAAGAAATCGAACGCTGATCGCCAGTTTTTGGCTCTTCGCGCACGAACCCTTTTCGGGCGAGTGTCTTGAGCGTTTGCGACATGGTGCCGCGTGTAGTGCCCAGATAATCGGCCACATGCGAGGGCGCCCGTGAGTAGCGATTGGCGCGCGCGAGGTAGTCCAGCGCCGCTGTTTGGGCCGGATTCAGGCTGTCAGACCATCCCCCGGCGGCGTCGAGACGGGCCAGACGATTGATGAGCGCGCGGATGCGGTGGTGTGATGTCATGAACAATTGGTATCGACTCGAAATCAAAACTGCAATAACTCTTATTTGGTAGCGAGTCGCTACGAACTAAGATGGAGACGAAAATGACACGATTTCTAGTGACGGCTGCGATCCTGGGCCTCGGTGCGGCGGGCGCGACCGGCGCGTTCGCCGATGGCGATCATGCCGTGCATCAGCAGGGCGCTATTATCTCGGCATCCGATGCGGGGAAGACGGCATCCTTTGATATTCTTGCGGCTCATGCGCACCGCAAGGGGAACACTGTCACCTTCCACATGACGACAAATGGCAGCGCTGGCGCGGATACGCCCGAAGCAGTCGGTTCGGTCGGCGGGGCTGAGGTTTTCTCCTATGTTTGGCCGACCTCGCTTGACCCGGCTGCCGTCGGGTTTGAGGCAGGCAGCGGAATACTCGCGCTGGCTGCAACCAGTCACCCGGACTTTGACGACACGCCATTGGTGGATGAAAACAACGACGGCGATACCGGCAACGATGGTCTCCTGTGGCACAGTCATTGGGTGGTTCTGACCCCGACCGAAGCCTGCGGGCCGGGCGCGTTGGCGGTGCGTGACATTCCAGAAGGCGCCACCCCGCAGCTGCCGGCCACCTGGCCGGGGCTTCCGATCTATCTGGATAGCCCGGGATTTACGCCCCTGTTCAACGGGCCGGAAGTGACTGTGACGGTCGGATTTCGCAGCGATGTGACTCTGGCTGATGTGGCGTATGATGGTGTTACGTCGGCCCTGCGCGTCAATGCAAATGTGCATGCGCCGTTGCTCTGCGTGGTGGATGTTTTCGATATTGCGTCGGGCGACCTGAGTCTGCCGGGAAAAATCAACTGAACGCAAATGGCGCGGCACATGTGCCGCGCTACCTCATGCTCATGAACTATCGGTGCTGGGATCGTGATTTGAGGCGTTTCAATAGATTTCGGAACGGTTGCCCCGGCCGATTATGGATCGGCAGGGGCCGGAGGTGATGAATGCGATCTCTCACCAACGCATTTGGATTTGCCATTCAATTCGAAAACCACTCATATTCAGGTGAACTGACTTAACCCCTGGCCCCACGAATGGCGGCGCATCATGTCCAGACGACACTACGACCTGCCGCCGCTAACCACATTGGCGGCCTTTGAAACCGCAGCCCGGCACCTGAGCTTCAAAAATGCGGCGCAGGAACTGTCTGTGACACCCGGAGCGGTCAGCCACCAGATCAAGGCTCTCGAAGGCGAGCTGGGTGTGGCGTTGTTCCAGCGGAAACATCGCGGTGTCGAGCTGACGCGCGAAGGTCAGGCGCTCTTTGAGACTTTGGCCACATCGTTCCGGCAGATCTCGCGGCAATTGTCTAAGACCCGTCAGATGGGCGAGGAGGATGCCGTGACCGTCGGATCGACGACGGCGGTCGCAGCCCTTTGGCTGTCGCCGGTGATCATCCGATTTTGGCGTGATCATCCGGATTTGAACATTCACCAGATCACCCAGGATCGACCATTTCACGACACGCGGGAGTTCGATTTCTTTATCAGGTATGGGCGTGATCCCGACGCTACGCTGGCCCATACGGCGATCTATCGGGATCGACTTGTCCCGGTTGCCCGGCCGGATATCGCCGAAGGACTGGCGGGCTCATCGCTACAGGATCTGGCAGCGCAGCGGCTGATCCATCTGCACAACGTCAGTCAGAGCTGGACCACCTGGGTCGACTGGTTCCACGAGTTGGGTCATCGGGGCGACATTTCGGTTGGCACCCGCGTGACCAGCTATTCAGTGGCGTTGCAAATTGCCCGTAAGGGGGCGGGCGTAGCGCTTGGCTGGAAGCGGCTTATCCAGCCGATGCTCGACAGCAAGAAGCTTGCCATTGTCGGCAATCAGAGCGTTCCGGCACCGCAAGAGTTCTATCTGGTGGGTCTGCCGGATGATGAACTGTCGCCGAATGCCCGCAAGTTGAAAGCCTGGATCCTGTCGGAGGCAAGCCGCAGTTCGGTTTAGTCAGGCTCATTCATGAATGAGGTTTTCCCCTATTGAGCGGAATTGATCCGATCCTCCAATAGGGAAAAGCTCACGCCATGGAGAGTTCGATGAACACGCATACCCCCCTGTCGTCCGTGCTGACCGAGGTAAACACGGCAAACGGCCTGCCAAATGAACACTATGTCGACCCCCGCGTTTTCGATGAGGAAAAGCGCTCGGTTCTTTTTGCCAATTGGTCAGGAATTGGGTTTGGCAAGGATATTCCGGAACCAGGCGATGCCAAACCGGTCGACTTTCTTGGTATGCCGCTGCTGCTGGTGCGCGACCGAAACGGTGACATCGGCGCGTTTCAAAACACCTGCCGCCACCGGGGTATGATCCTGGTGGACAAGCCACAGAAGATCCGCGGGGCCATACGTTGCCCCTATCACAGCTGGTGCTACGGGCTCGACGGGGCATTGCGTGCGACCCCGCATATCGGTGGTCCCGGGCAGAGTACCCATGACGATGTCGACATCAGCAAGCTTGGCCTGATCCGCGTCCGGGCGCATATCTGGCGAGACGTGATTTTTGTGAATGTCGATGGCGAGGCGCCCGAGTTCGCCGAAGCCCATGCCGCATTGCTGGACCGCTGGCGCGAATTTGAGACACCGATTTACCACGGTGGCGAAGGGTCATCGCTGAAGCTGGAGGTGGCAACCAACTGGAAGCTGGCGGTCGAAAACTACTGCGAGAGTTATCATCTGCCGTGGGTTCACCCCGGGCTTAACAGCTATTCGCGGTTGGAAGACCACTACAACATTGAAGAGCGGGGAAAATACTCGGGTCAGGGCACGCTGGTCTATCGCCAACTTACCGACGAAGCCGGTGCGAAACTGCCGGATTTCGACGGGCTGAGTGATCAATGGGATGAGGGTGCGGAATATGTCGCGGTCTATCCCAACGTTCTGTTGGGGGTGCAGCGTGACCATAGTTTCGCGATTGTTCTGGAGCCGAAGGACTGCGGGCATACGGTCGAGCATATCGAGCTTTACTATGCCAGAAGCGAGCGGGACACGCCGGAACTTGATGGTTTGCGTGCCTCTAATGCGCAGCTGTGGAAGACCGTCTTCGAGGAAGATATATTTGTGGTGGAGGGCATGCAGAAGGGGCGTCACGGCGTGTTGTTCGATGGCGGCCGGTTCTCTCCGGTGATGGATGGGCCAACTCATAACTTCCATCACTGGGTGGCGACCGAGGTTCAGAAAGGTCGTGCAAAATGAGCGAGTTCCTGAGCCATGGAACGCGATGAGCTTGATCGCGCCCTGTTGCAGGCGCATGCCGCAGATGATGGCGCGGCTCTCGTGCGGCTCTATTCACTCGCCGCCGATTATGCAGAGGCGGCCGACGATATCGACAGGGCCTGTTTTTTCCTCACGCATGCCTTTGTCTTTGCTCTGGAACTCGGCGCGCCCGAAGCCGATCCGCTGAATGCGCGGCTTGCGGCACGGGGGCGCGTGCAGCGCCTCAGCTTCTGACATGTCACAGACGGGTATTTGTGCTGAAAAAACCGGCTGGCATGGTGACCTGTGCGACCGGCCACAGGCACCAAGCGGTTCAACCGATAGCGGAGGCTGTGTGGATCGCTGCTCCGTTAAGATAGGCTCTTGAAGGGAGCAAAGATGCGTAGAGAAGCACAGGCAGTTGTCATCGGTGGAGGGGTTATTGGGTGTTCAATCCTCTACCACCTGACCAAACTGGGATGGTCAGATGTGGTGCTGCTGGAGCGGAACGAGTTGACGTCCGGGTCCACCTGGCACGCGGCGGCAAATATCCACGGGTTGCATGACAGCACCAATATCAGCCGTATCCAGCACTATACGATGTCTCTCTACAAGGAACTGGAAGCTGAGACCGGACAGAGCTGTGGCGTGTTTCAGCCTGGGTCCCTCTATTTGGCGCAGACAGTGGAACGTGAACACCAGCTGAGGTTGCAGGCCGCAAAGGCCAAGCTCTATGGGATGAATTTTTACGAGATCAGCATCGAGGAGGCCAGGCGCCTGAACCCGCTGGTCAATTACGATGGCATCCGCTGTGTTATGTATGAACCCGATGGTGGCAATGTCGATCCCTCTGGCGTGACGAATGCCTATGCCGTCGGGGCGCGCCAGCGGGGCGCCGAAATCCATCGTTTCACCCCTGTGACGGCGACCGAGCAGCAAGACGATGGCAGCTGGATTGTTAAGACGCCCAAAGGAGATATCCGCACGCTTTGGGTGGTGAATGCGGCAGGGCTCTGGGGCCGCGAGGTCGCGGCGCTGGCGGGGATCGAGCTGCCGTTGCAGCCAACTGAGCATCAGTATTTCGTTACCGAAACCATGGCTGCCGTGGCCGCGCATGGGACCCGCCTGCCATCCGTCAGTGACCGGGACGGTGAGTATTATCTGCGGCAAGAAGGGCAGGGGCTGCTGGTTGGCGCCTATGAAAAGGATATGAAGTTCTGGGCCGAGGAGGGCACGCCGCTCGACTTTGCACATGATCTCTTTCCAGATGATCTGGAGCGGATCGAAGAGAACATGATGAACGCCATCGAACGCCTGCCTGCGGTTGGTGACGCTGGCATCAAGCGTGTCATCAACGGTCCGATGATCTGGTCGCCGGACGCCAATGTCCTGATGGGGCCGGTGCCCGAAATTGATGGATATTTCTGCTGCAATGGCATTATTCCGGGTTTCTCGCAGTCCGGCGGTATGGGGCTGATGGCGGCGCAATGGATCATCGAGGGTGAGACCCAATATGATATGTTCGCCTGGGACATGGCGCGGTTTGGCAGTTGGGCGACCAAAGATTTCACCAAGGCGCGGGTGCGGGATCAATATGCCCATCGCTTTGCCATCCATTTTCCCAATGAAGAACGCAGCGCTGGTCGCCCGGCACGGACGCGGCCGATATATGAGCAACAGGCGGAAATGGGCGCGGTCTTTGGCCTCAACGCGGGTTGGGAACATCCCCTCTGGTTTGCAGAAACGCCCGGCGCCAAGGATACCAATGGGTTCACCCGTCAGAACTGGTGGGGACCCGTTGGCGATGAGTGCAGAATGCTGCGGTCCCGTGCGGGCATTATCGACATATCCAACTTTGCCAAATACCGGTGTGCGGGACCCGGGGCCGAAGAATGGCTGAACGCGGTCTTTGCCAATGCCATGCCAAATGCGGTGGGACGGTCCTGCCTGACGCCGCTGATTTCGAAACGCGGTGGGATTGCCGGGGATTTCACGGTGACCCGTGTTTCTGAGGATGAGTTCTGGATCATCGGATCCGGCATGGCCGAGCGCTATCACAAGCGATTCTTCAAGGAGGTTCCGCTGCCAGCAGGCACTATGTTCGTGTCGCTGACAGACGAGATCTGCGGTTTCAATGTCGCGGGGCCGAAATCACGTGAGATGCTGCAACGGCTGACAAATACCTCCCTCTCGACCGATGAGTTTCCGTTCATGCGTTCGGCCTGGATTGATCTTGCCGGGATTCAGGTGCTTGCACTGCGGGTTTCTTTCACCGGCGATCTGGGATGGGAGCTGCATTGCAGGCGCGAAGATCAGCCGCGTCTCTACTCGGCGCTCCTGGCTGCTGGTGAGGAGTTCGGCGCAGGTCCTGTCGGGAGTCGGGCGTTGATGTCCTTGCGGATCGAAAAAGGTTACGGCTCTTGGAGCCGGGAATATAGCCCGGAATACTGGCCGCAGGAGGTCGGGCTGGACCGGCTTTGCAAGTTGCAAAAAGACTTCCTGAACAAAGCTGCCGCAGAAAAGGTCCTCGAGAACCCGGCACGTGAACGGATGGTTCTGCTGCATCTGGATGAGGCCGGAACGGCAGCTTCCAATGCCGATGCGACCGGCGGAGAGCCTATTTTCAAGGATGGTAAGGGGATCGGCCGCGTAACCTCGGGCGCCTATGGATACAGCGTGGGCATGTCGCTGGCGCTTGGCTTTGTTCGAGAGGCAATGCCCGGTGATGCGGTGGAGGTCATGGTCCTGGGGCGTCCACACCGGGCGGTCATTCTGGAGCGACCGCCGTTCGACGCAGATGGTGCCATTCTGCGGGGCTAGCGTTCAGGAGAACGAATAAAGGAGGCCATATGGCCTCCTTCATCGTGGTGTCTTGTGTTCCTCGCGACGGATCAGAGAAGGTCGCGGACCTTCTCCAGCAGTGCGGCGTTCACGGCGACGCCTTCAGACGCGGCGCGTGTGCGGCAGCCACGACGACCATCGCCCGGCAGCCGTGCGCCATCCTGATCATGGATTGATGCGATCAGGTCGGTCAGCCGGTCGTGGAATGCGCCGCCCGAGGTCGCTGCCGGATCGATCGCAATGAAGAACTGGCCGGTTTTTGGTGGCCCACCCGCGGTGCCAGAGAAGGGGCTGGCGACGGAGCCGAGGGTCGCGCCGGTCATGGCAGCCGCCATCAGTTCAACAGTCAAGGCGATGCCGACGCCCTTGTATCCGCCGGAAGGAACCATTGACCCCTTGAGCCCGGCCTCGGGATTGGTGGTTGGTTGCCCGTCAGCATCCAGCACCCAGCCTTCGGGGACCGCTTTGCCCTCCCGGGCGTGTTTCATCACTTCGCTCTTGGCGATTGTGCTGGCGGACTGGTCGATCAGCAGCGCGGCATTCCCGTCTGCGTCCGGGGCCGCGATCGAGAAGGGGTTGGTGCCGACAACCGGCTTCGCACCGCCGGAGGGCGCGATCGACGCGGGCGCATTGGTGAAACCGATGCCAAGCAATCCTGCCTGCGCCAGCCGTTGCGTGTGAACTCCGAGGACACCGCAGTTGTAGGAGTTGTTCACCGCCAGAACCGCAACCCCCATCTCGCGGGCCAGCGGGATCAGTTTTTCAAAGCCGAGATCAATGGCGCTATGGGCAAAACCGGTCGCTGCGTCCACGGTGACAACCGCCGGGCGGGGCTGATCCACAACCGGCTTTGCCTGACCATCCACCTTTCCACATTCGACATGTTGGGCATAGATCGGGATATAGGCCAGCCCGTGCGAGGCGACGCCATCGGCTTCGGTCATGGCGGTTGCAACAGCAAGGGGGCGGGCGTTGGCTTCGGAGGTGCCGGCCTTGACCAACACGCGGAAGGCCAGGTCTTCGATTTCGGCAAGGGTCAGGGTTTCGGTTGCGGTCATATCGGGCTTTCTGTTTTTCAGTCTTCGGGTCAATGCCGGGCTGACCGGCAGTCGATGGGTGGATCAGTCGTTGTCGCTGAGGCCGGCCCCGGCGCCGCGCAGGCGGCTTTCCTCGGTCGCCGGGGCAAAGGTGCGATGGGCAAACTTGCCCAGCTGATCCCAGCTTGCGTTGGAGACGCTTGCGCGCATCACCGGTTCTTGCTGGCCGGTCATCTCCGCAGGGGCGGAGAATACCATCCGTTCCGCCAGCCGGCTGTGCAGCGCCTCGCTGGAGCCCTGCACGCAGAGCCGCTTGCCGTCGGTGGCCAGTCGCGCGCCCTGCCATTCGGCGGCAACCGGTCGGCCCAGTCGCAAGGCCGCGCCGCCCATGAAGGGCACCGCCAGCAAGGGAAAATTGACGTTTTCCATCGTGATCTTGCCACGCTCCAGCAGGCGCACGGCACAATCGCTGAGTGCTGCACCGGCGATCAAGGGGCTCATCCGGCGGGCAGGGGCGTGCCAGACCTCGGCCCGCAGCGAAACGGGCGATACGTCAATCGAGGGAATGCGATCATTCATCGTCAGCAGATCTGCCAGCATCTCGGTGCCGGGAAACCCAAAAGACGAAAGCCAGCGCGTGCCCTTGGCGGCCTCTTCTGCCAATCCCCAGGACAGGCCCGCGCCACGGGCGGCGCGCTTGCTCATGGCCTCGATTTCATTCAACGAATGGCTCATGCCAGACCCTCTTCCAGTTCGGGGAATACCCAGAATTCCGCGTTCTCAACGGTGAGTTCGGTGGGCAGCGGAGCATTGCCATACATGCAAATCCGCACCCAACGATCTGACCGGGGATCAAATTTCGTCGCGCCAAAGAATGCCAGCTTGCAGCGCAGCATATCGATCGGCAGGACCTGATCGGAAATCGTGTTGTCACGGATTTCCGCGTAGGGCGCGCGGCCGACGATCTGAACACGGCGCAGAACATGGCGGTGTTCGGAATGGCGCAACAGGAAATCTGCAACCTGCGCCTCGTCTGGCCAGTGGGCCAGAGCCTGGTACAACATCGCGGCATCTCGACCCGGTGCCAGCGGCTGCTCATATTCTTCGATGGGCTCCTCAAAGCGCTCACCCAGACGGGGTTCGAGCTTTTCCTCCGAAACATACCAGGCGCGTGCCTTGTTCTCTGGGGCCTGCCAGTTTGTGTCGATGGCCCAAGCGTATACGTCCCGCAGGATCTTGCGAAGATCGCCAATGGTCATAGCACCCGCAATGCGAAAGGTTGCGGTGTTATCTGCTGACATATCTTCGGCGAAGCCATCGACAAGCCCGCCGTAGGGCTCCAGCATCAGCGACGCGATCCATTCCTGACCCTCGAGCGAGAGCGTCTCTTCGGCCCAGCGGTAGAGGGCATCCCAGGGCTTCGGACCGGCCAGCGTCTGGATTTCTAGGTAGCTGGTCACCTGATCAGCGTCGGCGCGCAGCGCGCTCAGTTTCTGGATCTGAATCGGATGCTGTGACTGCCAATCTGCAATTGTCAGCTTGCTGCGTGCCACCAGAGAGCGGAACACAGCGATATCGTCCGGATGCGCTTCCTCGATATTGCGCACCGCCTGGATCGCCTTTTCGCGCGCCGCGACCCAGTTGTTGAACAGCACCGGGTGGTTGAGCAGAAACGGCGCCATTCCAAGGCCGGTGGAATTGCCGATCCCCATTGACCGGGCCAGATCCGGAGCCAGTTTTGCGGCGGTGGTGCCCTCAGCCTTGGCGCGACAATCGGCCATATGCTGGACCAGATCGGTGACAAACCAGCGGGTCAGGTAGACCGATAGCATCTCAACCTGGAACGGCGCACGGAATTCGGGGCGTTCCGCGATCATCTCGCGGTCAGCCGCACCCAGTTTGCCGGACCCGTAGACCGCCGTTGTCCGCATCAGATAGCCGACGGCGTCGATCTGCTCTGCGGAGGGCTGCTGGCCAGAGGCCAATGCGCTGACCACATGTTCCCAGAGGCGCACCGACCGGTTGGCACGGGATACAGAAAGCTCCGACCCGGACACACGTCCGGCTTCCTGCACGGGGATATTCTGTGACAGCCGGGCGATATCCGCGCCAGAAGGAATGCCGTCAAATAGTGTGAAAGTGGCGTCCCAGGCCTCTGCAATCACTCGGTCGGAGCGTTTTTCAGGTGGCAGGTCATGGGCAAAGGCGACCAGGGAATATGCGCGCTCCGGCCCATATGCGGTGTAGACTGCATGGCCCTGACCGCTGTCGTCTATGTCAAATGCGGTCTGTTCAAATCGCCAGCCTTCGCGCGCCAGACGACGGGTCAGCACCCGCATGAATGACAGGCGCGACTGGTGCATAGAGCCAAGGCGTGCCAGACGCATGACGGTGTTCGGTTCACGGCAGAGAATGTCGGTCATTCGGATTGGCCTTTGTAATCAGGTCGTTAGTCGTATCCCGTATGATCTGAACAGGTCGGGCAGTTTGGATAGGTGGGCCGGGCGCCAGCAGCGCCCGGCAGCTATTCAGTTCTCTTTGCCTTTTGCCAATGTGATGCGCAGAGCATCCCAGAGCGATGGCAGAAGAATGAGCGACACCGGAACCGCGGTGACCACGATGAAGCTCTGTAGTTTTGATACGCCACCGGAACCGACGGAGATCAAAATGATCGCCATCACACCCATGGCGATGCCCCAGAAAACACGTACAGCGATGCTTGGTGTGTCGCCGTTGGTCATTGTAGCGGAAATCACGTAGCTCATCGAATCTCCGGTCGTGGCCACAAAGATCGTGGTCAGGATCAAGAACAGGATTGAGATCAAGAAACCCATCGGCAGATTGTTCGTGATTGCCAGCAGTGCCGCAGGCAGGTTGAAGCCTTCGAAAGCTGCGGAGATGGTGCCGGGCTCAGCCAGTTCCATCGCAATGCCCGTGCCCCCGATGATGGTGAACCAGAAGTTGGTCACGATGGGTGCGATGATCGACAGCATGATGATGATGGACCGGATCGACCGTCCGCGTGACACGCGGGCAATGAACATAGCCATCAGTGGCCCGTAGCCCATGAACCAGCCCCAGAAGAACACGGTCCACCATCCCAGCCAGCCGGGAGCGCCGAATATGCCTGCATCACCGCGATAGAGCGCCATCTGGAAGAAGTTGCCCAAATAGGTCGTAAAACCTGAGAAGAACGATCCGAAGATGAAACCGGTAGGCCCGGCAATGAGCACATAGACCAGCAACACGGCGGCCAGGATCACATTGATCTTGGACAGCATCTGGATGCCTCGCGACAGGCCGGTCATCGCCGAGATCGTGTAGAGTGCCACCAATGCGCCGATCACCACGAACTGAGTGGCAAAAACGTCCGGGATGCCGAAGAGATCGGAGAGACCATAGCTCACCTGAAGCCCAAGAAAGCCGATCGGACCGACGGTACCCGCTACCACGGCGATAATCGATGATGCGTCGGCGATCACCCCGATGGGGCCGTTGATAGCCTTGTCCTTGAACACCGGATAGAGCAGCGTCCGGGGGGCCAGCGGCAGGCCCTTTTCATAGTGATAATGCATCAGCATGACCGTGGAAAGCGAACCGAGGATCGCCCATGCCAGAAACCCCCAATGCATGAAGCTTTGTGCGATAGCGGGGGTAACGGCGGCTTCGCTACCGCCTTCGGCCCCGTAGAGGGGAGGCGAGTAGAGGAAATGCGCAATAGGCTCCCCGGCCGCCCAGAACACGCCACCACCAGCAAGCAGAGTACACATGACCATGGATCCCCACTGGAATGTGGTGAATTCAGGCGCGGCCAGCCCGCCGAGAATAGCGCGCCCACCGGGCAGGACGCAGAGCAGCAAACCGATCAGAAAGGTCGCAAGCAGTAGAATTTGCCAGTACAGGCCAAAATAGGTCGCCGAGATGTTGAACCCCCAGTCGACCAGTGCCGACAGCCCGTCAAGATTGACCAGTGCTGCGGCACAGAATAGCGCGATAAAACCGCCTGAAAGCAGAAATAGCGGCTTGTTGATCCGGCTCTCCTGCGGTGTTGTCTCCATAGATGTCTCTGACATCTTTCCCTCCCATTGGTTGGCCCGCGCACTGGTCGGGCCGATATTTCTGTCTATCCCGGTCTTTAATCCCCCGATTTTGGACCGAAATTCTCTTCAAAGAAGCGATACCAGTTGCCTCCCATGACAGCTGATACCTCGTCGTTGTTCATGCCGACCTTGCGCAGCCCGTCTTCGATATTTCCGAAGTCGCGGTTGTCTTCGAACCAGCTGGGCATTGGCGGGAAACCCGGCGCGGATTTGGAGCCTTCGCCGTAGTCGATCTCCCTGGTCCAACGACCCACACGCATCCATTCGACGACGCTGTCCGGCTGGTCCTGGCAAAGGTCAGTGCCGATCCCGAGATGTTCAACGCCGAATTTCTCGGCGGTTCGGGCAATCATCTCGCAGAAGCTTTGCAGCGTGCAGTTGGACTTGTCCTTCAGGTGATGCGGATAGACCGAGAAGCCCAGCATCCCGCCGTGGCCGGTCACTGCGCGGATGACATCATCCTTCTTATTGCGCAGGGCCGGCGACCATTCATGCGGGTTGGCATGAGTAATGGCGATCGGGCGGCTGGAAATTTCCGCTGCTTCGATGGTGGAACGGTCGGCGGAATGGCTCATGTCCACGACCAGGCCGACCCGGTTCATCTCCTTGATCACCTGCTTGCCCATGCGGGTGATGCCCATGTCCTCGGCCTCATAACACCCCGTCGCCAGCAGCGACTGGTTGTTGTAGGTGAGCTGCATGAATCGGGCGCCCAGCGTGTGCAGGATCTCCACCAGGCCGATGTCGTCCTCTATCGGCGAGGGGTTCTGGAAACCGAAGAACACAGCGGTGCGGCCGGTTTCGCGGGCCTTGTCGATATCAGAGGCCCACTGCCCCTTCATGATCAGATCCGGGTACTGCTCGAACCAGCGGTTCCATTTCTCGAAGTTCAGGACCGTCTCGCGGAAGGTCTCATGATAGGCAATGGTGACATGGATTGCGTCCACGTTGCCCTCGCGCAGCTGGCGGAAGATTTTTTCCGACCAATTGGCATATTGCAGGCAGTCGATACGATATCCGGTCATTCAAGCACCTCGGTTTTCAAAGTCCACTACCCGGCCTGTAATGCCAGGCAGGATGCGCCCGCCTCGGGGGAAACAAGGAGGGCGGGCGCGTCCGCAAACTGGCAGGCCGACGATGCGGCACTGCCAAGAATTCAGTCTCAGACCGGCTTGCCGGCGCTGATGTAGGCGGTTTTGACGGTGGTATAGAACTCCGCCGCTGCCTTACCCTGCTCGCGCGGGCCATAGGAACTGTCGCCGCGGCCACCGAAGGGCACGTGGTAGTCGGTGCCTGCGGTTGGCAGGTTGACAGTGACCACACCGGTGCGCGCGTTGCGGCGGAAGTGGGTGGCGCGGGCCAGTGACTGGGTGACAATGCCCGAGGTCAGGCCGAAGTTGGTGTCATTCACCACCGACAGCGCCTCGTCATAGCTGCCGACCTTGATCACGCTGGTCAGCGGCGCGAACATTTCCTCGCGGTTGATGCGCATGTCGTTGGTGGTGTTGAGGAAAACGCCAGGGGACATGTAGAAGCCCTCGTGCGGCATCTGCAGACGCTGGCCGCCGCAGGCGAGTTCTGCACCTTCGGATTTGCCCAGATCGACATAGGCCAGGTTCTCGTTCAGCTGCTGCTCGCTGACCACCGGCCCCATCTGCACGCCCGCTTCCAGCGCGTGGCCCACTTTCATGGCCTGTGCCCCGGCGACAAGCTTGTCGACAAAGGCATCATGAATGGCTGTGTGGACCACGAGCCGGGAGGAGGCTGTGCATTTCTGTCCGGTGCCGCCAAAGGCGCCACCGAGGGCCAGCGTGACGGCCAGATCCAGATCTGCGTCGTCCATCACCGCCAGCGCGTTCTTGGAGCCCATCTCCATCTGCACCTTGGTCAGGTTCTGGATGGCGGCGGCAGCAATCCCTTTGCCCACCGGCACCGAGCCGGTGAAGGAGATCGCGTTCACTTTGGGGCTTTCGACCAGACGCTGGCCGATGGAACGGCCGGAGCCCATGACCAGCGAGAACAGGCCCTTGGGGATATCCTGCCGGTTGATGATCTCGGCCAGTGCGACGGCTGATGCCGGGGTGATGTTGGCCGGTTTCCACACCACGGCGTTGCCATAGCAAAGCGCCGGCGCGATTTTCCAGGAGGCGGTAGCGGTCGGGAAGTTCCAAGGGCTGATGATCGCCACCGTACCGACCGCTTCCCGGCGCACATCCACCTCGATGTCGGGACGCACGGAGTCGGCGTTTTCTCCGATCTGGCGCAGGCATTCGGCGGCGTAATAGGTGAAGAACTGGCCGGCGCGGTAAACTTCGCCTTTACCCTCGGCCAGCGGCTTGCCTTCTTCACGGCTCAGGAGCGTGCCGAGTTCTTCGGCGCGGGCCATCATCTCGTTGCCTATTGCGTTCAGCACGGCCTGCTTACGCTCAAGCCCATAGGCTGCCCATTCACGCTGGGCCACCTGCGCCTGATCCAATGTCGCATCCAGTTGATCGGCGCTGGCCTGCGCGAAGATACCAACGAGGTCGCTCAGATCCGATGGGTTGCGGTTCTCAACTTCGCTCTCACCAGCCAGCCATTCACCGGCAATCAGGTTCTTTTGGATATCAGTCATGGTCGGAGGCCTCACACAGAATTCAGTTTCCATGGGTATGGACATGCGCGGCCACTTCAATCAAACTCAAATTACTGAACATCATTTCAGAAACTCTGAAGTTAGTGCTCATGGCTTTGAAAATTGAATTGCTCCGCGGTTTTGCTGCAGTCGCTCGAAGTGGAAACCTGAGTGATGCTGCCGGTATTCTTGGGCGCACGCCCTCTGCCGTATCGATGATGCTCAAGCAGCTGGAAACCCATCTTGGCGAACCGCTGTTTGAAACCGACCGTAAGAACAGGCTGACCGCCCTTGGGGCCTTTGTGCTGGAACAAGCAGAGCGCGAGTTGCAGCAATACGATACGATGGTCAAAGCCATAGAGGGCTATGCCAAGGCCACCCACGGACATGTCCGCATAGCCACGGTTCCATCGGTCGCCGGCACCGTCATGCCCTTGGTCTTTTCCAGGTACATCAACGATTTCAAGAATGTAGATATTGAGTTGCGAGATATGGACTCGATCTCGGTTCTGCATGAGCTGTCCCGTGAACGCATCGACATCGGCATTGCAACACTGGGCCAGAACAGCTCTGGATTGCACAGCCAGCATCTGCTGTCGGATGCGTTCGGAGTGATCTGCGCACCCAGTCACCCGCTGGCGCAGGAGCAGGGGAAAATCGAATGGGAGATGCTGCGCAACGAAAGGCTGATCGCCAATAGCCTGTCGGCCAGCATCAAGTCGGAGCAATCCAGAGAGCTGCACGACAGGGCGCTGTTGAAGGCACAGAACCTGACCTCCATCATGGCTATGGTGCAGGCTGAAATCGGGGTAACTATTTTGCCGGAGATGGCCGCGCGAGCCGCGAATGCGACGGGGCTGGCGTTCCGACCATTGGCTGATTCGCTTGCGACTCGCCAGATCCACCTGCTTCGCAAAACCGATACGGCGCTGTCTCCTGCGGCCCGTTTGCTGGAAAAACACATCCTGAGCTGTGCTGCCGAATTGACCAAAGGAGGCCTGTCGTGACCCTAACCAAGACGCCGCTTACGCTTGGCATTATGATCTTTCCCGGTTTCCCTATGGCTTGCCTGACGTCTTGCATCGAGCCGCTAAGGGCCGCCAATGAAATCGCGGGGAAGGAGGCGTTTCGCTGGACTGTTGTTGCCGAAACAACGGAGCCGGTCGCGTCCTCGGCAGGGGTGACGTTCAGCCCGGATCGTATGCTGGCCGATCTTACGGATCACGATTATCTGTTCTTTGCGGCGGGTCCTAATGCGCGCTTTGATCAATCGGCGCGTGCCAATGCCGCGCTCCAGCGGCTTACCCGGAAAAAGACCCGACTTGGCGCCTTCAGCGGGGGGGTGTTTCCGCTGGCACGCACCGGTTTGGTCGGGAGCGACCCGCTCTCGGTTCACTGGTGCTATGAGGCTGCTTTTGAAGCGGAATTTCCTGAGATCGAGAGGCTGAGCACAGTGATCTGCGATGAGGGGGCTTTCACCACGATTTCCGGGGCGACGGCGGTTTTCGACTATATGTTGACCTTGATAGAAGACCATCTGGGCGGCGATATCATGGCCGAAGTTGCCTGCTGGTTTCAGCATCCATATGTGCGCAGCGCCACGACGTCGCAAAAGACACCCGCGTTTTCAACAGCCAAGAGCAAGGATCTGTTGCCCAAGAAGGTGACGCAGGCCATTGAACATTTTGCCGAGCATATCGAAGACCCTATTCAAATCAGCGATGTAGCAAATGCCATTGGTGTATCGGCGCGATCCCTCGAACGCAGTTTCAAGGAGGCGACGGGTCAGAGCCCGCTGAAATACTATCGGATGATGCGGATGAATCAGGCGCGGCAACTGGTGCTGTATTCCAGCACCTCGGTCACCGAAATCGCCTATATGGTAGGTTACAGCACGCCGGGCGCGTTCCTGCGGATCTACCGCGAGAGCTTTGGCGTCACGCCGATCAATGATCGTCGGGCGAAAAACTCCCTCCGCGTAAAAAGCGGCGACGCCCTGCCTGCGGGATAGGACACCGCAGACAGGCGGGTTTTACGCGATGGAATGAGCTGCGCTGATAAGCGCGTGGTGAAGGGAAGCCGCGGAGGAGCGCGGTCCCAATACTGCGATGTGATCCTCTGCCCGGCGCCAGAGGAATACGCCGAGATGTTCCAACGTTCCCCGAATAACGCTCCCTGTTGCCATATTGCGCACAGGTGCATTACTGAGCCGTTCGAACAGATCGCAGAGTGTCGGACCGGTGACATCGAAACGGCACCAGCCATCGGTCTGTTCGACCACCGAGGCAGCCGCACCCACCACTTGTTTCAGATCACGCGCCAGCAATTCATGGCGGTCATGCGGGGCCGAGATCATCCATTGAGCGGGTCCGGTCCAAAAAACGGAGATACCCCCCGAGTCTGAAGATGTGCCGGCATCTGGAAGCGTCATGCCATGCGCCGAACCAAGAGCCGCCCGCAGTGCCGTTTCCTGATCTTTACGCGCTGTAGTCGAGGCCAGGGCCTGGTCTGTCACCTCTGAGATGGTCAGGTCGCCGACCCGGTCAATCCGGGCCGTATCGCTGCCAAGTGGGCTGATTGGACTGAGCTTATGCACGGAGCTTCTCCCCTTCCGGGTCAACAAAATGTGGGCTGACAATCTCAACCAGGACTGTTTGGTTTTCCAACGGGTTCACAAGGCGCAGCCGTTCTCCTGTGCGGTCCGACCCACCTTTGACAAAAGCCAGGCCAATCGCGCTTTTCAGGATGGGTGAATAGGCCGCGGAGGTGACATATCCCTGATCATGTGCCGCATCCACGGGGCCGTCGGCTGCCATCAGATGCCCCCCGGCAGGCAGGCTGTCGCTGCTGTTGACGGGGCGAAGCCCTACCAGATGCAGCGCCGCTTCGGTATTCATCCCCTCGCGTCGGCTGAGGACATTGCCAATGCAGTCCTTGCTGGTTGAGACCATGCGCCCGAGTCCGAGGTTTAGTGCGGATGTTGTCCCGTTCAGCTCATTGCCGGCGGCGTGTCCTTTTTCGATCCGCATGACACCCAGAGCTTCTGTGCCATAGGGGGTCACGTCGAATTCCTCACCGGCGGCCATCATTTCCCGCAGCAGCGCGTCGCCATAGCGTGTCGGCACCGCGATTTCATAGGCCAGCTCACCGGAGAAGGAGATCCGGAACAGTCGGGCGCGGCATCCGCCGCAGACGGTGATTTCGCCGCAGCCCATGAAGGGAAACGCTTCGTTTGAGATGTCAAATTCTGGGTCGACAACCTTCTGTAGCAATCTCCGCGCATTTGGCCCGGCGACGGCATATTGTGCCCAGGCCTCGGTTGTCGAAATCAGTTGAACATCCAGATCCGGACACAGGCACTGACGCACGAATTCCATATTGCGATAGACCAGAACCGCATTGGCCGTGGTTGTGGTGACGACAAAATGATCCTCTGCAAGACGGGCTGCAGTGCCGTCATCATAGGCGATACCATCCTCACGCAGCATGAGCCCATAGCGCACCTTGCCAACCGGTAATTTAGCAAACCCGTTTGCATAAATCATGTTGAGGAAGGTCGCGGCATCCGTGCCCTGAACGTCGATCTTCCCCAAAGTGGTTACGTCGCAAATGCCCACCGAATTACGCGTTTGCAGCACTTCGCGGTCGACGGATTGGCGCCAATGGGTTTCACCGTCACGCGGGAACCACTGCGCGCGCAGCCAGTTGCCGACCTCAACGAACACCGCGCCTTGTTCCTCGGCCCATTTGTGACTGGGTGTCAGGCGGGTTGGGTGGAAATCCTTACCCACCGCTCGCCCCGCCAGAGCGCCCATCGCCACCGGCGTATAGGGCGGACGAAAGATGGTCGTGCCGGTTTCCGGGATTGACTTGCCGGTGAGCTCGGCCATCACTGCCAACGCGCCAAGGTTCGAGGTTTTGCCCTGGTCGGTGGCCATGCCGAGTGTGGTGTAGCGTTTCAGATGTTCCACCGAGGTGAAGTTTTCCTGATGCGCCAGCTTCACGTCCTTTACCGTCACATCATTCTGGAAATCCAGCCAAGCGCGCTTTGCGCCTTTGACCTGCCAGAACGGGGTCAGCGAGACGGGTGCGTCTTCAGCACGGGGCAGATCGGCTGCACCGGCCGAGATGCCGAGATCGGCAAGCGCCTCGATCGTTTTCTGGACTCCCCCCGCAAGGGCCTGTGCGGTGGTCATATCTCCCATAGCAGCCCCGGCGACCAGCTGACCGGTGGGCAGCCCTGCGGCCGGAACAAAAGACTGGATGGCCTCGTTCCAGACGGGGCGACCACGCTGGTGGCACGTCAGGCCCAGATTGGGATTCCAACCCCCGGACATGGCCAGCGCGTCGCAGGCGATTGTTCGGGTTTGCCCATTTGCCAGGCGCAGGGTGACAGACGTCAGGCCAAGCCGCCCCTTGGTGTCGGTAATCTCGGCACCTGCCAGAACCTCGGTTCCTGGCAGGGCTGGCGCATCCGGTCGCACGTCAATGATCGCGGGGACCTCGACACCCTTTGCCATGAGGTCACGAGCGGTTTGATGTGCATCGTCATTGTTGGCGAACACCACGACCGAATGGCCCGGGGTCGCTGCCCAGCGATTGGCATAGGCACGCACGGCGCCCGCCAGCATAATGCCGGGCCGATCATTATTTTCAAAGGCGATCGGTCGCTCAATGGCTCCCGTGGCGATCAGCGCGCGTTTGGAATAGATCCGCCAAAGGGTCTGACGCGGTTTGCCAGCTGCGGGTTTCGTCAGATGGTCGGCATTGCGCTCAACCGCACCATAGATACCGTGATCATAGGCGCCAAAGACTGTGGTGCGGGGCATCACCCGCACATTCGGGAGCGTCGCAAGCTCTGCCTGTGTCTGGGCCACCCAGTCCGGGCCTGACATATCGGACAAAGCCTGAGTTTCACTTAGCAGACGACCGCCTAGGTGACTATCTTCATCCGCGAGAATGACCTGAGCGCCAGCGCGCCCTGCGGTCAATGCTGCGGCCAGGCCGGCTGGTCCGGCGCCTATGATCAACAGATCACAGTGCAGATATCCCTTGTCGTAGGCGTCGGGATCCGCCTCACCGGTCAGGCTGCCAAGGCCCGCTGCCTTGCGGATGATCGGTTCATAGAGCTTTTCCCAGAATGCTTTGGGCCACATGAATGTCTTGTAGTAGAACCCTGCGGTCAGGAAGTTCGAGAACCGGTCATTGATCGCCATCACGTCATGTTCGAGAGATGGCCAGCGGTTCTGCGATTGGGCCTCCAATCCTGCGTAGAGTTCGATAACCGTGGCGCGCGTATTCGGTTCCTGACGACCACCGGACCGCAGTTCAACGAGGGCGTTCGGCTCCTCGCTGCCCGCGGTCAGCACGCCCCGCGGGCGGTGGTACTTGAAGGAGCGGCCCATAAGGCGCACGCCATTGGCAAGCAGTGCTGACGCCAGCGTATCTCCCTGATGGCCTTGGTAGTTCTTACCGTCAAATTGGAACGACAAGCCTGTGTCGTGGTCGATCAGTCCGCCGGACAGACGGTTTTTCAGTGCGGGGTGCGAACTCATTGCAGCGCCTCCTGCGGCGTGTTTGCGGCTCTGTTCGCAAGGGCAACATCCCGCGCCAGTTCAACCTTCAGTATCTCATGCGTGACCGTATTGCGGGTGACGACCAGCCAGGAACGATCGCCCTGTTCATGAAACCACAATTCGCGATGCTCCCCAGCCGGGTTCTGACGCAGATAGAGGTAATCATGGAATTGCTGCAGCGCGGTCTCCGAAAGCCAATAGGGGCGGTTCATAAGGCCAGCATCGCCCAGATAGGTGAATTCCTGCGCGTCGCGTGGGCCGAGTAGCGGATGGTTGATGATCATCTGGACAAGTCCTCAATGCAGGTTCGGTTGGGCGCCCTGGCCCTTTTCGTCGATCATGCGGCCAGTCATGAAGCGATCCAGCCGGTAGGCGGTTGCCGTCTCATGCGGGCGGTCTGTTTTCAGCAGATGGGCAAAGCAATAGCCCGCAGCTGGCGTGGCCTTGAAGCCGCCGTAGCACCAGCCCCCGTTGAAATAGAGCCCGTCGATATGGGTCTTGTCGATGAAGGGAGAGCCGTCCATCGACATATCCATGATGCCGCCCCAGCTGCGCAGGAGACGCGCGCGACCAAGAGCCGGGATCAGGGACATGCCGCTTTCCACCACATCCTCGACCACTGGCAAATTCCCACGTTGTGCGTAGGAGTTATACATGTCGATATCGCCGCCAAAGACGAGCCCACCCTTGTCTGACTGGCTGCAATAAAAATGCCCGGCGCCATAGGTGATCACCCCGGGAATGAAGGGCTTCAGCCCCTCGGAGACGAAGGCCTGCAGTACATGGCTCTCGATGGGCAGGCGCATCCCGGCGAGGGCCATGACCCGGCTGGAATTGCCAGCAACCGACACGCCCACCTTTCGCGCGCCAATGTAGCCGCGAGAGGTTTCGACACCGCACACCTTGCCTCCGTCGATACGCAGGCCCGTGACCTCGCAATTCTGAATGATATCGACGCCGCGCTGATCCGCGCCCCGGGCATAGCCCCAGGCCACCGCATCGTGGCGCACCGTTCCGCCGCGCCGGTGCAGCAACCCGCCCTTGATCGGGAAGCGGGCATCGTCGAAGTTCAGGAAGGGATACATGGCGCGTACACCGGCGGTATCCAGCAGTTCCGCGTCCGAGCCGTTCAGGATCATCGCATTGCCGCGGCGCCGGGCTGCGTCGCGCTGCGCATCGCTGTGGATCAGGTTCAGGATCCCACGCTGACTGACCATCGCATTGTAGTTCAGATCCTGCTCCAGGTTTTCCCAAAGCTTGAGCGAGAACTCGTAAAAAGGCTCATTGCCATCCAGCAGGTAGTTGGATCGGATGATGGTTGTATTGCGTCCGACGTTGCCGCCACCAATCCAGCCCTTTTCCAGCACCGCGATCCGCGCGCCGCCGAACTCCTTGGCGAGGTAATAGGCAGTGGCCAGACCATGGCCGCCGCCCCCGATGATGACGTAATCGTAGGCGGGCTGTGGCGCTGCATCGCGCCATTGCGGGCGCCAGCCTTTGTGCCCGCTCAGAGCTTCCTTGATCAGTCCAAACGCAGAGTATCGCATGGGGGCTCCTGTTTCTTGCCGCACCAGTTGCCGCGAATTCGAGGGATCTTGCCGATGCGCTTTCGGACAAGATTCAGGTCAGAATCGACATTCGGGGCCTGGGCCCCTCGCCAGTCTTTGCAATCTTCGATCCCGAGTGCTTGGAGGGGTCATCCTACAGGGCCGAAAGTGGCGATGATTCCGGAGCGGGTCCAGTCGGTATTGGCGGGCGAGGCGCATGAATTCCACCACGTGGAATACGGCTCTGGCGTCATGGATGCCGGTCTGGATTTACCCGATCATCGGTCCCGATTACCCACAAAAACGGTACCAAGATGACACAGAGCCAAAATCGAGAAGAGTTCCGCGCGTTGATAGCTGATGTCGATGATGTGGTTGTGGACCGCTTAATGGTCGGTGCCGTTGATCTCCACGTGCATTCAGGACCCTCGATCATGGAACGCCAGATCGACCATATTCAGGCGGTCGAGCAAGCGGCGGCTGCAGGAATGCGTGGCATCCTGTTCAAGGACCACCATTACTCGGTTACACCGTTTTTGCCCATGATGAAGCGTCTGGTCGGGGATCTGGGCGTAGCGATGTATGGCGGGTTGGTTCTGAACAACACGACCGGGGGATTCGACCCGCATGTGGTTGATTCCCAGTTGAAACATGGCGGTACGATGATCTGGATGCCGACGGCGCAATCGGCCAATCATATCCGTTCGTCCTTTCGGAAATCGCGGTTGGCGATGAATGTGAAGCTCAAGCCTCCACGGCTTTTGACCGTCGTGGACGATCGGGGGGCGATCATTGATCCGGTCAAAGAGATATTGGATTCAATTGCCGAGTTCGATGCGGTTCTGTCCTCAGGGCATCTTCACGTCTGGGAGATATGGAAGCTGTTTGAGGAAGCCAAAACGCGTGGGGTGAAAAAACTGATCGTCAATCACCCAATGTACGGGCTTCACTTTACCTACGACGACATTCGCGAGATCGCCGAATTTGGTGCGCTGGTTGAGCAATCTGCCTGCCTGTATGTTGATAGCCGCTTTAACGTGTTCGAACCGCATCTTCTGGCTGACCACATCCGCGCTGCCGGTGTCGAACATTCTTCGATCGGATCAGATTTGGGTCAGATCGACAATCCAACTCCGGTCGAAGGAATGCGACAGGCGATCAAGCTGTGCCTCGTCAGCGGCTTCAGCGAGGATGAAATTCGCCTGCTGGTGCGGGATAACCCGTCGCGTCTTGTTGGTCTGCCGCTGGCCTCCGACGTGTGAAAGGGCAGGATATGACCTATGTTAAGGGCGGATTTCGTCAGAGGTTTCTACACGAAACCAATCTGACCGGGAGTTTTCTGAAGATTGCGCATACCATGCCTGCGGAAATCCTCGGGGTGGTCGGTTATGACTTTGTAGTGGTCGACGAGGAGCACGCTCCGATTTCTCGTGAGGCCACGGATCGGATCGTTCTGGCCTGCAAGGCGGCAGATATCGGCTGTCTCGTTCGGGTAAAGAGCGCCGAACCGGCGGACATCCTGTCGGCTTTGGATTGCGGTGCAGACGGGATTCTTGTTCCGCATGTTGACACAGCACAGAAAGCCAGGGCGATCGTCTCCGCCGCGCGCTATCGCGGCGGATCGCGGGGCTATTCGCCGACGACGCGTGCGGGTCGATTTGGGGAGGTCACGCTCGCCGAGCATGTTGAAAAGGAAGACAACAGGGGCCTGGTCATCGCGATGATCGAGGATCATTTGGCGGTCGAGCAGATTGACGCGATAGTGACGACCGATGGGCTGGATGGTGTGTTTATCGGGCGCGGCGATCTGACCGTTGCCTATGGCGAAACAAAGCCCGGGTCAGAGCCTGTATTGCGGGCGACAAAAACCATCTGCGCAACGGCGCGGGCGCATGGGGTGGCGATCTGCGCCATGGCGGGTTCGGCCAAGGATGCCGGATGGCTCTGCGAACTGGGAGCGACCGCCTTCGTGCTCGCGTCTGATCAGACGTTCATCCGCGATGCGGCCCGCGCGTGGCTTGCCGAGCTTCGCAATGCCCTTCCCGCAGTACAGGAGTGACTGATGGCCTATGACAAGACAGACCCGCGGTCGGCGCTGCGCACAAAAGCCGCGGCCAAGCCCAGAACGGGGCTAGTAGCGATTCCGCAGATTGGTGAGTTCGACAGGATCGACCCCGCTGTTCGCAGCAGCGACGGCCTGACATGGTGCCTGAGAGGCCAGAACTTTGTTGTCATGCGCACCGAAGCGGAACCGGGAGGCAGTTTTACCAGACAAAATCAGTGCGACGAATACGTTGTCCTGCTGCCGGAGAACGGCGCGACGATCACTGTCGGCGGCAATTCCTGCGACGTGCCTGGGAACTCCATTGCCTTCGTGCCACCCGGCGACAGCGCAGTGATCCTTCCCGAAGGGGGGCGTTTTTTCCGGCTGTTCACCAGCCGATCAAAGGATCTGGTGGCGCTTTGCACCAATGGTGACGCGTATCAATCGCTGCGCAGTCATATTCCGCCCTTGCAAGACTGGCCTAAGCCCACCGATGGGTGGCTACTCCGGCATTACTCGTTGGATGTCCCGCCAGAGCCGGGTCGATTTGGCCGGATTTTTCGATGCACCACCTTCATGGTCAATGTGCTTGATCCTTATGACGGGCCACGCGACACAACCAAAATGTCGCCACATCATCATGATGATTTCGAGCAATGCTCACTGGTGCTTGAGGGCGCTTATTCGCATCATTTGCGCTGGCCCTGGACCACGGATATGGCGGATTGGCGCCCTGATCAGGAGGTCAAAGTGGGCGCCCCGTCGGTGACCGTTATTCCTCCGCCCGTCATCCATACCAGTCGTGCGACGGGTGCTGACAGAAACGCAATGGTTGATGTCTTCTGTCCCCCGCGTGAGGATTTCAGTCTGAAACCCGGTTGGGTGTTGAATGCGGCTGACTATCCGATGGCGGGCTGACCGGATCGGAAAAGGCTTTGAAGGAAATGGCGATGAACGAACGAGTTGGCGTTGTTGGGCTTGGCAAGATGGGCGCGGCACTTGCGGCAAGATTGGCTGAACAGGGCTGTTCAGTTTCGGGCTGGACGCGGAGCGGGGTGGACCTGGATTGGGCCGATGCGCGGGGAATTGGTGCCCCTGCCATATTGGACGATCTGGTTGCGGAGGTCGATATTGTCCTATTGTCGCTGTTTGACGACGGGGCGGTCGCGGCAGTGCTGGACCGGCTGATAACCTGTGATTTGCGTGGCAAGCTGGTTGTCGACACCAGCACGGTTAATCCGGCCACGCTGAAAGGATATGCCGACAGGATCACGGCTGCCGGAGCTGGGGTGCTGGACGCGCCTGTTTCGGGCTGGCCCAAGGTTGTCTCGATGGGACAGGCAGGCGTCTTTATCGGCGGTGAGCCTGTTGATGTGGCCCGCTTCGTGCCGGTGGCCGAACTCTTTGCAAACCGGGTTGTTCACGTCGGCCCGTTGGGCCAGGGGTTGGCGGCAAAAATAGTCAATAACATCATGCTGGCCAGCTATTGGCAGTCGCTGCGCGAAGCGCTCGGGGTAGGGCGCAGCCTCGGCCTGCCGGGTGAGTTGATGTTGGACATTCTGATAAGCGGCCCTGCAGCAAATGGTGCTCTTTCCGGGAAGTCCGAGATTATTTTGGGCAAAGAGAGCCCGGCGAGCTTTACAGTCGCCGGCATTGCCAAGGACCTAGGGGTGTTTTGCGAGGTGGCAGCCCAAGGCGGAGTCGCGACGCCAGCCTTGCAGGCTGCGCTTGAAAGCTTCACCCAGTTTCGGGATGCCGGGTATGCAGATCGCGATTTCGCGGCCATGCCGGGTGCAATTCTGAAGGATGGCAATGATGTTCTTTGAACCGTCAAAAGGGCACGGCTTGCCACATAACCCTATCTCTGCCTGCGTTGCGCCACGGCCTATTGGCTGGATTTCGACTGTGAGTGCCGATGGCATCCATAACCTTGCGCCGTTCAGTTACTTTAATCTCGTGCATAATTTTCCGCCCACCGTCATGTTCTCGTGCAATGGGTTGAAGCCGGACGGCACGCCCAAGGACAGTTGGGTCAACGCTGAGAATACGGGTGAATTCGTCTACAATGTCGCCACCTATGATCTGCGCGAGGAGGTCAACCTGTCCTCGACCGCTTGGGGCAGCGAGGTTAGCGAGATCGACGAGGTCGGGCTAGCTTCGGTCCCGTCTAGGCTGGTCCAACCGTTGCGGGTTGCGGCTTCTCCCATTCAGTTTGAGTGCAAGACCATCGAGGTGCTGCATTTGCCAACTGAACGTCCTGAGAACCCCAATACGATCGTGTTTGGCCATGTGGTTGGTGTTCATATTGACGATGCCTGCCTCACCGACGGGATGGTGGACTACAACAAGGTCAGGCACATCAGTCGCCTGGGCTATCTGGATTTCGCCGAAATGGGGCCGCGATTTCAGTTGCCTCGGGTCTACGTCAAGAAAGAACAGGATTGAGATGATCAGATACGATGCGCTGCGGCGGCTGACCGGCGATCTTTATGATTGGTCATTAAAGAAGATCCCCGAGGACACGAAAGCACGGCTTGCCGAAGCCTATGCCGAGGAAACCGGTGAGAACGCTAAGAAGGTGCTGAACTTCATGATCCGCAGTTCGGAGCTGGCCGAAGAACACGACCGGTTTTTGTGCTCGGATGCGGGTGTGCCGGTCTATTCTGTTAAGATCGGCAGTCAGGCACGGTTCGAAGGGGATGTGAAATCTGCCTTCGTCGATGGTTTTGGCGATCTTGTTGAGCGCATCGATCCGCCGCTTTTGAAATTTGTTCAGAACCCTCTGACAAACGAACGCTCCTATCAGGGCAAGGATATGCCCATCATCAACTGGGATATCGTCGATGGCGCGGATTACATTGACATCACATGTTTACCCAAGGCGCTCGGCTCAGGTCGTTGGGCGGCGCTGGAGATCTTTGTTTATCCTGGACTGGCCGATATTGAGGAGTTCATCCTCAAGACGGTGATCAAGGCCGGCTCGCAGCATTGCCCGCCCGTCATGATTGGCGTCGGTATTGGCGGGTCCTTCGATCAGGCTGCAAAAATCGCAAAGAATGCGACCTTGCGACCGATGGGTACGACAAACCCCGAGCCGATCCTGGCAGATATGGAAAAGCGTTTGCTGAAGGCAATCAACAAGCTGGGTTTCGGTCCAATGGGGCAGGGCGGCGATACGACAGCATTGGGCATCCATATCGATTATTCCGCCGGTCATGGGTTTACCCCCGTGGCAGTGTGCTTCAACTGCTGGATCAACCGTAGAACCCGCGCTCGCCTCTATAACTCAGGCAAAATCGAGCGGATCGAATGACCAATACGCAATCCCAGAGCCACGATTTGACCTTGCCGCTGCAACAGGATTGTCTGGACAGGCTTAGGATCGGTGACCTTGTCTATCTCACAGGGGATATCGTTGTAACCGTTGGTCTGCCGACGCATAAGCGGATGAAGGACTATCTGCAAGCGGGGGTTGAGCTGCCGATAGACCTCAAAGACGGTATGTTGTGTCAGGTCGGTGCTTATATCGAACAGAGTGGATCCGACAAAACATGTCGCTACATCAACCCGTCAACCAGCACGCGATTTGAGCCCCATCTGCCAGCGATCATTCGCGCCAGTGGGGTAAAGGCGATCGGTGGAAAAGGCGGTGTCGGTCCGCAGACGGTAGAGGCAATGCGCGAGATGCGCTGTGTTTATCTGTCATTTGTGGGTGGGGCCAGCGCATTGACGTCAGAGGCGGTCGAAGATGTAATCGACGTGGCGTGGACAGATCTCATCCTGCAATTTCGGCTGACGCGCCTGCGCGTGAAGCAATTGGGCCCCTTGACCGTTGGTGTCGATGTGCTTGGCAATTCTCTCTATTCCGAGTTGCAGGCCCAAGCGGATTCCCGCTTCGAGGCGCTGATGAAAGAGTTGAACGAAACCCGAGCACGTTGACACAGCTCTCAGGTCAGATCGCGGACATTGCTGGCGATCTGTTTGGCCGCATCCTGTAGCGGGCGCAGAAAGTCGCGAACGGCATCCGCGCGCCGGACGGCCGAGCGGAAATAGGTAATACCCAAAGTCCCCAGTGCGCGGCCTTCGCCAAGGATCGGAACCGCGATCGTGTTGGAGCTTTCGTTGCCGGCGGCGCGCAGCCGCTCCGCAAATCCCTGCTGCTTGATGAGGGCCAGTCGCCCTTGCAGCCCGGTTTCTGTGTCGCCTGATTGCGGCGTCTCACTCTTGCTGCGTTCGAATATCGATTTCAACAAAATGCGCTGTTCGTCCTCGGGACAGAAAGCCAGATAGGCAAGTCCCAGCCCATGAAGATCCAAAGACAGGCGCATATTCACCGTTGCGTGAAACGGTGAAATCGGGCTGTCGGGAATGGTTGAGAACCGAACCACGACATCGCCCTGATCTGGAATGGCGATTGAGACCGGCCAAGTAACCTGCTTTGTCAGGGCAATGGCATATGCACGCCCGGCTTCGACAACCAGCGGGTCATTGTGAAACCCGGCACTAAGCGACATGACCTTTGAGGTCAGAACATAGCCCGACTGGCGTTCATCTCTGCTCACATAACCCATGTGCTCCAGCGTCTGGAGCAACCGCACGATTGTCGGTTTTGCGAGTTTGGTGCGGAGATGCAGTTGAGCAACCGTGGAGCTTTTGACGCGGTTCATTTCCTCAAGCACCGCCATCGCCCGCTCGACGGATCTGACCGGAGTATACCGTACCAACAACCTGCTCCCTTATGCGATGTCTGGAACGCTTACCATATTGTTCCACACAGTGGAACAGCCCTGCGCAATCGTTGAGAGGTCGCAGGCAAGACCTGACAGTAAATCACAGGTTAACTCAGACGCTCGTCCAGGTTTTCGACCAAGAGTTTTCAATGGGGCAAAGGCCAGGGCGACTGAGTTCTAACCAGAACAAAGGGCGGAAACCGGACCGCGTAACCGACTAGGAAGTGTGAGAAATAGAAATGACCAAAACGCTTAGAATTATGGGTCCGCTTTTGGCGATGTGCCTGGGCGGTGCCGCCGCGGCGGAAGAGACCAAGCTGCCCGATACGTTGTCGTGGACAGCCTATAATGTCGGAAGCTCGGGCTATAGCCAGTCGGTTGCTATCGGCAAGGCGCTCCAGGACGAATACGGCGTTACGCTGCGCGTTGTTCCGGCTAAAAATGACGTCTCTCGCGTTGTGCCAGTGGTGAGCGGTCAGATCGATTTTGCCGCTGCCGGATCTGGCGTGTTCTATGCAGCTGAGGGCGTCCTCGGGTGGGCGAAACCGGAACTGGGACCACAACCCCTGCAAATGGTGATGAGCGCATCCGGCAACAACTGTCTCGCGCTTGGAACTGCGGCAGACGCGAATATCGTGACTGCGGCAGATCTCAAGGGCAAGCGGTTGCCTTGGGTTGTCGGTTCACCCGCGCTACAGACCAATGTGACGGCCTTTCTCGCATATGGCGGATTGACATGGGACGATGTCACCAAAGTCGAGGTAAGCGGGTTTGACGCGGCATGGAAAGCAATCCTGAATGATCAGGCCGATGCGATGACTTCATTTACCACAGGCGGCGGCACTGAAGTTGACGCGTCTCCGCGGGGTTTGCGCTGGCTTGAAACTCCACATGATGAAACCGAAAATTGGGCGAGAATGCAGGCCGTGGCCCCTCATATGGCCAAACGGATCGCAACGGCCGGTACCAACATCTCGGATGCTAACCCGTTGCAATGCAGCGGCTTTCCCTATCCAATTCTCGTGACCGCGCCGGATCGCGATGCTGAGCTTGTGATGAACATGGCAAAGGGCATCGACGAGCAGTTCGAGAGATTTGTCGCCGCCGAGCCCTCCGCCAGCGGCTGGGCCAAGGATCGGCAGAATTTCCAATGGGTCTTGCCGTATCATGAAGGAGCGGTTGCGTATTGGAAGTCGGTTGGCCTGTGGTCTGACGAAAATGAAGCGCACAACCGGTATCTTCTGAGCCGGCAGGCTGTGATCGCAAATGCGTGGCAAGACCTGGAAGACAAAAGCGCCGATGACTTCCAGAAGCGCTGGATGGCCGCGCGTGCAGATGCGCTGCGAGCGGCAAATATGCCGACAGTTTGGGATAACTGATCCATGAGTACGAAGATGGACGACCTAGAAGCGTCGGTCAGCCGTTTCCGACCTGTCGGCAATGCCTGGCTCTGGTTGCTGCGGGCAAGCACCTGCGCCGTAGTGTTTCTTTCGATCAATCAGGCCTTCAATCTGCATTTCTTTGTGGGCCATACACTTCTTGCAAATCAGTATATGTATCTGCTTTTGCTTTTGATCATCCCGTCCGTCTTCATCATCTTGCCCATTGGCAAGGCTGCGACCGACACTAGGGTGCCGTTTTACGATATCGTCCTGGCGGTCCTGACCGGATCTGTGCTGTGCTGGTTTATCGCAAACTCGCTCAACATGATGCAAAATGGCTGGGAACTCGCGGCACCCGCGCGCGCCACCTATGTTTCGATGGCACTCTGGGTCCTGATCTTTGAGGCCTCGCGCCGCGTCGGCGGCACGGCACTCGCCGTTATTGTGGGCGTCGTGTCCCTCTATCCATTGTTTGCCGATGCCATGCCCGGCCCCATTCGCGGGTTTTCCTACCCGCTGGAGACTGCGGCGGGTTACCATGCCATGAGCAACGAGAGCATTGTGGGCATCCCGATGCGGGCGTTCGCCAATCTGGTCATCGGGTTTCTGATCTTTGGTGCAGCGCTACAGCATACCGGGGCGGGCACATTCTTCATTAATCTTGCCTTTGCTCTGCTGGGACATATTCGTGGCGGGCCAGCGAAGGTTGCGATTGTAGCAAGCGGCCTGATGGGCTCGATGAGCGGCTCGGTTGTGACCAATGTCATGACCACCGGTGTGATGACCATCCCTGCGATGCGCCGTATCAAGCTTAAGGCACCCTTTGCCGCCGGGGTCGAGGCCTGCGCTTCAACGGGTGGTGTGCTGATGCCGCCAGTTATGGGCGCCACAGCCTTCATCATGGCCAATTTTCTCGAGGTCTCTTACGCCAGTGTTGCAATGGCCGCGATTATCCCGTCGTTCTTATATTTCTTCGGGCTTTTCATCCAGATCGACGCGCGCGCGGCGCGCGAAGGTATCAAGGGGCTTGAGGCCGCGGAATTGCCATCGGTGCGACAGACGCTGAAAGAAGGGTGGTTCTATATCTTTGCCTTCGCTCTCCTTGTTTATCTGCTGCTTTTCCTTCGCCGCGAAATGCTGGCGCCGTTCTATGCAACTCCAGTGCTGCTGATCATCAATCAGCTGTTCTCAAAGAACACGCGCTGGGGACGTGACGAGCTGCTTGCCTTTGTTGACACGCTGACGAAGCTTTTTGCCGAACTCGTTAGCGTATTGGCGGGGATTGGTTTGATTGTGGGTGCCCTCTCGATGACCGGGCTTGCCGGAACGTTGGTGAATGACCTGCTGTCGATCGCTGGCGGCTCGCCTATGGTGCTGTTGATCATCGGGGCGATGACCAGCTTTGTGCTTGGTATCGGTATGACGGTGACGGCGGCCTACATCTTTCTTGCGATTATTCTTGCTCCCGCACTGGTTGCGACCGGAATGAATGCAATGGCCGTCCATATGTTCATTTTTTACTGGGGTATGCTGTCGTTCATCACGCCGCCTGTTGCGCTGGGGGCGTTTGCCGCCGCCTCGGTCGCAAAGGCACCGCCAATGGCCACGGGAGTTGAGGCGATGAGACTTGGCAGCGTCATCTACTTCATCCCCTTCTTCTTCGTGCTGGATCCGGCGTTAATTCTGGTCGGCAGCCCGGGTGAAATCGTGATCGCACTTAGCATCGCGGTCTTGGGTGTGATGTGCTTTGCCAGCGGTATGCAGGGCTATCTGGCGGGTGTTGGTCGTCTGAAGCTACACGACCGGCTGCTGCTCATTGCGGGTGCGATCATCATGCCGCTCCCCGGGCACACGGTCATCCCGCTTGAAAAGCATGAAATCCTGGGTTTGGCGGGGCTTGTGATCATCCCGGTGGTGGCCTCTGCCTTTCTGCGGGAGCGGCGGCTTGGCAAGATCGAGCTAAGCCATGATTGATGCTTTCCCAAAACTGGCCGCCGGACCGGAAACCATTCTGATCCCGGGGCCGTCGATCCTTCCCGATGCCGTGCGCACGGCGATCCAGCGCCCCTCCATCGACATCTATTCCGGGCCGCTTCTCGACGTGACGGCCCGGTGCGAGGCAGGCTTGCAGAAAGCATTCGGCACATCGCAGCGGGTCGTTCTCTATGCGGCCAACGGTCATGGCGTCTGGGATGCGGCGCTTTGCAATACGTTGTCGCGCGGAGATCGAATTCTGGTCTTGGAATCCGGCCGGTTCGCGCTTGGCTGGGGAGACATGGCAGAGGCGATGGGATTACAGATCGAGATCCTGCCGGGCGACTGGCACCGACCCATCGACACCGACGCGCTGATACGGCGATTGACAGAAGACAGCGCGAACGAGATTGCCGCAATCCTTTGTGTTCAGGTCGATACCGCCTCAGGCGTCTGCAACAAGATCGGTGCCATCCGGCAGGCCATAGACGTCACTGGTCATTCTGCTCTGCTGATGGTGGATGCCATCGCGTCGCTGGGCACCATGCCATTTGCTTTCGACGAATGGCACGTGGATGTTGCGGTATCAGCGTCACAGAAAGGTCTGATGTGTCCAGCGGGACTGGGTTTCGTGGTG
The DNA here is from genome assembly GCF_048056635.1 of Phaeobacter sp. JH20_08. Lineage (NCBI taxonomy): Bacteria > Pseudomonadati > Pseudomonadota > Alphaproteobacteria > Rhodobacterales > Roseobacteraceae > Phaeobacter > Phaeobacter sp. JH20_08. The sequence goes on along the minus strand of NZ_JAYMVV010000001.1, from coordinate 93,799 downwards.
GCAGGACCGCGTGCATTGGCGGCCCATGCCTCAGCGGGTCTGCGGTCCCGCTACTGGGATTGGACCGCGCGAATGACGGGTGATCACTACTCTAAATACTGTGGCACGCCGCCCGAACAGCTCTTGTTCGGGCTCGCGGCAGCACTAGACATGATGGAGCGGGAGGGGCTCGGCGCGGTCTTTGCACGTCACGCAGCTCTTAGAGATGCGACACTGGCCGCAATTGGCCAATGGTCGGCGGCGGGCGCGATGGCGAATATTATAGACCCGTCTGCTCGCGCGCCATCGGTATCGGTGCTGAACTTTGCCGACACACACGCGCATAGGATCATCGCTTTCTGCAAGCAACATTGCGGTGTTACGCTGGGCCGGGGCCTGGGCGACTGGGCCAACAAGTCGATACGGATCGGGCATATGGGCCACATCAATGCACCGACCATTCTGGGGGCGATCTCAAGCATTGATTTGGCTCTGAAGGTGCTCGGCATACAGGCCGATGCACGCGGAGCAGGGGCGGCGATAGAGGCCTTGGCCAATCTGGAAGAATCCCGCCCATGACCGACCAAGCACCCTGCATAATCTGTGTGGCAATTACCGGGTCACTGCCCCGCAAGTGGGACAATCCGGCGGTTCCAATTTCAGTTGATGAACAGATCGAAAGCACCCAGGCCGCGTTTGAGGCCGGTGCCGCGATTGCGCATTGTCATGTTCGGAACCAGGACGAAACACCCAGTTCGGATCCTGAGAAATTCGCGCGCCTGATGGAAGGAATCCGCAAGCACTGTGATGGCATGATCGTCCAGCTGTCCACAGGTGGCCGGTCCGGGTCTGGCCGGACGCGGGGCGGTATGCTGTCACTGCGGCCCGATATGGCGTCGCTTTCGGTCGGATCAAACAACTTCCCAACACGGGTCTACGAAAACCCGCCCGAGCTAGTGGATTGGCTGGCAAGCGAGATGGCGGCCTACGGTGTGATGCCGGAGATTGAAGCCTTTGATCTTAGCCATATCGTAAATGCGTGCACGATGGCGCAAGAGGGTAAGTTGCATGACCCGCCTTATGTGCAGTTTGTCATGGGGGTGCGCAATGCGATGCCCGCAGACAGAGCCATATTTGATATCTACCGGGCAACGCTGCAACGGCTGTCGCCGACATCGCCGTGGTGCGCTGCCGGCATTGGCGCTGCCCAGTTGGTTGTCAATGAATGGGCAATCTCGACAGGTGGACACACGCGAACGGGTCTTGAGGATAATGTCAGGCTCGACCGCAATACGCTGGCGCCGTCGAACGCTGCACTCGTGGAGCGTGTGACAGCGCTCTGCGAAAAATACGAGCGTCCTGTAGCGACCACAGATCAGGCACGCCGCATTCTGGGATTGCGGGCGTCGACGCCAGGGCCGCAGGTCAAGGAGACTGTGTGCTCAGGGGAACGGCTGGAAGTCGGCGGGTGACGCATGGCCAAGCTTGAGACCCGCATTGGAGATCTTTGCCTGAAGAACCCGGTGATCGCGGCGCCGGGAGAACATCTGATTGATATCGAGGGGGTCCGTGCTGCGATTGAAGCCGGCGCGGGTGCGGTGGTCGGCAAATCTATCAACGAGTCGCAAGCCGCCAGGCACCAGTTGCAGCAGGCTGAATACACTTTGCTGGATCGAGACTGGAACAAGGTGGATTGGTCCGAGGATGCTCCTCGCGGACTGACGGTGTTTACCCGATCTGGGCTACCGTCACTGACGTTTGACGCTTGGCTCTTGCAAGCTGTGAGTATGGACCGTCTGGCAGGTCAACACGACTGTCTGTTCGTACCGTCACTGGTCCTGGCCCAGCCAGCCGCAGCCCTGGACATGGCGCGCGCGATCCAGGCCGCCGGGCTGAAGCTGCTGGAACTGAACATCGGTACGCCCTACGCCAGCCAGGCGGCGCGCTGTGCTGTCAGCACGGAGCTGGTCCCCGAACGGGTGGCAAGGCTCACCGGAATGATGGTTGAAGCATTAGATATTCCGGTCTGGATCAAGATCTCAGGTCAAAGCGAACGCGTAGGCGACCTCGCTGAAGCAGCGTTTTCCGCAGGCGCCCAAAGCGTGGTTATGGCAGGCCGGTCGCTTGGGTTGGTGCCTGATCTTGAAACACAAAAACCTGTGCTGGACACAAGCTGCGGTATCGGGGGGTATTGGAACCTGCCGATCACTTGCCATTGGTTGGCAACAAGCCGACGACGTCTTGGTCCGGGCTGCCCATTGATTGGCACCAACGGCGCGACAAATGGTCGGGACGTTGCCCGGATGATGCTGGCTGGTAGCAGTGCCGTAGGGCTATCCTCCGAGGTGATGCTGCGCGGCTGGAGGGTGATCACGGACGCGGTGGATGAACTGGAAGCCTATTGCGACAAAATGGGCATGTCTGCCGCCGATCTCATCGGTCGCGCCGCCGACGCACGGCGGACCTATACAGAACTGCCCACCGTCGGGGATCACTGGCGCAATTTTATCCCATCAACAGCGGATGCCGCGCCCGAGGGATGAGGAATTGCGCCCACAAGATGATTGATAATGGTAGTTATGTTAAAAATAGGATTGATTGAGTTGACAAGACAGGTCTGGTTTCATGCACGTAAGGCCGCCGCTAGATCCTGAACGCCTTGGTCAAGTGTGTCTTCTGAGAACCCTGCAAAGCCCATGACCAGCCCTTGCATGTTGGGCGTCTGTGCAAAAAATGACGACAGCGGTCTGACGGAAACCCCGGCCAAATCGGCGCGCTGTGCAGCCTCGACATCGCTCATGCGGCTCTCGAGCGAAGATGTGAGCCTTGCCACCAAGTGCATTCCGGCAGGTACCGGATCCACGGTCAGTAGATCGCCTGCATGGACGCAGATCGCCCGCAGCAGCGCCGCATGTCGTTTTGCGTAGAGGCGCCGCATCCGCCGGATATGGGTGGCAAAATCGCCGCTCTGCATGAAACGGGCCAGCACGGGTTGCAGCATGAGTGACGCCTGCGGGTCGGTCTGTTCCAGCACGGCTTTGACCTGCGACAAAAGTGGTTCTGGAAAAACCACAAACCCTAGCCTTAGTGCAGAAAAGACCACCTTGGAGAAGCTGCCGACGTAGATCACCCGATCCTGATTGTTGAGGCTCATCATCGCCGGGAGCGGTCGACCCTGAAATCGATACTCACTGTCAAAGTCGTCCTCGATCACATAGGCCTGTCTCGCGACGGCCCATTCGATCAGTTCCAGTCGGCGGGAAAGCGGCAATGTCACGCCCAGCGGGTACTGACGCGACGGTGTCACAATCGCCGCTTTTGCCCTCGGTGTGGCTAGCAGTGCGCTCTTGATGTCGAAGCCCGACTGATCAACCGGCGACGGCACTGGGATTAGCCGGTTGTGATGCAAAGCGCGATTGAGGATCATATACCCGGGATCTTCGGTCAGGACCTCATCGCCTTCGCTCAACACGGCAGCCGCGATCAGGCCAATCGCTTCGACGACACCGGAGGTGATGAAGATCTGCTCTGGCGTGCAGGGCAAGCCACGCCATTCTCGCAAATGATCGGCAATCGCGCTGCGCAGCGGTGGCCAACCAAAAGGATCGACGCGCGCCAGCAACGCGGCTTCGGGCATACGCCAGGTTTTGTCGTGGTGGCGGCTCCATTGGCGGTATGGAAACAGTGCGATCTCAGATGCGGAGATATCAAAGGTTCGGAACTGTGCGGGCATGTCGGGAGTAGCGTCCGGCATGGCTGCGTCTGTATCCTGCGGGCCTGGTGCTCCTGGCGATCCCGGCAGCTGTTCGGGCAATTCTGCTTCGACGTAGACACCGGATCTGGCGCGCCCTTCCAGATAGCCCTCGCTGATCAACTGATCGATCACGGCGGAGACCGTCACCCGTGACACCGAGAGTTCATCAGCCAATGTCCGGCTTGATGGGAGCTTTGACCCTGGCGAAAGCACATGCTCGAGAATCAGGCGTCTCAATTGAGACAGCAGCTGTGCCTGCAACGTTTCTGGTCCGTCGCGATCCAGTGAAAGGGAGAGCAGTGCCGCTCCTGATCTGGCCTTAGTCATAGCACAACTATTGATAAGTTCGATCAGACCAGTCAAGGCGAGAACTGTCTTTGTGGCCGCTGCCCCCCGAATGGTAGGTCCCACCCACCCTGATCCGGATGGGCGAGAGGAATACTGCGTTATTCATTCGGACGAACGCGTGCAGCCGTTTTGTTCGCAAAGGCTTCAAGCCGTGCCCGTGCCGCGGGCTGCGTGTTCACAACACCGGCGACCACCGCTTCGGCATAGGCGGCATCCATACCGGACATATTGTTGAGATGGCTGATTGCGGAACAGATCGCGTAGTTGGTCAACGGCAGGTTTTCCGCCGCGCGATCGGCAAGTTCCAATGCCTTGTCAAAGCTGGATCCATCAGTGATGTATTGCGCCAGCCCAAGGTCAACGGCCTCCTGCCCCTGATAAACACGTCCCATCAGGATCATGTCGATCATCCGTGATTTGCCAATCAAATCAGAGACACGGATGGTCGCGCCGCCACCGGTGAAAATGCCACGCTGGCCCTCTGGCAGCGCGAAATATGTGGTTTGGTCCATCACCCGGATATGGGCTGCGCTGGCCAGCTCAAGACCGCCGCCAACAACCGCGCCCTGCAGGGCTGCGATGACGGGAACCCCGCCATATTCCATCTTGTTGAATGCTTCGTGCCAGCGCAGGCAGACATGCATGAATTCGTCCGGGCTGCGATCCTCTTTCCAATGTTCGACGAGGTCCAGACCTGCACAGAAATGGTCCCCCGCCCCGGCCAGCACCACCGCCTTTACACCGTTGCGATGTGCACCGCTGAAGAACTGAACCAGCTCTTCAATGGTTGCGGTGTCCAGCGCGTTTCGTTTCGAGGGGCGGTTGAGTTTTACGACACAGACACCGTTGTCGCGCACGTCGATGGCGAGGTTCTGATAGGAGCTGAAGCTGTCTTTTGCCAACATGGCGGGATCCTTTTCGGATTAAATGGGTGCCCTTGGGCGGGTATGCTGCGGAAGGTCAGAGTCGGCTTGTCTCGTCGAGGAGACTCGATGCACCGTTGATGATCCGGGCCCGGTCGCTTTCGCATTCGACCAGGACATGCCGGGCGAAGATCTGGGCGGTGGTGATTTTTTGTGCCATGAATTCAGGCTCGCTGCCCTGTTCCAACTCAATCTCGGCAGCACGCGCCGCGCGTGCCAATTGCCATCCGGCCGCAAGCGTCCCGGTTAGATTGAGGAAAGGGACGCTGCCGGCAAAGGCGGACCTGAGATCATCGCTGCCAATGTCCAGCAACCAGTCCAGGCTGGCATCAAACGCTGCCCGCGCATCGCCAAGACATTTCGCGATGTCCTGCGCCTTCGGGCTCCCAGTTTTCAGGGCGCTTTCGGTCTCTGCAATCATGGCCGAGAACCGGCGCGCTGTCTGTCCGCCATCTCGCAGCACCTTGCGTCCCAATAGGTCATTCGCCTGAATTGCCGTGGTTCCTTCGTAAATCGGCAAGATCCTGGCATCCCGGTAGAATTGCGCGACGCCGGTCTCTTCGATGAAGCCCATTCCGCCATGGACCTGCACGCCGAGGGAGGCCACTTCGACCGCTCGCTCGGTGCAGAAGGCTTTGACCAGAGGGACGAAGAATTCGGCGATCGGCGTTGCCTCTGCGCGCGTGCTGTCGGTCCCGTTCCGAGACAGGTCCAACCAGCCAGCCGCTGCCATGCTGAGCGACCGGCCACCTTCGACCAGAGCCCTCATCCGCAGCACCAGTCGGCGCACATCGGGATGGCCGATGATGGTCGGAACCTGTTCAGGGTCCAGTCCGATGCCTTGTCCCTGAACCCGCTCCTGGGCGTAGGCAAGCGCGTGCTGATAGGCGCGGTCGGACAAGGCGACCCCCTGAACGCCGACGGCAAAGCGCGCGGCATTCATCATGGTGAACATATATTCCAACCCGCGGTTTTCTGCCCCGATCAGATATCCGGTGGCACCTGCATATTCCAGAACCGCTGTCGGACTTGCCCGCACCCCCAGCTTGTGTTCGATGCTCACACAGTTGACACGGTTGCGGTCGCCGGGGTGGCCATTCTCATCAACGAGGTATTTCGGCACCAGAAACAGGCTCAGCCCCCTGTGCCCCTCCGGGGCGTCGGGAGTGCGCGCGAGAACCAGATGAATAATGTTCTCGGAGAGATCATGTTCGCCATAGGTGATGAAAATCTTGGTGCCACTGATGCTGTAGCTGCCGTCCTCGCGCGGCTCAGCTTTGCAACGCACGCGACCAAGATCACTGCCGGCCTGAGGCTCGGTCAGGTTCATTGTCCCGCTCCACTTGCCGGACACCAGCGGCCGGAGATAAATTTCCTTCTGTTCATCCGTGCCAGAGAGCTCCAGCGCGTCGATGGCACCATCGGTCAGAAGTGGGCACAGGCCAAAGCTCATGTCCGACGCATTCAGGATCTCCGTCGCGGCAGCTCCGACGGCTCGCGGCAAGCCCATTCCGCCATGGTCCGCAGGGTGTGCCAGGCTTTGCCACCCCATGTCGACAAACTGCGCGTAGGCTTTTTCATAGGCTCTTGGGAGAACGACTTTGTTCCCCTCAAGTCGCGCGCCCGCCGTGTCGGCATCATGTGACAGCGGCGCGATGAGATCCCCGCAGAACCTGCCAAATTCTTCCAATGCAGCCTGAGCGTCAGCGCGTTCAATTTCGCTGTACTTGTCCAAGGACACGATCTGCGGCCATTGGGAAAGATGTTCGAGATTGAACATCAGGTCACGGATTGGAGCTTGATAAGTCATTGGCGCCTCGCTGCTGTGCTACCTGCTGTCGCGTATCTACGGTACGGCCAGTTTGCTGCCCATTCCAGAATTTGACAAACGACTTTCCGAAAGTGACAAAACAACCTAATCTGACGCAGTGATGACACACTCCGATCCAGACACGCTGGCGACCGTATCTCTGCCATTCATTGAAGACTGGCTTCTGGCTTTGCAGACCTGCTGCAACGGAGATCAGATGAGCGCTATTCTGCAACGCTGCGGTCTTGCCCCGCTGGTCAAGCCGGAGACTGTCAAACACATGGGCGCGCAGCGGGTAACCCTTGACCAGATCGTGCAGCTCTATCAGGTTGCCGCCGTTGAAACTGGTGATGAAATGACCGGTTTGTGGGACCGCATTGTCCGGCCTCGCGCGCTGCAACACCTGTTGACCACGGTGCGTGCAGCTGGAACCCTCCCGGCGGCCCTCTATCGGTTCTCCACATTCTGGAATTTGATACTTGATGACTATCAGGTTGATTTAAAATCTGAAAATACAGATCTCATTCTCAAGATCGTCCCCCGCGGATCGCCTGAGATCCAACGGTTCGGGCATATGCTTATGCTTAAGCTGGCGCATGGTCTGCTCTCTTGGCTGGCGGGCTACGAGGTGCCGGTGAAGGCCGTGCAATTTGCCTTCGATCGCCCCGAATTCGCGCAGGATTATGGTGTCGTCTTTCCAGCCGCCGTAACATTTTCTCAGGGCTGCTCGGCCATCTCATTCGACGCCCAGCAGCTGGGCGCACCTCAGCCCCGCACTGCTGCGGAGTTGGCGGAATTCCTGGACCGCGCTCCGCGTGACTGGATCTTCACCGGCTTTCGGGAGCACCGGCTTTCGCTTCAGATCCGAGAATTCCTCTACCAATCCAACTGGGAAAACTGCCGACTGAGCGATGCTGCGGCAATGCTAAATGTGACACCTCGAACATTGATGCGGCGATTAGATGCCGAGGGAGCGTCCTTCCAGTCCATCAAGGATGCACTGCGCCGCGATATCGCGATCCGCGATTTGCGAGCCGGGCAGAAGTCGATTGAAGAGATATCGCAGGATCTTGGATTTTCCTCTGCGGCAAACTTTCATCGTGCTTTCCGGCGCTGGACAGGCGGCACAACCAGCTCCTATCGAGCCCTCGATACATAGGCACCGGGCTGCTCGGGTTCAGGATACAGGCGCGACGCATAATCGAGGATCGACCCGTGGGCTGTTAGGCGGTTAATGATTGGTGGCGTTCGGATTTTTCAGGGCAGTACGAATAAATTCGTGCTATCCAAAGACAAATATCAACGGGCCTTCTATGACGCATTCAGACCTCGGGACAGGATCGGACAAAGTTCTGGAGCGCCAGTTGGGTGTACAGCAGTTTGGTGAAACCATTCTGCTAGACTGCGTTGTGATCCCCGCAGGCAACAGCCATGCCGCCAGGCTGTTCTTCAAATCAGGGACCCATTGCAACGATATTTTGGCTTCCGACGAAAACACCACCCTGAGACATCGCCCGGATTGCGTTCAGTCCCTCGATGTCGGGTTGAATAGCCCGATGGACCCGGTCGTTATCGCCGTCAACGGTCAAGAATGCCGTGTTGAGGCCCAAGCTGCTGAGACGGACCTTTTTTCCGGGCTGAACGTGATTATAGCGACGCGCAATGGTGAAAGTGCCGAAACGGCCTTTGACTGGCTGACCTACCATGTGTCTCAGCATGGGATGCAGGCAGCCGTCATCCTAGATCAAGCGCCACCTGATGAAAGTCTGCAGTTTATCGCGGCTTTGCAAGGGTTTGCTAAAGATATTGAGGGGCTCGTGCGCGTGGTCGTGGTTCATTCTGCCTGCCCGCTTGGCAAAAAAGGCCTGCCAGCTGAAGCTCATCCACTGAATGTGTTGGGTGCACCGAAACGCAGGCAGACGGCGCCGCCGGATGACCCCTGGAGGGCGCCGCTCGGTGAGTTCGTGATCTATGAGATCATTCGGGCGCGTTTTTTGGCCAGCGCCCGTGCAGTGGCCAATCTTGATTTATGCGACCTGCTGGCCTGTAACAAAGGTCCAACGATTTTTGATCGCGCGGTTCAGGTCCCTGGTAGCTACACTTGCCTGCATGGGGTGCAGAGCTATCCTTGGCGGGTGCGTCGCGGCAGAAACGCCTCATTTTCCGATCATATCTGTACGCGGTTTGATAGCGACATACGCCACCTGCGTTGGTGCGTCGCCGCGCAAGACTGCCGCGCTGACAGCATTTGGCATCAGTCACAGATCGTAGGGGCGACGCCCGACACGGATCGCATCGCCAAGTTCTCCCGCAGTATGCTCCTGCGCCATCCAACTGAGAAGCTATCGCAAATTGTCCCGAAGGCTGGCCTCGTTGAGGCGCCGGAACTCCTTGATGTGTCGTTGCAGCATTTCGGCGCAGATCCGGTTCGTATGCCCAAGGCAAAGCTTTTGCCCACTGGCGGCAGTGGAACGCGGACGGTTGTGATCACAACGATGAAGAATGAAGGGCCTTTCGTGCTGGAGTGGCTGGCCTACCACCGTGCCATCGGCGTGGATGAGGTCCTTGTTTATACAAATGACTGCAGCGAAGGCACCGACAGTCTTTTGCGGGTTTTACAGGACAAGGGCTACGTCCAGCACAGGGATAACCCATATCGCGGAACCGACCTGAAGCCGCAGCACGCCGCGTTTCAAGCGGCGGAAGAAGAACCTGTCGTTCGCACCGCGGATTGGCTTGTCTGTATGGATGTGGATGAATTCATCAATATCAGATGCGGAAATGGGCGGCTCAGCGACCTATATGCTGCGATCGGTGACGCGAATATGATCGCTATGACCTGGCGCTTGTTCGGAAATAATGATGTGTCCAGGTTCTCCGGCGCGTTAGTCACACGAGAGTTTACGCGCTGCGCCCATGAAGTCACGCGCAGGCCGCATCAGGCTTGGGGCTTTAAAACGCTGTTTCGAAATAACGGTGTCTTCAAACGTCTCGGCGTTCACCGGCCAAAGGGGCTGCAATCACAGCACTGGCAGGACATTCGATGGGTCAACGGATCGGGTCGCCCGATGCCACGGGACATATTTCGGAATGGCTGGCGCTCGACCATCGCGACCTATGGATACGACCTGGTCCAGCTCAACCATTACGCGGTGCGCAGTGCAGAGAGTTTTCTGGTCAAACGCGACCGTGGTCGGGTGAATCACGTCGAGCGCGATCAGGGATTGTCCTACTGGTTCAGAATGAACAACAACGCCGAAGACGATCGCTCGATCCAGCGCATGATGCCTGCGCTTGAGGAGGAACTGGCCCGATTGCTGACAGATCCAGACATTGCCGCTGCGCATGAGGACTGCTGCCGAAGGCATCGTGAGAGGATCAGCGAACTCAAGGCGCGCGAGGATATGCTTGCGCTGTTTCAGGACATCACAGGTGAAAAGTTGCGAAAACTCTCGAGGATGCACGCCCATTTCTGCACCAACGTGTTTCTGGGCGGCCCCGAGGTTATACCTGACGAGGTTGCCGAACGCCCCTTAGGGAGCGACTTTTTTTTCAGCGTGAAGCGGGGCGAGACCAACCATTAAGGACAGAAGCGATCCGGGATTTGCGTATGGCTGTCCCGGTGTCTGGTGTTTTAAGTCTTGCGGTTTGTTATATTATAAAATAATAACCTGGAGCAACAAAGGGGGCCATCATGCGAAAACGCGCAACGACACGCCAATCAGATGTCCTGACCGTGTTGAAGGCCTGCGACAGGCCGATGACGGCTTATCAAATTCTTGAACAGCTTCAGGTGAGCGAGCCAAGTATTGCGCCGCCGACAGTCTATCGTACGCTGTCGGCTCTGACCGATCAGGGGCGTGCGCATCGCCTTGAGTCAATCAACGCCTTTGTCCCCTGTCGCTGCGACCATGCTGAAAGCGTGCCTGTTCTGGCCATCTGCGAAGACTGCGGATCGGTAGAGGAACACGACGGCAGTGACCTGCTTCCGAAGCTTACAGAACTGACCGATAGAAATGCCTTTAAAGCCCTGCGCCATATCGTCGAAATCCACGGCCTATGTGGCACCTGTGCTGCCTGATCATTTTCCACATTGGACATTGCTATGAAACGAACTCTCTCTCTTCTCGCAATCGTTACTGCCTTGCCTGCGTTGGCCGAGGGCACCCGTCAACTTGGCGCGCATGAACACGGCGTTGGCACGCTGAACATTGCGATCGACGGGAGCACGGTATTGATGGAGTTCCAGGCGCCCGGAGCTGACCTGGTCGGGTTTGAACATGCCGCAAAGAGTGCCGCGGATCGTTCAGCAGTTGATGCTGCAATCGCCCGGCTCAGTGATCCGTTGGCCCTGTTTGTTATGTCGGACGCCGCTAGGTGCAGCGTTGGCGAGGCGAGCGCAAAGCTGGAGACTGCCAGTGGCCACGGTCAAGATGTGCATGAGGATCATGCCGAAGATGCCGGGCATGATAACAACCAACACGGTCATAACGACCACGAAGGCCACGCGGACGACAAGCATGATGACCATGAGCATGAAGGCCATGCTGAGCATCACACCGAAGAAGCAGATCACGCCGAGTTTCATGCAAATTACATGCTAAACTGCGCCGAACCTGCATCCCTGACGAATATCAGCTTCGCTTACTTCGACGCCTTTCCCAACGCGCAGAAGGTTCAGGTGCAACTGGTCGGTGCATCCGGCGCGCACGCATATCAGGTCGAACGTGGCACCCCGATCCTGACGTTGGAGCGTTGAACGTAGGTGACGGATGCAACGCTCGAAATCACTGGACTGGCCTATCGTTGGCGCGGACGAACCGGGTTCTCGCTGAGTGTCCCGCAATTCTCTCTTGCAGCGGGTGAAACAGTCCTGCTTCTGGGCGAAAGCGGGTCGGGAAAATCAACGCTGCTGTCATTGATCTGCGGTACAATCCTGCCGGATCGCGGCGAGATTTCTGTTGCCGACAGAGATATTTCCCGATTGAGCGGTGGCGCGAGAGATACGTTCAGGGCGGAGCATATCGGCGTTATCTTCCAGCAGTTCAACTTGCTCCCATTTGGATCCGTGATCGACAATATCCTGCTGCCCCTCCGCTTTGCCCCCTCACGCCGCAGGCGGGTCAGCCAGCCCGCCGCGGAGGCAGCACGCTTGTGTTCTGCCCTGGGTCTGCCCGAGCATCTTATCAACGCAAAGGCCAGGACGCTCAGCGTCGGTCAGCAACAACGCGTCGCGGTGGCCCGTGCCTTGATTGGCCAGCCCCCACTGATCATCGCGGATGAGCCGACCTCTGCCCTCGATAGCAACGCCCAGAACGCCTTTCTCGATGTGCTGTTCACACAGACTGCGTCTACGGGCTCTTCACTATTGATGGTGAGTCATGATCCCCGTCTGGGCAAAAGGTTCGACCGGGTCATCACCCTTGAGGACATCGCCGAAGTTCAGAAAGGGGTATCATGATTTTGCGGCTGGCGATTGCGTCGCTGTTTGCGCGTGCGCTGACGGTAGGCATGACAATCCTTGCTATCGCTTTGTCGGTCGCCCTTTTTCTTGGCGTCGATAAGGTGCGAACCGGGGCCAAGGCGAGCTTTGCCGACACGATTTCCGGGACCGATCTGATTGTCGGCGCCCGCTCGGGATCTGTGCAGTTGTTGCTCTATTCAGTATTTCGTATCGGGAATGCGACAAACAACGTCAGCTGGCAAAGCTATCAGGACATCGCGGGCCGGTCTGATGTGGACTGGATTGTGCCGATCTCCCTTGGCGACAGCCACCGGCAGTTCCGTGTGATGGGCACCACCCAAGAGTTTTTTGAGCATTATAGATATCGGCAAGGCAGGTCGTTGACGCTGGCAAATGGCGCCGTCATGGATGATCTTTTTGATGCGATGGTTGGGGCCGACGTCGCGTCCGCATTGGGCTACAAGGTCGGCGACCCGATCATCGTGGCGCATGGCCTTGCGTCTTTCACCGAACACAAAGATCAGCCATTCCGGGTCTCTGGAATTCTGGGAAAGACCGGTACGCCGGTTGACCGTACCGTCATCATAAGCATGGAGGCGATAGAAGCCATCCATGTCGACTGGCAGAGTGGCGCACAGATCCCCGGTCAGGCGACGCCGGTGGATGTCATCCGTCAGATGGACCTGACACCGAAAGCGATAACGGCGGCCCTCGTCGGTGTCAAAAGCCCGCTCCAGACATTTTCCCTGCAACGTTCCATCAACGAATATCGCGAAGAGCCGTTGCTGGCGATCCTGCCGGGTGTGGCCTTGCAAGAACTATGGGGTATTGTTGGCATAGCCGAAACCGCGCTTGTTGCAGTCTCGGCTATGGTGGTTGTGACCGCGCTGATCGGAATGATGGCCACGATCTTTTCCAGTCTGAATGAACGGCGCCGCGAAATGGCGATCTTTCGCGCGATGGGTGCAGGTCCGCTAACAATACTTAGCCTGCTGGTGTTGGAGGCGATGATGATGGCCACTCTCGGGGCAACACTTGGATTGGGGTTGGTATATGTAGGGTTGATCATCTCCCAACCCCTTCTCGACAGCGCGCTTGGCTTGTGGTTGCCGGTTGATGCGCCAACACTGCGCGAGTTTTGGGTCATTCTGAGCGTTATCTGTGCCGGCATGGTTGTCAGCCTCATACCTGCGATGAGAGCCTACAGAATGTCCGTTGCCGATGGTATGATGGTAAGGACGTAGTGAACTAAGCGAGGTGGACCAAATGATGAACCGCAGAACGGCGTTGATGCTCTTGTCTGGGTCGGTGGTTGCTCCAACGGTGGCCTCTGCAGCGACGCCGCGCGAGATCATGTGGGATGACCTGATCCCGCCGGGAGTTCCCTATTCGGAGATCACCGGCGAAGGCGATATGGACGTTGAGAATGACACCTGGCGGCCGATCTACGACGCAAATGCGACGAAGCTGAATGAAGAGCTGAACGGTGTGTATATCAAGATGCCAGGTTTCATCATCCCCTTCGACGTCGGAGCAAAGGGCGTGACGGAGTTCATGCTGGTGCCCTATGTCGGCGCCTGCATCCATACGCCCCCGCCCCCGGCAAACCAGCTTGTGATGGTCACCGCGACAGAACCATGGCCGGGGGATCAGCTCTGGGATCCGGTTTGGGTTACGGGAACACTGCGCACGCAACTGCAATCTACCGCGCTTGGCCAAACGGGCTATTCCATAGCCGCCGACAAGATGGAGGTCTACGTCTGGTGATGAAGCAGCTCGCCGTTTTTCGAAAGCTCCAAGCGAGGCAAGAATACCCCGCGTGAAGCCCAATCGGTCGCAGTTACTTTTTAACAAACTGTCGCGTGTGATCGCGCGGCAGTCTTGCAATTGAGCGGTGAGGCGAAGACCAGAAAACCGGCCGGCGCCGTGAGCCAGAGCTCCTGACTATGTTGATGCAATCTGCTCCGCGAACTTTATCAGCCGGTTCCGCTGAAATTCGACGAAATCGGCTGCGGGCTGGTTGGCCTCGGCAACGCCGCGGAAGGGGTCTTCGACATCGCTCTTGATGCCTGCCATGGTGGCGATCACCTCATGGGCACAGAAAGGCACCACTGCCTCGGCATAGCCGCCCTCATGCACCGCAACCAGTCTGCCACCGCACAGGTCACGCGCGGCCTTCATCACCGCGCGGGTGAGATAGGCGAACGTGCCGCTGTGGGCCGTCATTCGGCTGAGCGGATCGAAGTTATTGGCATCCAGCCCGCAGGCGATGATGATCAGATCCGGTTTGAATTCGTAAAGCGCGGGCAACACCAGCAGCTCCATCGCGTCGGCGTAAGACTGGTGGCCTGCGCCCGGCAGCAGCTCGACGTTCAAGTTGCAGTCGGCTCCTGCTCCCGCGCCGCGCTCCTCCCCCAAGCCGGAGCCAGGTGGGAAGCAGCTTTGCTGGTGAATCGAAATCGTCAGAACATCATCGCGCTCATAAAATATGTCCTGGGTGCCGTTTCCATGATGAACATCCCAGTCAAGCACCGCGACGCGGCCTAGCCCTTTTTCAGCTTTGGCGGCCTCGATCGCGATCGGGATATTAGCCAGGAGGCAGAACCCCATGGAACCATCCCGCCCAGCATGGTGCCCCGGCGGGCGCGACAGGGCATAGGCGTTCTGATAGGTTCCGTCCATCACATCGAAAACCGCCTGTCGCGCCAGCCCGGCCGACAGCGCGGCAATTTCGTAGCTGCCAGCTCCGAAAGGTGAGAACAGACCAGCGTTTCCGCCGCCCGCATCGCTGAGCGCCTTGAAACGCTCAATGTAGTCACTGCTGTGGACTCGCGCCATTTCGCATTCGGTGACGGGCCGGGCGGACTGCACGCCCAGTTGGGCGGTCAGTCCGGACACATCCATCAGCGACTTCAGCCGCCGCTTGGATTCTGGCGATTCCGCGTGACCGGCGCCAGCGGGCGGCTGCACCCAGCCCCCGACCGGCATGATCAGCGCGTGTTCGCCAGTGGTGTGCCACAGGCAATGCTCGTCAAAGTAAAATCCTGTACCCGGCATTGTCGTCTCTCCTCGATGTGCAGGTTTCAGAAGCGCAGCGTTGCGTTCAGCAGCGCGGTGAACTGGTCGTTGCGGCCGCCGCCAAACAGTGTGCCGCCGCCGTCATAGGTGTCGTAGCGAAGCTCTGGCCGGATCCGCAGCGCGGGGGTTGCCTGCCACTCCAGCCCCGCCGTCACCGCATAGACATTGCCGCCGGTGGCGCCGTTCGCGGCCCACAGGATGTTGGCGGCGTTGTCGTCGCGAAACCATTCGGCACGCCCGTTCAGGTGCAGATTGTCCGCAAGCTGGTAACGGGCCTGGGCATTGAGGCCGTACCATTCGCTTTTCTGGGTGATCGCGCCGGGGGCCGGAATATCGCCGCCCTCCTGAAAGCCGTAGCTGGCCTCAAAAGCCAGGGACAGATCAGGGTTCACCTGATGGCCAACCGTCAGGTAGGCCGCCGCCCGGTCGAGCCGTTCACCGGTGCTGCTGAGCGCGATATAGGCGGAACCGCCGCGGGACGGGCCGTAGGCATCGCCCTCGCCGTTTCCATAGATCGCCTCGAAGTCGACCCAGGTTCGGAAATCCGCACTGCGCCAGCGCAGCGCGCCGATCAGCGTCAGGCGGCTGTCTTCCACCGTGCTCCAGCCGGTCACGGCGCCCAGCTCAAAGCCCCAGAGTCCGGCTCCCTCCCGCGTGGGCAGACGAGAGCTGATCAGCACGCCGGTATGGGTCCCAGGCCCATGCTGCAGGCTGTAGGTATGGGTGGAAAACCAGTTGGGCGGGGTGAACGGCAGGCCGATTTCCTTACCAGAGACTGGCGACAGGAAGTTCCCCGCCAAGACCGTGGTGCCGCCCAGCACCGGCAGATAGACCTCAGCATAGGCCTGCGGGAAGGCCAGCTTGTTGTCATCGTCCAGATCGGAGGTGAAGTCGTCAAACCCCGCAGTACGGAAGAAGTCGGAATCCCTCCCATAGGTCGCGGTGATATTGAAACCGAACTCCACCTGCTCGCCGCGCGGCCCCGGAAACGGGCCGACCCGGGCGATAACGCCTTGCGGGCGGCCGGCCAGCGGACCGGGGCAGCTGATGCCGCGGCAGAACACCAATCCCAGCTGGTTGAGGTTCAGCCCCTCCTCGCCGGAGAAGAACGCGCCATTGCCGAGCGCTCCGTCCACGCCAGTGCTGGACGCCGTGATGGCGGTTGCATCCACCCAGCCCAAGACACCAATACGGTGGTTCTTTTCCAGGCCGTCACCCGCGATGCTGCGGAACAAGGAGCCGTAGGCGTCCGGTGGCGGCGCATCCTGAGCACGGGTAGCGGCAGGCAGCAGTGATCCGGCCAGCCAGGCGGCCAGCGTCAAACTCTTCTTCATTTTCCCCTCCTGAAGGTATGGTCTTGCAGGCCTCAGACGGCCCTTCTGATATTGGGGAGCAGGCGGTCCAGCAGGCCGCTCAGCCCCCGCGGCGCCAACAGCATCACCGCAACCGCGATGAGGCCGAGGGCAATCTGGCTCCAGCCGGGATAGGCGGCGAGCCCCTCCCGCAGGAGAACGAACAGCAGCACGCCCAGCACCGGGCCGCGGATGGTGCCAAGCCCGCCGATAACGCAGATAAAGATCGCGTTCACCGTCCAGTTGATGTCGAAGGCGGCGATTGGCGAGACATAGAGCGTGCCAAGAAAACTGATGGCGCCGGCCATGCCGCACCCCGCCGCCGAAAGGACAAAGATGGTCCCTTTGATCCGCCGGGTTTTCACCCCCAGCGAGCGGGCGGCGGTTTCGTCATCGCGCATCGCATGGACATGCAGGCCATAGGGGCTTTGCTGCAGCAGCCACAGCCCCAGACACAGCCCCGCGGACAGTGCCAGCGCAAACCAGTGCGCCGACGCGGGCAGCCAGCTGGTGTCGATCCGCCGAGCCGCATAAAGCGGCAGGCCGGACGAGCTTCCGAAGTAGTCCAGCCGGCCGACAACGATTTTTATGATCTCTGCCGCCACCCACATGCCGATGGCGAAATAGACCTCGCGCAGGCGGAACAGAACCGGGGTCAGGGCAAGCGCCAGCAGCGCCGCCCCGGCCCCGGACAACGGGACCATGATGTAGGGAGAGACAGGCAGGTCCCGTGTGACAGCAAACAAGAGGTACGCCCCGGTGGCGACAAAAGCGTGGTGGCCAAGCGACAGGAGGCCGCCATAACCCGCCAGCAGGTTCCAGCTTTGGGCGATGGCCAGCAGCACCAGCATTTCGGTCAGCAGCGCCAGCCCGCCTGCATTCAGCGCAAAAGGCGCGGCGGTAAGTGCCGTCAGCAAAAGGGCAAGAATAGCGCGGGTCATCGTGTCACCACCTTTCCGGCAAGCCCCTGCGGGCGGATGAGAAGGAAGACCAGCAGAAGCAGGTGCCCGTAGAGCAGCCCCGACGCCGGATCAAAGTAGAAGCCCGCCACATGCACCAGCGCCAGGGCGATGCCGCCAAGATAGCTGGCCCAGATTGAGCCAAGGCCGCCGATCACGATCACCTCAAAGGCGATGAGCAGCCGCTCCGCACCGGAAAACGGCGTGATCGAACTGCGTGAGGCCAGCAGCATTCCTGCCAGTGCCGCGCAGGCTGCGGAGACTGCCATGGCAATGGCAAAGATGCGTCGACGGCGGATTGCAAACAGCGCCACGGTTTCCGCATCATCCGAGGTTGCGCGCACCGCGCGCCCCAGCCGGGTCTTGCGCAGGACCAGATGCAACCCGCCGAACAGCGACAGCGACAGCAGAAAGATGCCCAGCGGCAGCCAGCCGATTGTCTGGCCTGCAATGGTGAGATTGGCGGTTTTGACCGCGCCAAGGTCGATGCTGCGGCTGTTGGCGCCATAAAGGCCGACCATGGCATTCTGCATCACTACCGACAGGCCGAATGTGACCAGAAGGGCAGGCATTGGATCGGGGCTCAGCACCCGGTTCAGCAGCTGGGTCTGCAGCAGCCAGCCAAAGGCGAAGGCGCCCGCGCAGACCAGCGGCATCAGCAGAAATGAGCTGACCGGCCAGTCCGCGCCGAGGGTGAACAGCGCCAGCGCGCCGGCAATGGCCAGCTCTCCATGAGCAATATTGGCAATCCGCATGACACCGAAGATCAGCGACAGCCCCAGCCCGAACAGCGCATAGAGCCCGCCCAGGAACAGCCCGTTCATCAGGATTTCTATGGCTGTGCTCATTGGTTCTCTCCGAAATAGGCCTGACTCACCTGCTCGAAACAGGCACCATCCGAAGCGCCTGCCAGCGACACTTGCCCGCCGAGCAGGCAGTAGAAACGGTCAGAGGCTGCCAGCGCCCTGCGGATATCCTGTTCGACCAGCACAATTGTGGTGCCGCGCGCCTTGAGGCCGGCCAAAGCCTCATACACCCGATCAACAATCACCGGCGCCAGCCCGAGGGAGGCCTCATCCACCAGCAAAAGCTCCGGGTTGGTCATCAGCGCGCGGCCGATGGCCACCATTTGCTGCTGGCCGCCCGACAGCAGACCTGCAGGTCGCTGCGCCATCGGCGCGATTTCGTCGAACAGCTGCAGCACCCGCGGCAGGGTCCAGTGGCCGCGCCGTCCGACATCGCCGCCGATCATCAGGTTTTCCGCCACGGTCAGGCTGGGAAACAGCCGACGGCCTTCCGGCACCATGGCAATGCCGCGCTGCGCCAGCGCGCCGGGATCCAGCGCCAGAATGTCCTGCCCGGCAAAGGTCAGCTGCCCCGCCTCGCGTGTGCCCAAGCCTGCAATCGCCCGCAGCAGCGTGGTCTTTCCCGCGCCATTGGCACCGATCAGCGCGACGGTCTCGCCCTTGGCTACATGCGCATCAATTCCAAACAGGGCCTGGAAATCGCCATAGCGCGCGGTCAGGTTCTGCATCTGCAACAGGGTCATGCCGCCGCCCCCAGATACAGCGCGCGCACCTGCGGGTCGGCGGCAACCACCTCCGGGCGGTCCTCAATCAGCTTGCGCCCCAGCGCCAGCATCATGATCCTGTCAGACGCTTCCTGCAGTGCGTGGGCGATATGCTCAATCCACAGGACCGCCAGCCCCGCTTCCTTCAGCCGCTTGACCAGTAGCACCATCTCGGCGGTTTCCTGATCGGTCAGCCCGCCGGACACCTCGTCCAGCAGGATCACTTTGGGGTCGGAGGCCAGTGCCTTTGCCAGTTCGAGCCGTTTGCGGTCCAACAACCGCAGCGCGGTGCCGGGATTGTTGCGGTGTGGTCCCAGACCGGTGATCTCCAGGATCTCCTCCACCCGCGCCCGTGCGGCCTTGGGCGCGATGCCGTGGCTTGCGTGCTGTGCCAGATAGAGTGTCTCTTGAACGCTGAGAGAGGCAAATGCGCGCGGCACCTGAAAGGCACGTGCCAGCCCGGCACGAACCCGCCCGGCTGTGTCCAGCCCGGTTACATCCCGCCCTGCAACATGGACCGATCCGCCATCGGCGCGTGTAACATCGGTCAGGAGATCAAAGAACGTGCTCTTGCCCGCGCCATTGCCCCCCATGATCCCAAGGCAGCTGCCCGGTGCGACGGTGACCGAGACATCCTCGATCACCCGCAGGCCGCCAAACGCCTTGCTGAGATTGCGTGCTTCCAACATGGCTCAGACCTTGGGCAGTGCGATGGTTTCGCTTTCGACGCGAATGTCAGGCGCCAGGGTGTTTTCGGTAATCACCAGTTCAAACGCATGCTTGCCCGAGGACTTGCGCCACTGGCCGCCCGCCAGCTGGGTCTTCGCCACGTTTTTGACAGGGCTGGAGGCAAAATCCACCGGCCCCACAACCGTCTCCAGTTTTGTGGCAGCAAATACGTCGCGCACTGCTGCCCGGTCCTTGGGGGCGCCGGACTGCACCAGCGCATTCAGGCCCACCTCGAACAGCGCATGGCTGTAGCCCAGCGTCTGCACCCATTGCGCGTTGCTGCCCGCCTCCCAGGCATCCGCCAGCTCACGGGCACTTTGCCCCGTGAAGGAAGAGGCGAAGGGCACATTCGGGGTCCACCAGACCTCAGTCGTCATGCCATCGCCGCGCGCGCCCATCGCTTCAATCGCCTGTGGGAACAGAAAGGCCGCCGCAAAGGTGCAGGCCTTTGGGGTGTAGCCCGCCTGCCCCGCCTGATTCCAGAAGGTGATCCAATGCGGCGGGAAGCCGAAGCCAGTCACAATATCGGCGCTTGCGTCGCGGAAGCGGCTGACCTGGGCGGAATAGTCATCCGCGTCGATCTTGAACATGCCGCCATCGGTACGCGAATACCCGCCCCGCTCGATGAAGCCCGGCAACCCCATCGCCGGATCGGCAAAGGCCTGTCCGACCGGGTTGTCGAGATAGAAATCGCCAACGCTCTTGTTGGTGTCGATCTGATCCCAAAGCCGCACAAAGGTGCTCATGGCGTCATCAGCCCCCCAGAAGAAATGGAAGGTCCAGGGAAAGCCCTGTTCCGGGTTGGAGCCGCGCGGGAACATCCAGGCTTGCCAGGGCTGCATCGTGCTCATCGTCGGGATGCCATGAATATCGGCGATCTCGCCCAAAGCCACCGCCGCATCGCCGTCGTTGATCAGCAGCATATCGACCTGATCGCGCAGGATCAGCTCATTGCCCGCAGAGATCGACCGGTTCATGTTGGACTGATTGTCCTTCACGATGATCTCGACTTCATGGGTGCTGCCGCCAGCGTTCAGCCCGCCCTCCAGCTGCTTGCGGATGCTGTCGACCATCCACTGATCCGACGTCCCGAACGAGGCGCGAGGTCCGCTCAGCGGCGAGATGAATCCGATCCGCACCTTCTTGGAGGCGGCGGTGGCAATGGACGGCATCGCCAGTGCGCCGGTTGCGGCGGCCGTTCCGGCCAGGAAACTGCGGCGGCTGAAAGATGAATGTCTGGTCATGGTGATCCTCCCTTTTCCAAAACGGTACGGAAGGGCCTGCAGCTCAAACATAGTGCATATGCACTACCCTTTGCCGCCTAACCTACAGCCATGCAGCACTGGCAAAAACATGAAGGAAACCGCAGGAAATCAGCAGTATAGTCCCGACTGCCGCCTCAACCATCAGCAAGTGGACCGCAGCTTCAACGAGGCTGGCTGCCCGCTAGGCGCAGCAGTTCAACCTTATTGTGAACGCCGGTTTTCCGATAGATGGAGGCCGCCTGATTCCGCACGGTATTGACCGAAACGCCGACGTCTTCGGCAATCGCCCGCATCGTCGCGCCGGAAATCAGCAGCTCCGCAACATGGCGTTCCTTCGGGGACAGGCGGCTCAGGGGGCTGACCGGCTGTGCCGAAATCAGCCAAAGGTCGTCAGAGTAACGGGAGCGGCCGAAGGTCGTCCCGGAGGGCGCGGTGATCACAGTATGACCCGCCAGTTCCCGCATCATGGCCGTCGGCTTCTGCCCCGGCTCAAGCCCGTCTTTCACCGCCGCATTGAAGCCGGAAGAGCACAAGAACAATTCGCCCTCATGGTCCAGCAGCGCCCATTCGTTGCAGGGGTCCACCCGCAACCCTAGGTCCAGCTGTAAGCACATCGACAACGCCTGCTCCAGATGCCGTAGGATGGCCAGAAAATCCGCAGTCTCTGTGTCGGTAAAGGCTGGCTTCTGGCCTTGCCGGTAAAGCGACATGAAAAAGTTGAACGGCCCTTCGCGCACCTTGCAATGGCCGTTAAGCATCTGGGTCAGATCGAATTCCTCGGCGAAGACCTTAAACCCGGGATCTGTCACAGCATCCTCGACCGACAGCGACCGGGCGTACCGTTTCAGGGAACGGCCGGTGCGCACAAAGGGGTCATTCACCAGATGCGCTTTGACCTTGGGCTCGAACCCCTCCGGCAAACCGCTGACCATCGTATGGACCATGGCGATCTTGCCGCCCCGGAACACCGACCAGCCCCACCAGGCGGAATCAAACACCGTAATGCCGCGCATCAGCCCGATCATGTACTGCTGGAAATGCAGCGGCGTGTGGGTGTTGGCCTTGTCCATCAGGCTCAGTACAAATTCACTTAGATCATAGCGGTTCATGGGGTCCGGGTATCCCGCGCCAAGCTGCCAAACACATAGTGCATCTGCACTATACAGCACCTCCCTTTCCCTGGCTAGCGTTGGCGTCAGCGCCCCGGGACTGCCGAGGGCATGCGCAAATCCAAGGGAGGATTACACCATGACTGCAACCCTGAAAGACGTGATCGCCGAGAAGTCGCGCCAGTTCGAGGCGGACTTTGCCGCTGGCGATGTCGCCGCGCTGGTGGAGGGCTACTACACCGCCGACCCGGTGGTGATTGGCCAGGGGATCGGGACCTTTACCGGGCGCGACGGTGCCTCAGCCTACTTCCTGGGCGCGGTGCAAGACATGAAGTTGGCCCAGCTCTCAACAACATCGGTGCAGCAAGAAGGCAGCAGCGCGATTGAGACAGGTCGCGTGGTGCTGACGCCGCGGGCCGAGGGCGCAGGCGATATCCATCTGGCCTATGTGGTTGTCTGGCAGAACGGTGACGACGGCTGGAAGGTCCATATGGACTATTTCATGCCCGCCGCCTGACCTGCAGCCAAGGAGGACACCCTATGACATTTGAGATGACAATCGGCGGCGCGCCCGCGCCAGCTGCCGCCAGTTTCGACGTTGCCAACCCGGCAGGCGGGCTGGCAGGCCAAGCACCAAACGGAACGCTTGCGGACCTGGATCGTGCGGTGGCAGCCGCGCAAGCAGCCTTTGCCAGCTGGTCGCAGCTGCCCGACACCGAACTGCGGCGCTATTGCGAAGCCGTCACGGACAAGATCGCGGAGCACGCTGAGGAGCTCGCGCAGCTAATCACCGCCGAACAGGGCAAGCCGCTTAATGGCCTCGGATCACGTTTTGAGATGGGCGGAGCTCAGGCCTGGGCCGGTTACACCGCTCAGCTGTCGCTGCCGGTCAAAGTTCTGCAGGAAGACGCCGAAGGTCGGATTGAGCTGCATCGCAAACCGCTTGGTGTCGTCGGCTCGATCACCCCTTGGAACTACCCGGTGATGATTGCGATTTGGCACATTCTGCCCGCGCTGCGGACCGGCAATACAGTGGTGATAAAACCCTCCCCGCTGACTCCGCTCAGCACGCTGCGGCTTGTGGCTTTGCTGAACGAGGTGCTGCCTGCGGGAGTCCTAAATTGTGTCGCCAGCGACGACCAGGCTGACAATCTGGGGGCAGCAATGTCTGCCCATCCGGGGATCCGCAAAATTGTCTTCACCGGCTCTTGTGCAACGGGCGAGAAGATCATGGCCTCGGCCGCGCCGACGATGAAGCGGCTGACGCTGGAAATGGGCGGCAATGACGCGGGCATCGTGCTGCCGGACGCCGATCCGCAAGCAATCGCCGAGGGGCTGTTCTGGGGCGCCTTCATCAACAACGGCCAGACCTGCGCTGCGCTGAAGCGCCTTTATGTGCATGAAGACATTCACGATGCAGTCTGTGCCGCGCTGGTGGAATTTGCCCGCACCATTCCTGTGGGTCCGGGATCCGACGAGTCCTCCATCCTTGGCCCGCTGCAAAATCCGATGCAGCACGCCAAGGTGTCCCGTCTCGTAGCCGCGGCCCGCGATAAAGGCCAGTTGCTGCTGGGCGGCAACCCTGGTGAAGGGCTGTTTTTTGAGCCGACCATCATTGCCGGCCTCGCCAATGGTGATGCGCTGGTGGATGAGGAGCAGTTCGGTCCAGCCCTGCCGGTTATCAAATTCCGCGACGTTGAGGAGGCGATTGCAGCCGCCAATGACAGCCCCAACGGGCTGGGCGGATCGGTCTGGTCCAGCGATATTGCCAAGGCGCGAACAGTGGCGGCACGACTGGAGTGCGGCTCAGTCTGGATCAACAAGCACGGGGCAATCCAGCCCAACGCGCCATTCGGCGGGGTGAAATCCTCCGGCCTCGGCGTGGAATTCGGCGAGGAAGGACTGGCAGAATACACCGATATCCAAGTGGTGTTCACCTGAACGGGCGGCCGGGGCCGCAGCCCCGGCCCTATCCTGCGTTGTCGTAGCGTTCCCGTGCAGTCATGATTTCCGGGTGCTTCTCTACCGCCCAGGCGGCCATCGCGCCGATAGGGTCAAACAAGGATCTGCCCAGCTCGGTAATGGCATAATCAACCCGCGGCGGGATCACCGGTGTGACCTTGCGCGCCACCAGCCCATCGCGTTCTAGCTGCCGCAGGGTCTGGGTCAGCATCCGCTGCGAAACATCGGGGATTGCCCGTTGAATTTCTGAAAACCGGTATTCCCCGTCCCGCAGCAACAGGATCACCAGCAGGCTCCATTTGCCGCTGATCTGCGCCAGCACGGTTCGGATCGGGCAAAGATCCAGCCCCAGCTCTCGTTCGATTTCCTCACGCCGCTTCATGGATTTTCCTTAGTTACTAAAAAGTGCCTTCTTCCACATAGGAACCACACTTCTTAATAGTAACTTATGTGACCGACTCAGGCAACAGCCACGAAGGAGACTTGAATGACCATTTTCGAGAAAGCGGCAACAACAGCGGTGCTGGCCGCAGCCGTAGCAACCTCTGCAGCCGCTGATCCCGCAGAAAACAAGGCCACCGCCCGGGCTCTTCTTGAGCAGGGCCTCGCCAAAGGCGACCGCGAGTTTATCCGCGCGCATGTCGCCGAGAATTACATCCAGCACAACCCGCAGGCCGCCGATGGGCGCAAAGGGCTGCTGGGCTTTGTTGATTTTCTTGAGACCCTGGATCCGCCAGTGCAGGTCAACCCCATCCGGGTGTTCGGTGATGACAGCTTTGTGGTGATCCATCAGACAGCGGAATTCTTCGGCCCCAAGGTGATCATCGACCTGTTCCGCTTTGAAGACGGCAAGCTGGTAGAGCATTGGGATGCGATCCAGGATGAAGTGACTGAAACCGCCAGCGGCCGTTCCATGATTGATGGCACCACCGAAATCACAGATCTGGACAAGACCGAAGCCAACAAGGCACTGGTTACCGGCCTCGTCACCGACGTGCTGATGGGCGGCGACCTTGCCAGGATCGACGACTACATCCGCGCCGACTACATGCAGCACAATCCTTATGTGCCAGACACCCGCGACGGGCTGAAGGGGTTCATCGCCTATTTGGCCGAGAACGAAATCTCCTTTGGCTACACCGAACTGCACAATGTGGTGGCTGAAGGCAATTTCGTAATGACCCAAGCTGCAGGCATCTACGACGGCAAACCCACCGCTTTCTATGACCTCTGGCGCGTCGAGGACGGGCTGATCGCCGAGCATTGGGACGCGGTGCAGGAAATCCCCGCCGAATTCGCCCACGGCAACGGCATGTTTTGATTCACAACCCCTTTAACTTCACGTCCAACGGAAAGGATACGCAATGACCAAAATCCACCTTCTCAGCACCCTCGCCGCTCTTGCCATCATGACAGGCGCAGCCGCTGCAGCAACTTACAAGACAGATCCTGGCCACACTGAGGTTCGCGTGGGCTGGAACCATGCCGGCGTCTCAATGCAGCACGGCGAATTCACTGCGGTCAGCGGCACGCTGGAACTGGACCCTGCAAACCCGGAGACCGCCAGCATCACAGCGGCCATCGCAACGGACAGCTTCTTCTCCGGCGTCGAAGCGCTTGATCAACATGCCAAAAGTCCGGATTTCCTGGACGCAGGCACCTATCCGGAGATCACCTTTACCAG
Organism: Phaeobacter sp. JH20_08; assembly: GCF_048056635.1. Lineage (NCBI taxonomy): Bacteria > Pseudomonadati > Pseudomonadota > Alphaproteobacteria > Rhodobacterales > Roseobacteraceae > Phaeobacter > Phaeobacter sp. JH20_08. Next base: position 67,813 of record NZ_JAYMVV010000001.1, on the reverse strand, counting down.
CACCGGTGTAAAACTCACCGGTGAGGATACAGCCGAGATTACCGGCGACCTGACCTTGCACGGTGTCACCAAACCGGTGGTGCTTGAGGCCCGCCTGACACACCTTGGCGCGCATCCGGTCGGTCAGTTCTTTGATTACTACAAAGGCGACTGGGTGGCTTTCTCCGCGTCGGGCACAATCGACCCGGCAGATTTCGGCGTCGGCAGCAGCATCCCGGTGGGCCAGCTGACCATCGAAATCGACACCGAGCTTAAAGCAGCCGAATAAGCTCAGGTCTCAATATACCAAGTATTCCGACACCGGGGCGCCAGCTTCGGGGTCGGAGTCTGCACATCAGACTGGTAGATTCAGCGAGACGGTCCATAATGGAGGATATCCACCATGGAATTGGTCACAGCTTGCGGTTGCGAACCAAGGGTTCGCGAAATGCCTGAAGCCGACATCCATCGTGCTGTTCAGTTGTTGACCATTCAGAACTTAGGTAATCACTTGCGTTTTAATGCGCTGCAGCAAGCTTAGCGAGCGTTCTAAGTCAAAGGAGCCGCACAGCTGCAACGCATTCTAAGGTTCTTCGAGCGACTGGACACCCTAAGCAGAGGTGGTTCGGGTCGTGTGAACAGTTTCCTGCCGTTTCGTAAGTTGATTTCCCGCTCGATTATGCTGCGACCGGGATTGGTCGCAACCGTTTGAGATGTGCCTGATCGGGCGTCTGCCCGTCCAGCGATGAGTGCGGCCTCCTGCTGCTATAGAACGCCAGATATCGGCACAGGCTCTCGCGGGCTGCTGACACGCTTTCATACGCGCGCAGGTAGACCTCCTCGTATTTGATCGTCCGCCACAGCCGTTCGACAAAGACGTTGTCCCGCCACGCACCTTTGCCATCCATGCTGATCTGGATGCCCGCGTCCTTCAGCGTCTTGATGAAGTCGATGGACGTGAACTGGCTGCCCTGATCCGTGTTCATGATCTCGGGCTTGCCATGACGGCGCCTGGCATCTTTCAAAGCCTCGATGCCCGGGCCGGTTTCCAGTGTTGTCGACAATCGCCAGGCCAGAATCTTTCGGCTGAACCAGTCCAGCACCGCAACGAGATAAACAAATCCGCGCGCCATGGGGATGTAGATAATGTCCATCGCCCAGACCTGGTTTGGCCGTGTCACAGCAAGCGTTCTTAGCAGACCGGCCTTGGCGAGCGCTTCGCCTAAAAAATCGTTTTCCAGCGTCAACTGGCCTATCTTCGCGTGCAACGATTTGACATCGATCTCGGGCTCCTTCGTCCCAGCACGCTGCCGGATCAGGAGCGGAAAATCCACCTAGCTCAACTGTCCATATTTCTCGGGCCAAATCTAATGGCCGCTCTATCTCTCTTCGCAAAGATCAGGGAAAAGCTGCTCTGGCGTAGTTTGCAAAGCGTCCGCCAAAGCCTGCTCAATCTTCGCAGATCGACACATTCTTTTTCTTACCAAAGTGACAGCAGAGTCAGTCACGCCCAATTCGCGGGCGATCTTTGCGAGATAGCTTCCCCGGACGCGAAGATCGGCCCTGAGGCGTTCATGTCGATCTAACTGTTGTTTTGTGGGCTGACGCATGTTGGCACAATGACGCAGCGCAAGTTTTAGGACAACACGGAACGCCAGCGAGCAGTGTTCGGATGCTGGCTGAATGTTGCGGCGGATGAGTTCGGCCGGGACTCTGTTGGGTCAATGATGTGACGGAAAAGTCAAACACCTCTGACGTCATACACATAGGGGAAGTGGCGGACCGAGGAGGATTCGAACCCCCGACCCCTTGATTCGTAGTCAAGTACTCTATCCAGCTGAGCTATCGGTCCACTCCGGCGGGGTTTAAGCGTAGCGGCGCGGGGGTGCAAGTCAAAAGCGAGGGGTCGGCCCTTTTTTTGGCTGACCCCTGAAACGGCTTCTTACCCGGATCAATCAGAACCCCAGTTTGGACCGGGTCTGTTGAACCTGGGCCTGGAATTTATATCCACGGACGAGACCCGCATCTTTCCCCATCGGCCACCATTCGGGATCGTTCGGCCAGCTTCGCCAGATGACACCCCAGGCGTCAACCACATGGCTGATGCAGGATTTGTCGTTAGCGCTGGCTCCGGCACGGCGTCCGCTTGGGTAGTACCAAACGAGATCCTGGCACATCTGCCCGTTTGCATCGACCTCCCAGGTTCCTGCGCCCAGGTTGTCGCTTTGGTCGGCACACCAGGCGCGCGCCTGACCGCCCGGTGCGAAATAGATGCCTCCGCCGCAGTTGTTGGTCCAGAGTTCAGTCTTTCCCGAGTATATTTTTGCAATTTTCTGCGGATTGGCAATTTTTGCACTGCGCGGCAACGGGTCTGCGGATGTCACCGCAGGTAAAGTGCAAAGCAGCGCCGCAGCAATCAGGTTACGTTTAACACTAGTCATCATTTACCTCCTCGGGTCTACCTGGAATCTGTCATCTTGATCTGCTGAACCGCTCTCCAGGCGCGAAGCTTGGAGCGTCATTATATCAGAACAAGAAGTGATCGGCGTCCTGCAACTCTGTGTATGTCATGTTTTCGACGATCACGGTGACATCGGCAAAATAGATTGCTGCGTCATCGCCGACCTGACCAAAATCGACATCCTGCATGCTCTCCGCTCCGCGGCCAAGCTTGATGCGGTCCACCCCCGCCTCAAAATCGGTGATGCGATCAGTGTGATCGCCCTCATTGAAGATAAATATATCCGCCCCCGCTCCGCCGGTCATCACGTCATCACCGGCCCCGCCAAATAGGCGGTCCACACCGGCGCCGCCACGCATCGTGTCGTTGCCAGCCCCACCGATCAAACGATCGTTGCCCCGGCCGCCCCCGATGAAATCGTCACCAAGACCGCCAAAGATACGGTCACGGCCGATGCCGCCGCGCAGGATATCGTCGCCGCCGTTCCCGTGGAGCGTATCTGCACCGGAGCCTCCGCGGAGGTTGTCGATCCCCAGACCACCCGTCACGAAATCATTACCCCCGCCGGCAGCGACCGTGTCGTTTCCGGCGCCAAGTGAAATGCGATCGCCGCCGCCATAGGTACGGATGGCAGTCACATTGCTGTTGAGGAGGGCAGTGATCTCGTCGTCACCAGAGAGCAGCTCACGGGCCAAATCGTCGGCGGGCAGTGAGGCGAAGCGATCAAAGGTCATCGAGATATTGGAAACCGATACGATGGGCGCGCCGTTCAGGGAGTGGTCCATCGAGTAGATCTGCCAATCCGCCTGGTCCTCGCTGGAAAAATCCCCGCCGAGGCGCAGCACGGATCCATCGGCGCCCGTCTGTTCAAGCTCGGTGGCAGAAACAACGGTACCGAACGAGTCGCGCGAGGTTTCAAAGCTGTCAAAGGCCAGATAGTTACTCAGTGAAGATACGCCTGGAAACGACGCAACGAATACATTTGCCATTGTGGGCTCTCTTTCACACTGGTTGGAACGATTTGACTAAAAGCTGATAGGTTTATTCGGCGCTGCGGGCAAATATTTGGCGCCTTAACCATATTAACGGACTGTTAATGGGCGTCTGCGGCGTACAAACGACGAAATTTCGTGCGACTGTTTCCAATGCCGCCATGGAACGACCCGCGCTCTCCGCTCCAGAGGGAACTCCGATTCTCTTAGTTCAGGTCGTTTTTCTCATCTCGATTCGGCCGGCGGTCTTCTGCGCCAATGCGTCACCTCGATGCGCTGTTTTTCGCCGCTGGGGTGCTCAGTATAGCAGTCAGAACCGCCGATTCCCGTCCACCCTCTGATAGGTTCTTGCTATGCGGAATGCGCATCCGCCGAGGTGATTGCGCCAACAAATGCCCCATAAGTTTTTGAAATATTTTTGAAAAACAAGCTATACGCATTTTGCATAGCCGCTTTGCAATCGGCATTGGATTGTTCGCGACCCCTGCGATACCGATGAAGTAACAATACAGTAACGGGAGGACGAATAATGAAACATTTTGCGAGTACGCTCGCTGTTGCCACTCTGACGGCAACCCTGAGCACGGCCGCGATGGCCGAGGTGACCATCAAGGTCGCTTATGACGCTGATCCGGTTTCGCTGGATCCGCATGAGCAGCTTTCCGGCGGCACGCTGCAGCTGTCGCACATGGTATTTGATCCGCTGGTCCGCTGGACCAAGGATCTGCAGTTCGCTCCGCGGCTGGCAGAAAGCTGGGAGCAGATCGATGAAACCACCATGCGGTTCAAGCTGCGCGACGGTGTCACGTTCCACAGCGGCAACCCGCTGACCTCGGCAGATGTTGACTGGACGTTTGATCGTCTGAAGTCCAGCCCTGATTTCAAGGGTATCTTCGCGTCTTTCACTGACGTCGAAGTCATCGACGAGCTGACTTTCGACCTGAAGACCTCCGAGCCGTATCCGCTGGTCCTGCACACGGCGACCTACATCTTCCCGATGGACAGCCAGTTTTACTCCGGCACCACCGAGGATGGCAAAGAAAAGGCCGAGCTGGTCAAGCACGGCGACAGCTTTGCATCGCGCAACCTGTCCGGCACCGGCCCCTTCACTGTCACCGAGCGTGAACAGGGCGTGAAAGTCGTCTTTGATCGCTTTGATGGCTACTGGGACACCGCTTCCGAAGGCAACGTCGACAAGATTATCCTGACGCCGATCAAGGAAGACCCGACACGTGTCGCAGCCCTGCTGTCTGGTGACGTTGATTTTATCGCACCTGTTCCGCCAACTGATCTGAAGCGTGTCGAAGAACACGAAGGCACCACCCTGATCACCGAACCCGGCACCCGTATCATCACGTTCCAACTGAACCAGAACCGTGTTGAAGCGTTCAAAGACGCACGTGTTCGCAAGGCGATCGACTATGCGGTGAACAACGCCGGCATCGTGGATCGCATTATGCGCGGCTTTGGCACCGTTGGCGCCCAGGCAAGCCCGGCCGGCTATCTCGGCTATGACGAGAGCCTGACCCCGCGCTTTGACGTTGAAAAAGCCAAGGCTCTGATGGCCGAAGCTGGTTACGCCGATGGTTTCTCGGTCACCATGATGGCGCCGAACAACCGCTATGTGAACGACGATAAAATCGCTCAGGCCGTTGCTTCGATGCTGGCAAAGATCAACATCAAAGTTGACCTGCAGACCATGCCCAAAGCGCAGTACTGGCCGACATTTGACGAACGCGCTGCCGACATGATGATGATCGGCTGGCACTCCGACACCGAAGACTCCGCGAACTTCCACCAGTTCCTGACGCATTGCCCGGACGAAGCCACCGGCAACGGTCAGTACAATTCCGGCAACTACTGCAACCCGGAAGCCGATGCTCTGATGGCTGAAGCCAATGCGACAACCGATCAGGCGAAACGTGGCGAACTGCTGCGCAAGCTGGAAGGCATCCTTTATGAAGACGCGGCCTTCATTCCGCTGCACTGGCAGAATCTGGCCTGGGGTGCTCGCGATGGTGTCCACGCTGAAAAGATCGTGAACGCTCTGAACTTCCCCTACTTCGGCGATCTGAAAGTAGACTGATAACTCTTAGGCCGGGGCGGCGTCGCTGCCCCGGCCGATTTGCCACCAATTCCCAGATTTTCACCACTTCTTTATGGGCATGTCCCTGCCGCCCGCCGGGCGTCAATGGCGTTGTGCCCATCAACAAGTGACTGATACAAGGTAACTCCAACATGCTCGCCTACCTCGTGAAACGCGTGTTTCAGGCTATCGCGGTGATGTTTGCCATCTCGCTGATCGGCTTTGCCATCCAGGACAATCTCGGCGACCCCCTGCGCGAACTGGTCGGTCAGTCCGTTTCGGAAGAGGTCCGCCAGCAACTGCGCGACGAATTGGGTCTGAACGACAGTTTCGTGACACAGTACATCCGATTTCTTGGAAATGCCCTTCAGGGCGACCTCGGCACCAGCTATTTCTTCAAAGAACCCGCGCTCGACGTGATCCTGAAGAAGCTGCCCGCCACTTTGGAACTGGTTATGGGTGCAACCCTGATCATCGTCGGCCTCTCCGTACCCTTGGGCGTTTATACAGCGATCAAACCGAATGCGTTCTTCAGCCGCTTGATCATGGGGGTCTCGATTGTCGGCATCTCGATCCCGGTTTTCCTGACCGCAATCCTGATGATTTTTGTCTTCTCGGTGGAACTCGGATGGTTCCCATCTTACGGGCGGGGCGATGTGGTGCATGTCTTTGGCTATTGGGAAACCAATTTTGCTACCGCAGATGGCTGGGTGCACATCCTGCTGCCTTCGGTCGCGCTGGCATCGATCATGCTGCCGCTGTTCGTACGCCTGATCCGGGCTGAGATGATGGAAGTGCTGCAAAGCGAATACGTGAAATATGCCCGCGCCAAGGGCATCCGCCCCGGACGCATCTATTTTGTGCATGCGCTGAAGAATACCTTGTTGCCGGTGATCACCGTTGGTGGTGTGCAGATCGGAACTATGGTCGCCTACACTATTCTGACGGAGACCGTCTTCCAGTGGCCAGGCATGGGGTTCATGTTCCTTGAGGCGGTGAACCGCGTCGATACCCCGTTGATCGTGGCATATCTCATCATTGTGGGCTTCATCTTTGTGGTGACCAACACAATCGTCGACCTGATCTATGGGCTCGTCAATCCAACAGTCAATATTGCGAGGATGGGCGCATGAGCAGCCTTAGTACAAACCAAACCACCCCGTCGCGGTTTAGTCGCCTGTGGAACTCCAACATGGGCTACAGCTTCCGGCGCAACCCCGTGGCTATGGTGTCCTTTGCGGTGTTCATGGTCATCACCCTCGCCTCGATCCTGGCACCGGTGCTGGCACCGTTTGATCCCTATGATCCGGCCCAGATCGACATTATGAACAGCGAATACCCGCCAGCCTGGATTGACGGAGCCGACCCCCAGTTCGTGTTTGGCACCGATGATCAGGGACGGGATCTGTGGTCGACGATCCTCTACGGCACCCGCCTGTCCCTGCTGATCGGTCTTTGCGCCGTCGCCTTGCAAGCCTTCCTCGGGATCTCAATCGGGTTGGTGGCCGGCTATATCGGTGGGCGGCTCGACAGCCTTCTGATGCGCTTTGCTGATATCCAGCTGTCTTTCTCGACGTTGATGGTCGCTATCATCTTCCTCGCGGTGACACAGGCGATGTTTGGCAGCGAGACCTTCAACCAATATGCGATCTACTTCCTGATCGCAGTGATCGGCGTCGCCGAATGGCCGCAATATGCCCGAACGGTACGCGCCACTGTTCTTGCTGAGAAAAAGAAGGAATATATCGACAGCGCCCGCGTGCTGGGCTTCGGCCCGATGCGGATTATGGTGCGGCATATTCTGCCGAACTCGCTGTCGCCGATCTTTGTGATTTCGACGGTGCAGGTGGCGAATGCGATTATTTCCGAGGCGTCACTCAGCTTCCTGGGTCTTGGGATGCCCCCCAGTCAGCCCTCGCTCGGATCGCTGATCTCCTCCGGTTTTGACTATATCTTCTCCGGCAGCTGGTGGATCACCGCCATCCCCGGTGTGGTTCTCGTTGTCCTCGTTCTTGTCATCAACCTCTTGGGTGACTGGATGCGTGACGTGCTGAACCCGAAACTCTACAAAGGATAATAGCGATGTCGTTGCTTTCCGTTCGCGACCTCACGGTCAAATTTGCGATGCGTGATCACACCGTCACCGCATTGAACCAGATTTCCTTCGACCTTGGAAAAGGCGAGCGTCTGGGCATCGTAGGTGAATCCGGGGCCGGTAAATCCATCACCGGTTTCTCTCTGATGAACCTTCTCAGCCGGCCCGGATATATCGACAGTGGTGAGATCCTTTTTGGTGGCAAGGATATCGTCAAACTGTCCGACGCCGAGATGCGTACGATCCGTGGCAATCGCATGGCGATGATCTTTCAGGATCCGATGGTCACTCTGAACCCGGTCCTGACGATCGGCCAGCAAATGGTCGAAACGCTCAAGGCGCACCGCTCGCTCAGCCAGTCTGAAGCGGAACAGATCGCTATTCTGAAGTTGCGGGAGGTCTATATCCCCTCGCCCGAAGAAAGGCTGAACCAATATCCCCACGAGCTGTCCGGCGGCATGCGGCAACGGATCATCATCGCGATGGCGCTGCTTCTGGATCCGGAGCTGATCATCGCAGATGAACCGACAACTGCGCTGGATGTGACAATTCAGGCGGACATCATGGAGTTGCTGCTCGAACTCTGCCAGTCCAACAAGGTTGGCCTGATCCTGATCACTCATGATCTTGGCGTGGTCAGTCAGATGACCGAGCGCACCCTCGTCATGTACGCCGGTCGTCTGATCGAGGCAGGTCCGACGCGCGAGATTATCAACGACCCGCAACACCCCTATACCCAAGGGCTGATCAACGCGTTGCCGCAACAGACCCTGCCCGGCCAACGACTGAAACAGATCCCGGGCAACATGCCGGGGCTGACATCCATCCCCCCCGGCTGTCCCTTCAGCCCTCGCTGCGAATATGCTGTCGACCACTGCCGCAAGGTGTTGCCGGAAACAGTAAGCTATCGCCAGGTTGAGGTCGCCTGCCACGAAGTCTCCCGCCTGCAGAATACCAGCCTTGAGGAGGCAAGCGTATGACAACCCAGATACAAGACAGCAAACCTTTGCTTGAGCTGAAGAATCTTGAGAAACGCTTTGAATTGGATCGCGGGTTTCTAGAAACCATCAAGCTGCGCGGTGGTCGCATCACCCGTGAGAAACGCGCGGTGCATGCGGTCAACAATGTCTCGCTCACCGCGGACCGTGGCGAAGCGTTGTGTATTGTTGGTGAATCCGGCTGCGGAAAATCTACTGTAGCGCGGCTGGTTGCCGGGCTGCTGACGCCCAGCGGCGGTGAAATCCACTATGATGGTCAACGGATCGACGATCGCTCGCGCGGGGAAATGATGCCCCTGCGCAAGAAGATGCAAATGATCTTTCAGAATCCCTATGCCTCCCTGAACCCGCGCATGACCATCCAGCAGGCGTTGGAAGAACCCGTTCGCCACCACAATCCGTCGCTGTCGCGTGGCGAAGTGCGTGATAAAGTGTCGGAGGTCATGCGGTCTGTTGGTGTGGATCCGAGCTGGTCCAGCCGCTATCCGCATGAATTCTCGGGTGGCCAGCGCCAGCGGATCGCAATCGCCCGGGCATTGACTGTCGACCCCGAGTTCATCATCGCGGATGAACCGATTTCGGCACTGGATGTCTCGATCCAGGCACAGGTTCTGAACCTGATGTTGGAAGCCAAGGACCAGCGGGGACTGACCTATTTCTTCATCACCCACGACCTCAGTGTGGTGGAGCATTTCGGGACGCGCGTTGCGGTGCTCTATCTTGGTACGCTGTGTGAGTTGGCCGATACCCGGACATTGTTTGAAAACCCCAAACACCCCTATACCAAGGCGCTGTTGTCCGCGGTGCCACAGCTCAAGGATGAAGGGCCAAGTCACATCCGGCTGCAGGGCGAAATCCCGACACCCATCAACTTGCCTCAAGGTTGCCCCTTTCAAACGCGCTGCGCATTTGCGAATGCTAGATGTCGCGAGTCGCGTCCGCGTCCACTACGGCAAGCAGATGGCAGCACCGTTGCCTGCCACGCGGTCGAAGAGAACCGGCTCGACGGCTAAACACCGGGACCCCCGGCCCACTGGATGACCCCAGAACGGACCTAGGCAAGTTGGATATAATCTGGCTCAGAGACTTTGAAGCGCTGACAACGCACAAGAATTTTTCGCGTGCTGCAGAAGAGCGGAATGTCAGCCAACCCGCATTCTCCAGGCGTATCCGCGCCCTGGAGGATGAGGTTGGTGTGAAGCTGATCAATCGACAGACCTTCCCGCTGTCGCTGACGCCTGCTGGGGATGTGTTTCTATCGCAGGCCAAAATCATCCTACGCACCTATTCCGAGACGCTGGAACGCTGCCAAACGATTGACGCTGCGGGGGAAAATGTCATCCGCTTTGCGTCATCTCAGTCGCTTTACATGACCCATTTCCGGGACCATATCGAACCGTTGATGGAGGCCGGCGGGTTGGATGTCGATCTCAACTCCACCAGTTGGGCGGCAGATCAATTCGTCACTGCCTTGCAGCAGCGCTATTGCGACGTGATCCTGACCTACTGGCATCCCGCAATGGATTTCCTGTCGCCGCTGGAGGTCAGCAAATGCGATTACTTGACGCTATCAGAGGATGAATTCATCCCGGTGTCAAAAACGGATGCAGGTGGACACCCGCTTTTCCACCTCGGCCGCGATACCAAACGACAGATTCCGCTGCTGTCTTATGGCAGCGCATCCGCGCTGAGATCGGTTCTGGATCACACCTTGCGCCAGCAAATCTCGCCTCCAAATCTGCTGGTTGTAAACCAGAACTCTCTCGCGAACTCGGTCAAGGCGATGATCCTGGAGGGGTTCGGCCTTGGCTGGCTGCCGCGCAAGCTGTGCGAGGATGAATTGAGCGATGGGCGTCTGGCGCTTGCCGGCGGAGAGTCGTTTGTCACGCCAATTTCGGTCCGTCTGTACCGCGAGACCGAGAATACCAAACCCACATTGAATAGCCTTTGGCGCAAGATGGGCAACAGTGCAGCGATCGTCGGCTGACAGCAACAACGCGCGGACTGTTATCTGACTGTTACCGGTCGACCTCATGCTAGGAATGTTTTGAACCCCTCGCAATCCAGGGCAGGCAAAAAGGCGCTCGTCATGACGTTTCTCTCCTAACCGGCGGAATACAGCCCAACTCATCTATTGCGGGTGTTTCTGTTTTGACTTCTCGCAAAGAGGGCATAAAAGTTGTCTCGCGCGTGTCAGCCAGGGGTGGTGGCGCGCCATCTAATAGAGGCGCAGGCATTCGATGCGCCCTATGGCATTTGAAGGGGTAACCATGGATATCAGTCAACTCAAGACCTTTGTCACAGTGGCAAGGGAAGGCAGTATCACGCGCGCGTCCGAGCTGTTGTTTCGCAGTCAACCGGCCGTCAGCGCCCATATCAAAACGATGGAAGACACGCTGGGCCTGACACTATTCCAGCGTACACCGCGCGGGATGAGTGTCACCATCGACGGACAGCGGCTTCTGGTAGAGGCTAGGCAGCTGCTTGATAATCATCAGAAATTTCTGGAAGAGGCCTCCCGGTTGCGTGGGCGTTTGGCCGGCCAGCTGCGAGTCGGCGCCGGGCGCAACCTGGGGTCGACCGAGGTGAGCCGCCTGCTCGCTGATCTTTCAAAGAACTTTCCAGATCTCGAAGTTGCCCTGCAACATGGCACATCTTCAAGTGTGTTGGACGATATCCGCAATGGTCGCCTGGATGCAGGTTTCTTTATCGACCCTGACGAAGCCCAGAATGACCTTGAAACCCTCGAAATATCGCGTTTCAGCGTCTACCTTGCGGCCGCTCCTGATCTGGTCCCGCCGGGTCCGGACCTCGACTGGGACAAGCTGGCGGCTATGCCTTGGATCTACCCCACTTATAGTTCGTGTTGTGGACGCATCGCGGAGCGCCTGTTTAAGGAAAACCGCATTCAACCCGCCCGGATCATCAATGTCGATGATGAGACTATTACACGCGCCTTGATCGCAAGCGGTGCTGGCATCGGTCTGGTTCACGTCAGCAGCGCAGGAACCGAACCCCCGAGTGGAGAGATCGCTCTGCTGCGAGAAGTCCGCAAATCGACACGCGTTCTCTTCGCTCATCTCGCCAACCGCACTCAAGACCCCATCATCAGCGCCGTTCGCGATCTGCTGGATACAGATAGGATGGCCATCTCGGCCTGACCAGCTCTATTGCCAGCCAAATGGTTTCACCCGTTGAGCCAGCATCACAAATAGAGGCCATGTTATTTCATCAAAATACTATATTGATGAAACCATAATGAGACGTAAGGTTTCATTATATATAGCAGCGCGATTCGAAATCAGCCGAAAATGTTAGATGCTAACTTCCCAGACAGGAGAACCTCAGTGGACCGCAAACTCTATAGCCTTTGTGGCGAAGATCGTAAACGTCACTACTCGCCACATGTCTGGAAAGTCATCATGGCTTTGGAGCACAAGAATTTGAAATATAATCTTGTCCCTGTTTCATTTGGCGACATCACTGCTATTGAGGATGGTCGCTTTACCAGTGTGCCAGTCTTACGTGATGGAGAAACGGTGCTGGGAGAAAGTTTTGATATCGCTCGGTATCTGGATGAAACCTATACCGATACTCCCAATCTTTTTGATGGCAAGGGAGCGATCGCCTTGACCCGTTTTGTCGAAAGCTACTGCAAAACGGTCCTTCATCCCAGCCTTGCCACGATTGCTGTCATGGATATGCACAACCTGATGTCGCCCGATGACCAAGCCTATTTCCGCGCTGCCCGTGAGCGCAGGTTTGGCATGCCACTGGAAGCCATGGCCGAAGGCGCCGACGGCGAACGCGCAGCGCTGCCAGAGAAACTAGCGCCTGTCCGTGACTTGCTCGGCACGCAGGATTGGTTGTCAGGCACAACGCCTGCCTACGCCGACTACACGCTCTTTGGAACACTGCAATGGTGTAACGTCTGCACATCTAACCCGTTGCTCGAGCGTGATGATATCGTTGGCAGCTGGTTTGAGCGCTGTCTCGACCTCTTCGGCGGGATTGGTCGCGACCCGACCCGGTCCAGCTGAGACCGCAACCGGCTGTCGGCTTCCTCTCATCGACGACCGTCACCGCTATGATACCGCCTGCACGTCGGGAAGCTCGCCCGGCGTGCGAGATATGGCGCGCAGCTACAGCCTGTTTCCAGACCGTGGGATGGAGGCGGGCTGCTTCGGTTTTTATGCACCACCTTACTGGTCAGGCCTGTCTGGAAGATTTCCGCCTGTAGGTGATCGAGCCTCAGCTATAACCGCGTGAGCTGAGCGACCAGTTTCCTGCTTTTCATGTCATTATTCGAGTTATGGACTGTTCCTCACCATAGCTGAGGAACAGCATCAGTTTTTTCGAATTGTTCGGCGAAGCCATTGCCGCTTCGATGATGTCAGTGAAATGAGATTCGGCGAGCGCATATGAAGTAGAGTTGCCGCGATAAAAGGCAAAAATCAAAGTCACATATAAAATATAGTTCGAGTAGATGTTCAAATACTTATTTGAGCAAATGGATGAAATTTGGTCATTGCAAAGTTAGCATCGACACATAGCGGAAAAGATACGCAATGGATCTCCAAATCGAAAATAGCGTTAACGCTGATTATATTCCGCAATCTGAAACCTTTGGTTGGGTTAAACAGATCCATACGCTTGGCCCTACCGGAACGAATTGTGAGCGAGCAGCTATTTCCTGGGCATTACGTCGGTGTCACGGCGCCTCGGTTAAATTGCACCGGACGATGGAACAGGCCGCTGAGAGTGTAGCCTGCCAGGACGGAGCTGTATTGGTCGGGGTTGTCGCCTACCCCCATCTCCACTCCATCATCTACGCACACATCCAGAAAATGAAATTGCTGGATGTATTTATCATGAATACCGACAACATGGTTCTGGCCTCCCGCACCGGGGCTGAGCCAATGACCTGCGCGACCCATCCTGCGCCCGAAAAACTGCTCCCGGCCACGGTTGAGCGACGCTTCGTCTCCAGCAATGTCATCGCGGCACGCGACTGCGCGGCGGGCAATGTCGACGGCTGCATCACCACGCTTTGCGCGGCCGAGAAATTCGGCCTTTCCATCCTGCGGAAATTCGGCCCCGTCCCGATGGGCTTCACAATCCACGGACCGCTGGAAAAGCGGGCCTGCCAGGATTGCACCCAACACGCCTGAACCCTCGCTACATCGAACCCCAATAGGAGAGACCCCATGTCCAACAAAGCCTTCGAAACACCCGTAGAAATTCGTTACCGCGATACCGACTCGATGGGTCACGTCAGCAGCCCCGTCTATTATGACTACATGCAGTCGGCATATCTGGAATACATGCACGACCTCCTAGAGCTGCCCAAATCCGAAAAGCTGCCGCATATCATGGTCAAGACATCCTGCGATTACATCTCGCAGGCGCTCTACGGTGACAATCTGGTGGTTTGCAGCCGTGTGGTCAGCTTCGGCGGCAAGAGTTTCGAGATGGAGCATGTGATGCACATTGATGATGCAGATCGTCGCGTGGTCGCCAATGCCAAGTCTGTTCATGTCATGTTCGACTACGGCAAGCAGGCCACCTACCCCGTGCCGGATGCTTTCAAAGAAGCTGTTGCTACGTTTCAGGAAAGCGCCTGACCCCCTGTATTGAGGACGATGATATGAATTTGGAATGGACAGCCGAACAGCAGCAGACCCGAACTGCCTTTGCCGCGATCGGCAAAATGGCCGACCGGGACGAACTGCACCTTGGCCGCCGTGCGTTTGACCAGCGGACCTGGGATCGGCTGACCGCCGCAGGTCTGTGGCGGATGATCGTACCACGCGAATATGGTGGCGATGGCCGGGACTGGTGGGGCTTCACCGCTGCGTTGGAGGGGCTTGCCGCCACTCTGCGCACCCCTGGCATGTTGCTTTCGGTGATCGCCCAGGCAGGCATGGTCCGGGCGCTCGATCTTTACGGCAGCGACAGCCAGAAGCGCGAATATCTGGGCCGTATCCTCAATGGAGAGCTGAGCGCTACCGCGATTGCTGATCCGGATACTGGCACCGATGTACGTGCGACTTCCTCCTTGCTGACCCCCGGCCCGAATGAGACATTCCGTCTGAGCGGGGCAAAATACAATATCGCACATGCGCCGGTCGCAAGTTTCATTCTTGTGGTCTGCAAGCTGAGTGATCACGGCCGTGAAGGTATCTCATTGGTCCTGCTGGATGCCGACAGCCCCGGCCTCAAAATTGGCGCACAGGATCGCAAGCTTGGCAATCTGGACCTGCCGACCGGTCAGATGACTTTTGACGATGTTCCGCTGCACTACGGCCATCTTCTGGGAGAACCGGGAGCCGGGCTTCGCAATCTGGTCAATATCGTCTCGATGGGGCGCCTCTACTACGGGTTGGTGGCGGCCTGGCTCATCGAACCAATGCTTGCCGAAGCCTTTGATTTCTCTAAGAAACGCAAAACCTTCGACGTGCCGATTATTGAACATCAATACATCCAGAAGAAGCTGACGGATATCCGTATCGGCACGGAAAGTGCAAAATGGGTGTCCTACGCTGCCCTGCACCAGCTGCTGAGCGGTGCGCCTGAGGCCGCGATGACCTGCTCGATCTCGAAACTGGTCGGTGCAGATACGATCGTGGAAGGCGCAATGGAGTTGATGAAGCTCTATGGCAGCAAAGGCTACCACGAGGGCCAGGTGACCACATTCCTGCGGGACGCACTGGCCTTTTGCAGCGTTGGCGGCACCGAGGAAATGCACCGTCGCAACATATTTGGCCAGATGACGCGGCTGCATGCAAAAGCCCGGAAAGTCGCAGAGTCTACGACGTCGAAAACTCTAGAGCCCGCATAGCTGCGGGTGACTATTCAATGCACACTACTTGGAGAGAGATGATGCCCTCATCCACCTGCGCGACCGGCCTGCGCGTGTTCCCGTCTGCCGCCCTTGCCCTGGTCCTGATGTCTCTACCAGCCTTAGCGGTTGATAAACCGCAGGAGCAGGCCGTAAACCGCGTCGTCAATACCATTGATTGGGGCGCGGCCAATACCGCGCAAGCGGAAGGAAGCAAGAGCGACCAGCGATTGATCGCCGCATTTATCGACACCGCTCCTGCCGGACTGGACGATGTGACCTTGCCCGTCCTTATCCTCGGTACCGATGCAAAGGTTGAACTGCCCGCGTTTCGCGGCCAGGAAAATGCCTATAGCGCCTACTATCGGCTGGATGGCGCCCAGCTCAGTGTGATGGGCGCTCGTACACTTCTGGCAGAGGTTCCGGGCCTGTCATTCAAACATGAGGCCCGTACATATGAGTCCACCGGCGACGGTGCAGATCATATGTTCAGCCGATTTGGCGGTTTCTATACCTTGCGGATCACCTGTGATGCCCCAACCGAAGATGTACGCTGTATTGAACCCGGTTATCTCGCCGAACTGGCGCAGACCGTCACTGTTGTGAAGGGGGCGGTACAATGATGCTTCGCGCAAATAGGCTGGCGGCTGCCGCCTTCGCCATTGCAATGCTTGCCGCCGTTTCACAGGCACAGGCGGACGATCGGTTCAAGGCGCCGGGCGACCTGATCAAGGATACCGGGGTTGGCCTGTCAATTGGTGCCGTTCTTTATCCAGAGATGCGTTTCCCGCTGGAGGATGGCCCGGCCTATGCCAACTCCCATGTCTACGCACCCGGTGGTTTCAAGGGCAACGGCGGAAGCCAGTGCGACACTGTCAACTACAGCTATCCCTGGCGCGACAATTTCTGTGAACTGCGCCGGTCAAATCTGCCGGTCTGTGCGTCAGGCGGTCATCAGGGCCAGGATATTCGTCCTGCCAACTGTCAGGCCGACACCCATTGGGCTGTTGCGGTTGAAGATGGTGTGATCGCCCATGTCGGGCGGTTTGCCCTGACCCTGCAAACCCCATCCGGCACTCTCTATCGCTATGTCCACATGAATATGGACGATCTTGCCGTGGCCCCGCTGGACAAAGTTTCCAAAGGAGATCGCCTTGGAAAAGTGTCGAATGCCTGGATTTCGGATTTGCCGATCCACCTGCATTTCGACGTCAAGGACACCGTAAAGATCGGCGATGAAACGCGTTCAGTCTTTGTCCCCCCTTACAGCAGTCTGGTGACCTCGTATCGCCAACTGACAGACTGATCTGCCTGGCGGAAGAGGGGGCCCCTGACCTCTTCCGCCGTTTCCAATTCGGGGGTTTCAGCGCGACCGCTTCAAGGAATAAGAAAATGTCCGATACACTTTGGGTCTTTGCCTATGGATCGCTGATCTGGGACCCCGGATTTGAACCTGCCGAGCAACTGCCGGCACAGCTGGCCGGATATCAAAGACGGTTCTGCCTGAACTCTCTGAGATATCGCGGGACTTTTGCACGACCGGGTCTGGTCCTAGCATTGGACGCCGCGGATGATGCGATCTGCAACGGCGTCGCTCTCGCTGTGCAATCCGGCCAGGAAACCGAGGTTCTGAAGGACCTTCGCGCACGTGAGCTGTTCAACCCCGCGTATCGCGAGATTACGGCCCCGCTGACACTCGTCGACGGCCGCGTGGTTGAAGCGCTCACCTATGTCGTCAATCGTGACCACGAGCAATATGACAATCACAGCCTGGCCCGCCAGGCCGAAATCATTGCTCAGGCAGCCGGGGAACGCGGCCCCAACTGCGACTACCTGTGGAACACTGCCGATCATTTGCGCGCGCTTGGTATTGCCGATAAACACCTCGACTGGCTGTCAGCCGAGGTCAAGACCCTGCAAGCACAGGGCGCCGGCAGCCACCTGCTCTAAGCCACCGCTCCCATAGGGCTGAGCCGCAGCTCACCGTCCGATAGAAACCGAATGTCGTGACCCAGGGCTGCCGCCACCTTGGGATCATGCGTAAACACGACCAGCGCAAGCCTTTCGGTCACCATCAGACTTCGAAACAGGCGCACGATAGTGTCGCGGCTACCGCTGTCCAAGGAGGCAGTGGGTTCATCGGCAATCAGGCAGAGCGGCCGCGCCAAAAGCGCGCGTGCAATGACCAGGCGCTGTGCCTCACCTCCGGACAAATCCGCCGCGCGCTGCGACAGAAATCGATCGCTGTGCGGAAGGCCGACCTTATCGAGCTGAGCCTGCACATCGTACCGGTCGCCAACTGGTCTGGTCCGCAGATAGAGCCGGACGGCGTCTTGCATGACCTGATCAACAGTCATGTGGCGGGCCAGCGCCCGATGGGGATGCTGCGACACCAACGCCAGTTCACACATCCGGCACGCTCTGGGCTGCGCGGCGTTTGCCTCGCGCCACATGACGCGACCCGCCTGCAGCGGCTCATAGCCAGAAATCAGACGCGCCAATGTGGATTTGCCACAACCGCTCGGACCTGAGACAGCCAGACAATGACCCGGTCTGACCAGAGTAGAGATGCCGCGCAACAGGGGCGTTCCGTTGCGCCAGTAGGACAGGTCCTGCACGACCAAGCCCGATGGATCCGCTGGAAGCGCCTGAGGACGTGGGACCAACGGAGCAACTCCTCGACCCTCAGGCCGTCGTGGAACGGAGGCCAGATTGCGCCGCCGTCCGCCGACCCTGGATCCAATAATCGCCCTATCGTGATCGCGCAATTTGCCATTTTGCAGCGTCACCGTCCGGTCTGCCATTCTGTCGGCCAGATATAGGTCATGGGTTATGAGCAATTGGCTTCGTCGCGGTCTGCCCTGCTCCAGCGCGGCTACGGCCAACCCCATATTGCCATGATCCAAGGCCGCTGTAGGCTCATCGAGGATCAGAACCGATGGATCGCGAGCCAGCGCAAGCACTGTCAGCACGCGCTGAATCTCTCCGCCGCTGAGATTGGCCGGATAACGATGTAAGAGACGCTGAGGAATATTGAAGCGCTTACAAAACCTTATCGCCAGCGATCTCCGATCGCGAGAACGCGGCAGCAGCTCCGCAACATGTTGCAAAACTGTCTGATGAGGGTTCAGCGCGTCAGACAGCGCCTGCACAATGAGGCCTATGTCTGTCTGGCGCAGCCGACGCCGCTCGGCCACCGTCGCTCGCAGCATATCGACGCCCAGGACTTCAGCCCGTCCCGACCAACGAAATCCGTTGCTGTTGCGGACGGCCTGCTCGACGTGACACCCGGGAAGGATCCCCACCAGCAGCCGCGCCAGACAGGTCTTGCCGCTGCCAGAAGCCCCCAGAAGCGCAAGCGTACGTCCGCGTGGCACCTCAAAAGAGACACCCTTGAGGATTTCCCGACCATCGTGCCAGAGGCAGAGATTTTCGACCCGTATCACAAGGAAAACTCCGGCACAGCAGCGGAGCGTAGACTCCTGTCGCCCATGGTCAGCGTGACATGCAGCAGCAGCGACAGGAGTGCGGCCGGCGGCAACAGAAGCCAGACCCAGGCGCCACTATAAAGTTGGTCCATAGCCGATTGCATCATGCTGCCCCAGGTTAACAATCGCGGATCGGTGAGACCGAGGAACGCCAACCCGGACGATTTTAGTGCCGCTTGCCTTATGTTCTGGACCATCAATACCCCGCATAAGGGACGCAGCGCGGCAAACAGATGCCAGCGCCAGCAATAGAGCCACCCTGCCCCCATAGCGCGCGCATATTGAATGTTCTCGCGCTGTCGCTCCCGGCGCAAGACCGCAGCGGCGACACGCACGTCATCGCTCCAGCCCGTTATAACCAAAAGCAAAAAAAGAGATAAAAACCCAGGGTTTAACAAGGCTGCGAAGAGCAGAAGAACCAGCATTGTCGGCACGACCTGCACCGCATCAACGATCCGTAGCACCATTCCAGACAGAAACGGCCCGGAAAACACCACAAGGCTTGCTGCACCAATCGCAAGAGTGGAGGTAACCATGGCTGTCGCCACAGCTAGAACGAGCGTCGTTGGTGTGGCGAGTATCAGCCCGGTCAGTACATCCTGCCCGAGCTCGTTCGTACCCAGCCAATGCGCCGATCCGGGAGCAATCAGAACATCACGGCTGCTGCGATAATCAAGAAGTCCTGCCTGCCCAGCAAACCAGATGCCAAGGCAAACCACCATGACGCTGGCGGGTAACCACCATTGCCGAAGGACCAACGGCATTCAGCCACGCCTCGCGAGATGGATCACCAGACCATCGACAATCCAATTCGCCAGAAGCACGAAAGCCGCCATGAAAACGACTGCGCCCTGCAGCAGATCATAGTCACGGTCCAGGATCGCACTGTAGATGAGATAACCTGTACCGGGATAGGAGAAGACGATTTCCACAAAAAACACAGCTGTGATCAACCCGGTCAGCGTGTCGCTCAACCGTGAGAGACACGCAGGTATCAGGCTGAGGCCAATATAGGCCCATCTCAGCCTCCATGGTGAAATGCCCCGCGCACGCGCATTCAGCACGAAATCCCGTTGCGCCAGCGTCAGCGTTTCGGCCCGCGCTAAGAAATAGAACCGTGCCAGTTCATGCAGGGCCAGCGCAAGCGTCGGAAGGATGGCGTGGCGCATAATGTCCAGAGCGCCGCCCACAGGTCCGGCAGCAGGAAGCAGCCGCTCAGCCCCGGCAGTTGGCAGAACCGGCCAGAGGATGCCAAAGGCCAGGAGGAGCAGGACTGCACCGGTGAACGGCGGCAGGCTCGCCAGTAACGTGACCACCGGTGTGACCCACCGATCGACAGTACCACCCGGCAACCGACCCGCTTCGATCCCCGTCAGCACACCCCCGATAACGAAGATCGGAGTTGCTCCGAGGATCAGCAATCCGGTCCAGGGCAATGCCGTGAGCAGAAGTTGCAGAACCGGAGCCGCATGGGGAATTGAGTAGCCCAGATCACCAGCCCAAAGGCCCTTTGCATAACGCCAGACCTGGGAGGCGATATCTCCAGTCAGGCCCATACGACCCTGCAACCGGTCCAGTTCGCCCGACCCAAGACCGCGTGCCAGATCCGTTGACAGCATGACCTCCAGCGTATCGCCGGGCAACATCCGCGTCAGGATCGCGCATAGTACCAAGACAACGCAGAAAATCAGAAATCGCAGCAGAAGCCCGCTCAGAAGCCGCGTGATTATTCCAGCGGCCGACGGTCCGGCATCCAACGACTCTGCCGGTGCCAACTCCAGCGGCCTGGAAAAGACATTGGCCACCTGATCACTCCAGGAATATGGACTTATGCAAAGCCGACGGAACCCCGATTGCCACACCGCCGGGCATGAATGGCGCAGACAGTTTGTCGTTAAAAACAGTTGCCATCAGCGGGTTCACCAGCATGTAAGAGGGAAGATTATCGGCGTAGAGTTGCTGGAACTTGGCCAGCACTTTGCGGCGTTCATCCTGACTCTGTGCTACGGCTTGCGCCTTGATCAATGCCGCCATTTCAGGATCCGCCGCAAAGCGGTCGCTGTTCCAGCCCCGACCAAAGACGCGGCGCTTGATATTGCCCGGATCTCCCAGCGTACTGGACGAGAACACCGTCAGGTCATAGTCCCCGTCAGCAACGAGGCTGTGCAAAGAGGCAACCTCCATAACCCGCAAATCGACTGAAAACCCAAAAGCTTCCAGCTGTTCGGCAATCACTCTGGCCGGTTTCACCTCGCGCCCATCAGTGATCAGTCGCAGGCGAATTTCATCCCCCTGAGCCAGCCACCTGCCTGCACCGTTACGGATCCATCCCGCCGCCGTCAGCATCTTGCGGGCCAGAGCCGGATCATAGGTGTAGGCAGCGGTGGTCTCATCGCTGTGCCACCTGGAGCCGGATTGGAAGTATCCCGTATCAGCAAGTTCCGCGCCGCCCGGATATGCGATGGCGAGCAGCGCGTTACGGTCAAGCGCATAGGCAATCGCCTGACGCAGGTCCTTGGATGCAAACCGGCCGCGATGATTGAAACCCAGCCGCAACACATGATGGCTGGGGGCTGTTGCGACATGGAAGCCAGCAGTTGTCGCCTCGTCGACCCTCTCGGGAGGCAGGTATGAGATCACGTCAACTTCACCGACACCCATCGCCTGCAACGCGGCATCTGGCCCCATTCGGACGATCCGGATCTGCGAAAACCGGGGCTTACCAAGAGGATGCTCTTCGGTCGCCTCAAGCAGGTAACGCCCCTGCGCCTTGTCATAACCTGTCAGGCGATAGGGGCCGCTTCCGATCGCAGCCTCTGGCGCTGCAAACCGGAAAGGATCCGCGACGCCTTCATAGATATGCTTGGGCAGGATCGGCACTGCGGAAAACAGGCCCTCAATCAGACCGTATTCTGCGCGTTTGACGTGCACCCGCAGGTCGTGCGGTCCGCTAACGTCGACCCGGTCAACGGATTTGACCGATCCAAATATATAAGGATGTTCAGCCATATAGCGGAAAGTAAACGCAACATCCTCAGCTGTGACCGTGGTGCCATCGTGCCATGCCGCGTCCCGCTGGAGGTCGAAATGATAGCTTAATCCATCTTCGGATCGGCTCCAGGCTCTGGCGAGGCCCGGAGCCGGATTTCCGTCCGTGTCTTGCCCGATCAGCGTATCGAAGATGTAGCTGGTATAGAGATAGCCGATGCCATTTTTGCGATGAACATAAGGCGCCAGCATACCGCGATCACCTTTACTGTCAGTGATGACCAGGTGCCCAAGCCGCTCCGGCTCCGCGGCCTTCAGCTCTCCCGCGACAAGGGTAGACCAACATGCGAGCGCGAGCCCGATCGCGGCAATACGAGCAGGGCAAAGATGGCGTACAATTCGGTAGACTGAAAACATGGCATCACTTTCTTCGTTACCGAAACACTCGCAGGAGACGCGCTACCAGCCGATGGTCGCGTCTGGGCGGGCATCTTCTTCGGGAACAACAGGTTTCAGGTCGATAACCGGGGTTCCGTCGATGCAGTCCAGTCCGCTGATCGTCAGCACGCCATCGGACTGATCCAGCAGTTGCACCGCGCTCAATCCAATGGGATTTGGCCGGTTTGGCGCGCGGCTGGCAAAGATCCCCCTTGCGACCTGACTGCCTCGCGCCTGGCGTACCAAAGCGCTGCGGTCGGACTTATGCAGCCAGTAGAGAACCCAAAGATGAGAGGCGAGCTCGATGTTATACAATGCAGCCTGATACTCGGGCGCCACTTCAATCCGGCTGGTTGCCGGGTTGCGACGTCCTGACATCGGGCATTCTTTGACCTCTGCAAATCCAGTGCGGATCACACCGATCGGTCTGATTTGAAACGTGTCGGATGGCACAGTCAGTAATTGCATCACATCAGTCATGGCGTCTCGCAATCGGTCTTGGGGAGGGAAAGGGCTGGCGGACCTGAAAGCACAGGTCTGGGCGGGCCACCGTCGAACGGTTTCCTTCTGATATGACGCAGTCCGGGCATCGTAAAATCGAAAGACCGGATGCGTGACCTCCATTTTTCTGAGGGCACGCTCTAGTTGTTGTGGAACCTTGAGGTCAGCGGAGCCTTTGGAATTCATGAGACCCCTTCTCCGATAAAACGATTGGCTTCGCACCCTGATCCGGCGGCATATCGTGTCCTGATAAGCGACCAGAGGACCCTCAGACGCATGACCGATCAAAGCCACCCCGCAGCCCCGAAATCCACACCGCCAATGCCGCCGACAAGCCACACGCTACCGCAGCTGCTTCGTAGGGGGCGATCACTGTGGACATTGCTGCTGATCTTCGCCTGTGCCGGACTCGCGGCGCTTGCGACCTGGGTCCACCTCGCCCCGGATCTGGCCATCGTCGCGGCACTCGCGGTGAGCGCAATCGGTTTGTGGGCGACTGGCCTCGTCCCTGAATATTGGACCGCTCTGGCGTTCTTTCTCGTCGCCGTCGTATTGGGAGTTGCTGCACCTGAGACGATATTCTCGGGCTTTCACTCTTCTACGTTCTGGTTGCTATTCAGTGGCCTGGTCCTCGGTGCCGCGATCAAGCACACGGCCCTCGACAAGCGGGCCGCCAGCGTGCTGGCCCTGTTGCCCCTGCGCAGCTATGGCGGCCTGCTGAGTGGCATTGTCGTCTTCTCGGTCGCGCTGGCCTTTGTCATGCCATCCTCGATTGGGCGGATCATGATCCTTCTTCCGATAATCTCCGCCTTGGCTGAGCGCGTCGGTTTTGGTCCGGCATCAAATGGCCGGACCGGGATGCTGGCGGTTGCTACATTCGGCACCTTTGCTCCGGCCTTCACCATCCTGCCTGCAAATGCTCCGAACATGATCCTCGTCGGGATGGCGGAAACCATTTACGGACTCAATATCTCCTATTTCGATTATCTCCTGCTGCATTTTCCGGTGCTTGGCGTTGTGAAATCGGCAGTCTTGGTCGGGCTTGCGCTGATGATGTTCCCCGACCGGATACCGCCCCATAGCGTCGCGCCGACAACCACATCTGAACCATTCAGCCGGCAGGAGCGGGCGCTGAGCCTGGTACTGGCGCTTTGCCTGTTGCTGTGGCTCACGGACCAGATCCATATGGTGTCACCCGCATGGGTGGGTATGGCAGCTGCACTGATCTGCCTGCTGCCTGGTGCAAATCTCACACGCAAGGGGTGCATCAACACCGATCTGAGCTATGGGGCCTTGCTGTTTGTCGCCGGCATCATGGGGCTGGGCGCCGTCATTTCGTCGGCGGGGCTGGGCGAAGCCGTGGTTGGTGCGGTCACTGGAACGGTTGCCTTCGCCGCAGATTGGCCGGTCTGGAACACATCTATCCTGATCGGGCTGTCGACACTGGTCGCGATGATTACCAATCTGCCCGGTGTCCCGGCCGTAATGACTCCGCTCGCCGGTGAGCTGTCAGAAGCCACCGGCCTGCCGTTGGAAACCGTTCTGATGACGCAGGTTGTGGCTTTCTCAAATGTCTTCCTACCCTTTCAGGCGCCGCCGCTGGTCGCTGCCATTCAGGCCGGAAACCTTCCAGCCAAAGCAATAATCCGTCTTTGTCTCAGCCTGTTCTTCATCAGCCTTCTGCTGCTTGCCCCACTGGATCTTCTGTGGTGGCACCTATTGGGCATGCTCTGAGTTGCTGGCCATCTGACCGCGTAGAAGGCGCCCCCAGAAGAAAACCTGAGGGGCGCCTTCGGGACTTTCGATTTGTACGAGCGGCCAAAGCATTTCTACCTATAGCTGCACTTATCACGGACGAGGTACTCCGATGTTGACCCTGACCCCTTGGCGCTACCAGTTGCTCTCTCATGCCTCTATCGCAAGTTTGGCAACAGCCGCTCTTTTCTCTTTTAGCGGACCGGCGCAGGCTGAGCTGGCTGCCGATTGGCAAGAAACCGCGATGCGTTTCGTCGTTGAGGAAAAATGGCCCGGCGCGCAGCGCCAGCGCACGCTGGCGCTGCTGCATGCCGCCATGTTTGACGCTGCAAACGCCGTTGATGGCGCATACCATGCCTATGCCTACGACGGTGCGCAGGATCCGACTGCTGACAGACGCGCAGCGGTAACGCAAGCGGCCCTGACCATAATGCAGCAGCTGATGCCCGAGCGCGCAGCAGATCTGGCATTGGCGGCTGAGACTGTCCTCGCCGAGGTGACAGATGCAACCGCCCGCGCAGCGGGGATCCGGCTCGGTACCGCAGCTGCGCAGGCGGTGTTGGACAAACGCGCCGCCGACGGCGCTGATTTCGCAAACGACTTCACCCCCGGACCAGGCGAAAATGGCATCTATCAGCCGACCTCCGAACGTCCGATGGTTGCTCCGAAAATTCGACATATGCAGCCCTTTGCACTCACCTCCGCAAAGCAATTTGATGTCCCGCCGCCGCCACAGCTCGACAGCATGCAATTCCAGCGTGATCTGGCAGAAGTCGCGCAACTCGGCGGCTCCACCTCGCAAACCGATCCTGATCTTATCGCAATCGCGAAGCTTCACGCCGGGTCTGGATCAGGCGCCTGGAACCAGATCGCCCGTGACAGCAGCCGCGCCTGCGCCCTGCCACTGGTGGAGGAAGCGCGAACCCTGGCGCTGTTGAATATCGCATTGACCGACGCTCTGATTGCCGGGTTCGATGCCAAATACACCTACCAGTTCTGGCGGCCGGAAACCGCGCTGGCCGCGGTTGGCAACGGGTACGATCATCCGCAGCTCGACACCATGGACGGCTGGACGCCGCTGGTGGCGGCGCCGATGCACCCGGAATACCCCTGTCAGCATTGCACCAGTGGCAGCGCTGCCCAGCAGGTGATGGAAGCGGTATTCGGCGCCGATGAGTTCACCTTTAGCTTTGAAGGCAAGGATGGCTATAGCCGCAGCTATCAAACCTTTGCCCAATTTGCGGAGGAAGAAGCAGAATCGCGGGTCATCGGAGGGGTTCATTATCGACGCTCCAACACGGTCGGCGACATGCTGGGTTATCAGATCGGCAGCTATATCAGCGCTGAGTTTCTGTCACCCGTAGCCTCCGCACAGGCCGTGAGCAGCGGGGGCGGTGCCGATTGCGCCGGTATCCTCTCAACCAAATTGTCGCAATAATCCCTCCCCCGCAGCAAGTAATCTGCCTGCTGCGGGGCTACGGCCGCGGTGCTTGATCCGGTCACCGCGTGTATCCAGCCAAGGAGCCAGACCATGGCGCAGCCTAATTCTGCACAGATGGCCGCTTTCTTGAGCCTTGGGCTGGTCCTGATCGGCGATCCAGCCATCGCCCATGAACCCTGGCTGCTTACGCCTGACGAAGTTCTCTCGCTTTCTCAAGCGACGGTACCGGACCTGTTTCGCAGTCCGATCCTGCTGATCGGCTTTGCGTGTCTTGCCGCAACCGCCATCTTTGCGATGGTCCTTGCCGGGCAAATCCTGCGCCCATGGGAGGACCGCATCTGTAAGCCCCTGCAGAAATGCAGCGCCGATTGGGGGACCTTATGTCTGCGGATCGGACTGGGAACGACGGTCGGTCTGAACGCGCTTGGAGGTTTGCCGCGCCACGGAACCGAGATGTGGAGCACGCCAACGCTCTTCGTGCCAGACATGCAGTTGGCTCTGATCCCAGGTTGGGACTGGCTGGCCCTGCCTGCACTGATTTCATCGGTCTTTCTGGTGCTCGGTCTCGGCACACGGTTCGCCGCCTTCGGCATCTTATGTCTTGTCGCCCTTGGCAGTCTCCTCTTCTCGCTCGATTTCATCGCCTACTACGGCTTCCATTTCGCCGCCCCCGCGCTGTTGCTGCTGCATTTTGGCGGCGGGTCACTTAGCGTCGATTATTACTTGCCGCCAGGTTTCCCTGCACTTCTGCCCAATGCCCCCGGTTTGGTCTGGTGTCTGGTTCAAGTCACCATGGGCGGAACTTTTGCAACCATTGCCATCCTAGTGAAATTCCTTCAACCGACGCTGCTGATCGCCATACTCGAGCACGGCAACATGTGGTTCTTTGGACTGCCGCTGCCGTTTGTCGCGCTGATCATGATGGCAATCGAGCTGGTCGCCGGTGTGCTGTTGGCGCTGGGGCAGCTCATCCGGCCAATCGCAGTATTCCTGCTGTTCGCCTTCACCTTCTTTGCCGTCAGCCTGGCAGAATCTCCGCTGCTGCACGGCAATCTTTACGGCGTCTTCCTGTTTTTCCTGCTGCACGGTGGGGCGCCTGTCGACCTATTGAGACGGCCGCATCGCCTTGGTGCACCCCAGACGGTATGAGAATAGATGTTGAAATTCGTCTTCAGCGTCAGCATGCTCGCCTCGGCCCCGCTGATTGCCATTTGCGCCGGTCTGCCTCTTGTGGCGATGATCGACGAGCTGCCGGCAGCACTCTTCGCCACCCTGCCAGACGATCACCCACTACCCGAGCTTGATGTTACAGCGAGCTACACGCCAGTCGAGGGCTGGCATGTGAAAATCGAGGTTGAGAATTTCGTGTTTACCGATCTTTGCATCAGCGAGGCCAAGGCTTTGGCCCGCGGCCATGCCCATGTCCATCTGGGCGCTGAGAAGATCGTAACCGCCTACCAGCCTCATATCGTGATCGGGCATCTGCCAAGCGGGACGCATGAGATCACCGTCTCGCTGCGGGCGCAGGACCATCGCGTTCTGGGGCGACCGGGGGGAGGCATGTTTGTCAAGACGCTGTTGATCAAAGCTCCCTGACAGGCACCAAACGGCGCAGCAGGTGCTGCACCGTGTCACCTCAGATTACATGCTGCAGGCTAACAAGCCGAAGGCAAACGGCTTTGCAGAATCTGCACCACCTGCTCCGGATCAGGGAGCGAATGATGCCCATGCTGGATCTTTAGCAAGGGATCGTAGTTCTCGCGCCATACCGGCTCAAAAACCTCATAACCGTCCTCGCGCAATTGCATCACGTTCCGGCGGACCGCGGGTTTTTCCCACATGGGGCCACCCATCACAGGAAAGAGCAGAACCGGGAAAGTCGCCGCAAGGACGACGGTGGTCAGCCGGTTCTGCGAGGACCCGTGCGCAATCGCCGAAAGCGTGTTCGCTGTAGTCGGCAGGATGGCGAGAATGTCATGATCCGCTACAATACGCCCCGGCTTGTCTGTCGGCCAGTCCTTCGGGTTATCGCCACTGATCACCCGATCAAGGAACAGTGCAACCGCGTCCATGTTTACAAATTTCGTCGCTGTCGGAGTGAACAGCGCGGTCAGTTCACAGTCGATCTCATTTTTGATTGCTCGCAGATAGAGCGGCAGCATTGTGGCATCCAGAGAGCCGGTAACGCCAATCAGAATGCGCGGGCGTGACGGGGTGTCGATCTCGGTGTTCGTCATCGAAAATATCCTATCTCAGTTGAATGTCTGACTATTCAGCGGGCTGTGTGACAGACGCCTCTGGCCTATCCGATGTGACAACAGCCACAGCCGCGGTGCCGGTCCTCTCCTGCGGAACAGGCGGCCAGGTCTTCATCACCAGCGTCAGCAGATCAAAGCGCGCCACGACCGCACCGCAGGCATTCAGCACACAGCAATCCCATCGCACATCGCCAAAAGGCGCAGAGGCACGCGGCGTGATCTCCTTGCAGGTCACGCGAACATGCAGGCAGTCGCCAAAATATACCGGCGCATGAAAGCGCAGATTGTCGGAACCAATATTGGCCAAGACCGGGCCCGGTGCCGGATCGACAAGCAGCCCATTCGCAAAGGAAACGACCAGCTGGCCATGCGCCACACGGTCGTCAAAAAACGGATGCGCACGCGCGGCCTCCCGGTCCATATGAGCGTAGAAGACATCACCGGTAAAATGGGCAAACTGCTCAACATCCTGTTCGGTGATCTTTCTTGTCTCGGTGATTAGCTGGTCGCCGATGCGCAGTGTTTCCAGTGACTTGCGGAACGGGTGACCATTGCGTCTGGTTTCAGCGCCCTCGACCCAACGCCCCGTCAACGCCGTCAGCAACTGCGGCGGTGCGTGAATTTCTGTCCGCATCATATAGGCCGCAACTGCGCGGCGAATATCCTCGGCACCGCAGACCTGACTGTGATGCGTAGCGGAAAAGAGGCGCGGAACGGTTGGATCGGTTGACAGCTCCAATGCCTGACGCGCCATTTCGCTGCCGCAAATTCTGACCTGGCCTTCTGCGGAGGTCAGACAGGCGGCAGCCTCCTGCGCCAGCGGACTGTCGTTGGTGAAGACGGTCGAGAACCGCGAACAGGGCGCCAGATTGGCCAGGGCAATCGCATCACATAGGCTATCATAGGCCATCATGGTTGCAACCGGCCCCTGCACAAAGGTCTCGTGGATGACAGAGGACTGGGCAGGCTGGCGACAATGCAGCAGCACTGGTGCGAGAAATGCCCCCCCTCCCGGTGCCGCCGCGAGGATAGGACCGGATATCACATCGGCGGCGCGGCGCAGCTCGGCAAGCGCGTTCTGAGCCGTCTTCAGATGCGCCCGCGACACCAATGGGCCCATCTGCGTAGCGGGGTCATCCGGCTGTCCAATAGCGATCTCGGATAGGGTTTCGACCAAACGCTCCACCACTTCATCCTCGCGGTAGCGCGGCAGCAGAATGCGACGCACCGCGTGACGCCGTTGACCCGCCCGCAGGATCAATTCGCTGCGGATCTCGCGGAGGAAGAACTCAAATTCCGGGCTCCCGGGTGCGACATCACTGCCTAGAATCGCCGCAGACAGACCTGTCTCACAGGATTGAAAGCGTACCAGACCTGCGGCAATCCCTGGGTGCTGTCGCAACTTCCGGGCGACGTCGCGCCCTCCGGCAAAGCTGACCGCATCACCTGCGGCCAGATACTCCAACACCCCGAGGGGCGGACAATAGAGCAACTGCACTGCGCCGGTTGGCAGCGTTTGGCTCTCATGGATCAGTTTTACCAGACGTTCGCTCACACAGGCGGTGGCGGGATCAGGGCAGATGATGCAGGGCACACCGGCGATCAGCGCGGGCGCGATCTGCTCCAGCAGCCCCGATACGGGGCTATCCAACGCGGTGATATGCACGGCAACGCCAGCAAGCGGGGCCAATATCTGTTGTCGGCCGGTTGCGCCGGCCGGTCCGATAGCATCTTCAAGATGCAGCACAGGGGCATTGGGCAGGGATTTCAGCGCCTGACCTGCCAGCGCCGCAAGACGCGCAATGCCAGCGTCGACGTCCAGCAGGCAATCGTGCCGCGTCGCGCCGATCGTCAGGCTCTCACGATATAGCCCTGCGCGGCTGTCGTTCAGAACCCGTGCTAGAGACCGCAGCCGTTGCGCGCGATCGTGGAATCCCATGGCGCGCAGCGCCGGCCCGCCAATCGCACGTGCATAGTCGACCGCCTCTCGCCCGTCATCAGCACTGAAGGACAGGATCGCATTCGGTCGATCGGTCGCAGCATTGGCAAGGCTCAGTGTCTCACCCGGGCGATGCTCCCATTTATCCGCAACCAGACTTTGAAGAAAACGGGGTCGTTCTACATGATCTGTCAAGTCAAAGCCCTCTTGCTGCTGCATCGCGGGAGTTTCCGGCGACCTGACAGCAGGACGCCACATGGCTCATCCGATCTGCATCAGGAAAGTCCGGTCATTCCGTCCTAAGGTCTCAGCCAAAGCCGGTGCCACATCCAATCGAAAGTTTGAAAACAGCGCCTCAGGATTTCTGAGGCAAACCTGGGCAGCCGGCTTGATCAACGGGGTTCCAAAACGCGCCGAGGGGAAGCCTCAGGATTTTCGATGTGCAATTTCGACCGCCCGCTGCCAGCCTGCGCAGGCTTAAACAAGCGCCGCCATAATCTACCTATTAATCCGAGGGAACAGGCAATGACCGGAACCGGAGCCTCTCGATACACGCAGGAGACAACCATCCCCAGCAGGCCGACAGGTCCCCGGCATATCTGTGTCGCAGGCGCCTCCGGTCTTGCAGGCGCGCATATTACCCGCGCAGCCCTTGCACTCGGTTGGCGCGTGACCGGTACACTGCGAGATGCGACGGACAGCTCAAAAACCATTCATCTGATGGCCCTGCCCGGTGCCAAGGAGCGGCTCCGACTAGTCTCAGCAAATACTGCTGATCCTGAGAGTTTTGCCCCCGCGCTTGATGGTGCCGACACATTGGTGATCACCTGCCTGCCCTCCATCCGCAAGGCGCCTGATGGGACTGCTGCGGGTGACCTGGATCGGGAAACGGGCCTGGAGCATTGCGTAATACCCGCACAATCAGCCTGTCACAATCTGATCGAAGCAGCACATCTGAGCGGTATTTCCGATATCGTCCTACTGTCGAGCACGGCATCCGCCGAGCCAGCGAGCGCGCCCCGGATCAAAAATGAACTGCGACACCACTCCGATTTCGAGCTTCAAATCCAGCAGCGGAAATTCATCGCCGCACAGAAAACGGCAATGGAAGTTGCGGCGGCGCGCCTTGCACAGGACCGGGATCTGCGTCTGATCATCTTCCTGTCAGGGATGATCGTCGGACCCGGTGTTCTGCCCTGCCATGATCAAGGGCATATTCTGGGGCGCCTCCGTCAGATGGCGTTCGGGGCGCATCCTTGGCATCATCAGACGCCAAAGGGGTCCATGTCGCTGATCCATCCGTCCGATCTGGCGGCGCTCTGTCTGGCCGCCTTGCAAAAACCGGGGTCCGAGGGACGTTATTTCGCAGTCGCCAGAAGTTGGCAATGGACCGAAATCTACAGCGAAATCGCCAAATTTGTTCCAGTAGGTGCCTTGCCAACCGCTGTCCCCAAGGGGACAGATCCCGTGCCGCCGACGCAGTTTGACTTCACCAGACGCGACAGTCTTGCAGTGCCACGGCACGGGTTGGCAGCTATGATCGCCAGCTTCTTTCACTGGTTGGATCGTCATGACCATCCAGACTTCGGCAAGGTTACCGCCGGCGCGCATCCGACAGGGGCTACCAACCGGTAGCGGCTATCACCGGGCAAGATCAGACCGCATCGCTGAGGTCGGGAAACATGTGGCCCGCCGCCCAGCCGCCTCTTGCCAGCGGCCGATCGAACGACGGGTCTTGAACCCCGCGAGCCCGTCGGCGCCGCCGACGTCATGGCCAAGTCGCTCCAGCCCGCGCTGCATCGCCGCGACGTCAGATCGCAACATGTTGTCGACCTGTCCCCATTGACCTTGGAAATCTCCGACGCCAAACTGAATGCGGTCACCGACATGCCCCACAAAAAGCGCATAGAGGTCGCTCTTGTTGTAGTCTTTCAGCACATAAAAGTTCGGGGTGACCAGAAACGCGGGACCATTCCGCCCAGCGGGCAGCATCAGAAAGGCAACGCCGTCTTGTTCATGCTGCGGAAAGGGCCGTCCAGAACTACGCCGGACACCCAGCGCTTCCCAGTCACGGATGGTTTGCCCCTGATCCGGGCCTTCTAGGGCACATGAAACCGCATCCGGTAGGGAAACCTCAAACCCCCAGTCTCGCGATTTGTCCCAGCCATGGCGCGCCAGATAACCACCGATAGACGCAATTGTATCTGCCTCGGAACGCCAAATATCAGCACGACCATCGCCGTCGCCGTCTTCGGCAAACTTGAGAAAACTGGAAGGCATGAACTGAGGCTGGCCCAATGCGCCAGCCCAGCTGCTCTTCATCACATTGCCCGGCGCATGCCCGGCCTCGGCGATCTGCAGGGCTGCAATCAATTCCTGGCGAAAATAGGGAGCGCGGCGGCTCATGAAGCCCTTGGTGCCCAACACCTCAAACACATTGTGAGGGATCTTCACCTGACCATAGCCGCTCTCGCGCCCCCAGATCGCCAGAATAATCCGCCCCGGTACCCCGGTACGGCGTTCGGTCTGTTGCAGGGCAGCTGCATGTCGCTTCGCCATCCGGCGTCCGACCGATGTCGCACCGTCAACAGAGCCGCGATTGAAGTAGCGCCCCGGCGCGCCAAATTCCGCCTGACGCTGGCGACGGGGAGGGTTGGCCTTAGTGCCCGGGGGGACCAGATCCGGCAGATCCCAGTTTAGTTTAACCCCGGAAAACGCAGTATCGAAGGTCGTCCGTCGAACGTCGGCAGCCTGTGCCTCGGGCCATATCTCCTGCAGCAGCCAGCGCTGAAACTGGCCCTCAACCTCTGCACGATCCATAGCCGATGCGGCCCCCAAGTGGAGCACGCAACAAAACAGAAAACACAGTAAACGAGCCACCACGCTCAACCCTCCCGCCAATCGCAAAATGAACGCGCAACAGGCTGCCCTATTGCCGTCGGGACTCGTCAGACGCCCGCAGCCGCCAGTGGTCATTTCATCCGGCGGAGACCGGAACTTCAAGGCTGACTTTCTTGCGCCCCATTACAACCGAGGTCCGGAACCGTCGCACATTTGAGTCTTCGAAAAACAATCGTTTGGTCAGTTCTTCAAAGGCCTCCATATCAGATGCGGTGCAAATCAAACAGAAGTCCGCTTCGCCGGTCAGATAGTAGCACTGCTGGACCATCGGTTCGGATCCGGCCCGGCGGGTGAACGCGTCGATCTGATCGAGGCGCTCACGCTCCAGCTCGACCATCACCACAAATGTCATGGGCATACCAACCTTGGCTGGATCGACAAGCGCGATCTCACCGGTGATCACCCTGCGCTCGCGCAGTGATTTCAGCCGCCGCTGAACCGAGGCCGCAGACAACCCTGCCTGAACCGCAAGTGATTCCAGCCCAAGCCGTGTATTGCGCTGCAGGAGTGTCAGCAGGGTCACATCAGCCTTGTCGAGTCTTTCCCCCATACTTGCCCCTCATGATGCAAGAATTTCTCGTAATGTACCCAAATTTGATCGGAATACAGCAACAACCTTTCCTAGACTGGCCCCATGAACAAGATCAATGTCACGCTCGACCCCGCCCAGCCTCAGCAGATGCTGACCGCCTGCCCGGCCTATCGCCCCTCGCCGCTCCTCCAGCACGAGGTCGACGGTCAGCAGGTGTGGATCAAGGATGAAACCAACAGAATGGGTCTTGGGGCCTTCAAGGCGATGGGCGGTGTCTATGCGGTAGCGCAGTTGCTGATACGCGAAACCGGTCTGACAGCGGCGGATCTGGCCAGTGATCGCGGGCGGGCCGCTGCTTCAGGGGTCACCTTCGTCTGCGCCAGTGCCGGGAACCATGGCATGGCCGTCGCCGCCGGGGCACGTCTTTTTGGCGCTAAATGCCGGATCCACCTGGCCGAGACTGTACCTGAGGATTTCGTGCAGCGGCTCCGAGCAAAAGGGTCTGAGGTGATACGCTCCGGCGCCACCTACGAAGAGAGCATTGCAGCGGCTATCAAGGATGCCGCAGAAAGTGGCGCAGTTCATCTCGCAGATGGTTCCTGGCCCGGCTACACCGAGCCACCCCGACTGGTGATGGAGGGCTATACGGTCATTGCACAGGAAATGCGCGACAGTTTTGCGCGCTCTGCTCAATGGCCGACCCATGTCTATTTGCAGGCCGGCGTCGGCGGTCTGGCCGGTGCTATGGCTTATATGATCCGTGCAAACTGGGAAGTTCAGCCTGAAATCATCGTTGTTGAGCCGGATGCCGCGCCCTGTCTTCAGCATAGCGCGCGGGCGGGCGAGATGGTGACGGTTGAGGGTCCGGTCTCCAATATGGGGCGGCTCGACTGCAAGACACCCTCAATGCTTGCCTATGAGATTCTGTCAAAGACCGCTGATCGCTATTCCACTATTTCCGATAGGGCCGCTCTCAGCGGCGTTGATGCCGCCGCAGACCTCGGAATCCCCAGCACCCCGTCGGGAACAGCAGGCCTAACCGCCCTATTGCATGACATCAAGGTTGGCACATACCCTGAGATGCGCCCATTGGTGATCCTATCAGAAGGCAGGGTCGAAGATGCCTGATCTGGATCTTGTCGCCTTTCGTCGCGATCTCCATATGCACCCGGAGACCGGGTTTGACCTGAACCGCACCTCCGATGCGATTGCGAAGGTCCTGGAAACGGCAGGATTGCAGGTCACTCGCGGGATCGGCGGGACGGGGGTTGTCGCCACGCTCCGACGCGGCGGGGACACCACGGGGGTTGCACTGCGTGCTGATATGGATGCGCTCCCGATTGAGGAAGCCACGAACCTCTCCTATCGCTCGCGAACGCCCGGGCGATTTCATGGCTGCGGTCATGACGGGCATAGCACGATGCTCCTGGGCGCTGCCCTTCGCCTTGCAGCTGACCCAACATTCGACCGCACCGTCCATTTTCTGTTTCAACCAGATGAGGAGAACGGCACAGGCGCGGCCGCGATGATTGCCGATGGTCTATTCGACCGCTTTGACATCAGCCGGATCTACGGACTGCACAATATGCCGGGGCTGCCAATCGGCCAGTTCGCAACCCAGGCCGGTCCGTTCTGTGCCTTTGAAGATAACTTTGAAATTAGGATTACTGGGCGCGGCGGCCACGCCTCGATGCCTGAAAAAGCGATTGATCCGATTGTGACCGGGGCCGCAATCGTGACCCAGCTGCAGACCATTACTTCGCGCTCCGTTTCTGCCCGGGATCATTGCGTTGTCTCCGTCACGGATTTTGAAACCGATGGTGCGCGTAATATTCTGGCGAGTAACGTCGTAATATCAGGGGATTGTCGTGGTTTTGAGGCAGATGTCTCTGCCAGGATCGAAGAGAGGATGCGGGCCATTGCCAATGGGATCTCCATGGCACATGGGGCCGTCTGCGAAGTGGACTACTCCACGTCGTTTCAGCCTCTGGTCAATGAGCCGGAGGGCACAGCGCGTGCCGTGGCTGCGGCTGGACGGGTCGGCAGCGTTGACCCCGCTTACGGGCGTGTCGGGTTTTCGGAGGATTTCGCCGCGTTCCTACAACATCGGCCCGGGGCATTTCTCCTGATGGGCAATGGCACAGAGGGTCCGCACGCCATGCCGTTGCACAATCCCGGGTATGATTTCAACGATGATGCCATCGACGGGGGCGTCTCCTATTGGTGCGACTTGGCCCGCTCAGGATAATCCGCTGCTATTGCTCGGCTCAAACGGCAAGGTAAACACAACCCGCATGCCATTGGAGCCATCCACCTCCGTCGTGCCCGCATATTTCCCAACCATGCTGCGGATCATCCGCCAACCGAGCGACCCGGACCGCTCGGGCCTGGCATCACCCTCAGCCAAACCATGCCCATCATCAGCAATCACCAGCCGCAATGCCTCGTTCTGCTCTGTCAGTTCGATCAGGATTTCCCCATGATCCCGCCCGACAAAAGCGTGCTTGTAGGCATTTGTCAGCAGCTCGCCCGCCAGAAGGCCCAGGTCAATCGCCATCGAGCTCGGGATTTCGATGTCATCGCCGCGAACTTCGACCGCCACCTTCAGGGCCTCTGAGTTGAACGCCCCTTCGGCATTGGCCGCAACCTCCCGCAGGAAAGGCAATGCCTGCAAGTGATCGACCCGCGCGGAGCGCTGCAACTGCTCATGCACCCGGATGACGGATTGAACACGTGCCTCCAGATCGGACAGCACAGAAATCGTCTCCTCAGACTCGGCCCCACGTCGACTCATTCGGATAAGGGCACCGATCAAGGCCAGATTGTTGCCGGTGCGGTGATGCACTTCCTTCATCAGGAGATCACGCTCCGTCAGTGCCTCAAGCAACATACGGTTCTGCTCCGCCAATTCTGCGGTCGGATCTGCGCCGCGTATCTTGCTGATGGCCTCTGTCGCGGCCTGCGTCGCCTCGCTCATCTCATTGCTTCTCAACGGGCTGAGAAACAGCAGCTCTATCTCCGTACCCTCCGGGTTGCTGCGCACCGAATGATGATCCGCGAGGCGTGACAGACCGCGCAACCCCAGCCCCAGACCCGCCCGGGCTGACGCTGCTGCGGCGCGCCGTCCGCGCATGATATCATCAAGTCCCTCTATCCCCGGCCCCTGATCCGTGATGGCGGCCCGTAGCGCCACCTTGTTGCTTTCGTCCCTCAGGCCGAGCCGAACCCGCCCGCCGCTGGCATGCTGCTGTGCGTTGCGCGCAGCCTCAAGCAGGGCCGTTACCGCCCGCGTTTGGGCAAACGTGCCGAAATGCAGCGCTTTGGTAATCGCCATCGCAATAAATCGCAGCCTCAGAACATCCTGTTCCGTGTCGATTTTCACCGTTATCAATGCTGTAGACACGAGGTTAGCTCTCTTTCGCGATTTTGATGACCGCCAGACCCGCGTCGTCGCGTCCACGGAAGTTCTCAGCCATAAGTTTCCCCGCAATCAGCAAGGCTGAACGCATCAGCAAAGCGGGTTTTTCGTGCAGGTCTCGTAAAGTCAGAAGACCGTCACTGTGCAAGATAACCGTATCACCGGGCAACAGGTCTATCTCGTCCGAAAACGGCGCAACCGGACCGGCACCAAGACGACCGTCACGGGTCGCAAATCGCTTTGTTTCGCCCAGTCGGGCGCGGATTGTCGCGATATTTCCAACGGCGGCGTAGGACATGCGCCGACCGTCCGCAGCCACGGCGACACAGGCCGCAACCGCCCCGCGTGTGGCGGCGATTTCATCTGAAATATCTGTCAGCGTTGTCGCAGGGGTCCGGCCTCGCCTCTGGGCAAACCCATGCACCACGGCATCGGCGGCGTCAGCAGCGCGATGTCCATGGCCTAGACCATCACAGAGGATCAGATCCAGCCGCACGTCCGACCGCGCATTGTGACGTACACAGGCCAGATCCCAGCCGTCCCCGCAGCGCGTTTCCGCCGGATGTGTCACCAAAAGCCCCGCAACCTCCATCGCGGCAGGTCGATAGGGTGTCTGCCGGAACTCACAGGCGACCACCGTGCCTTCGTCGCGGGTCGAATAGATATCGAAATGGTCCGACAGGCGCTGCATGGCGCCAAGACCAAGCCCCGCCGAATCCTCGCTGCTGATACCGTCCCGCATCATCTTTTCCAGACTGTCGATCCCCGGCCCCTGATCGACAACAATCAGCGCCAGACGCGGGCCCTCGACCCCCGGCATGACCTGCATCAGGCAGCGACCGCGCTTGGCATAGCGCAAAACATTGGTCGCCGCCTCGCTGGCAACAATTGCGATTTCCTCAATCCGGGCGCGTGAAAACCCGGCCGTCTGCGCCAGCTGACGTGCTGTGCGACGACAGACCGAAACATCGCTTGGATCGGCAAGGGGCAGCCAGTGGGTCATATGCGAGCCATCATTGTCACGCGTGTTCCTCTACCATATTCGGTCACGACGTCGAACACATCAGCCAAGCGCTGCGCACCGCCAAGACCGCGCCCCATACTGCCTGCGGTGCTGAACCCGTCCCTGAGCGCCGCGTCCAGATCAGCGATACCAGGTCCATTGTCGATACACACCACGCTGATTGCGGTGGGGTCACTGTGCATATAGATACGCGCTTCGCCGCCGCCACCGTGCATGATAACATTTCTTGCAATCTCGCTGACCGCTGTGACAAATCGGGTTTTCTGACCCGCGCGTGCACCGCGTCGTTCCATCTCTCGGCCAGCCATTCGGCGCACATGAATAACGTCACGGTCCCTAATCAGCGCACATACGCCAACCAGAACACCATCCGTGGGCATCATCCCCGGCTCTGCGCCCGCAGATCACGCAGGGCATGTGTGAGGCTCAGCGCGGTCTTGCTTTCAGAAAGATCCATACCCAGCTCAACCAGGGTCATCGCGACCGCCGGACGCATACCCACGACATAAGTCTGCGCATCCAGCAGCTTGGAGACACCGGCCAACTGCGCCAGAATACGGCCAACAAATGTATCGACAATCTCCAATGCGCTGATGTCCATCACAACAGCCCGAGCCGCATCAGCCACCACACGTTCGGAGAGCGCTTCCTGCAGATCCAGAATATCGGTATCCGAAATATCTTCCTGGATTGCCACCAGCAGCACACCTTCGACAAAGTAGATGGCCGATGCCGCAGACATGTCAGTGGTCCTTCTTTTTGACGATCGCGTAGCCGACCCGATCCAACGCATCTGCCAACCCGTTGCGAATGGTCGAGCGGGTGGTCACTTCACCGACATCAACGCCCAGCTGCACCATCGTCTGGGCAATGGTCGGGCTGATGCCGCTGATAATACATTGCGCGCCCATCAGCCGCACAGCCGCTGCCATACGCAGCATATGCTGAGCCACCTGGGTATCGACGGTCTGCACGCCGGTCAGATCAACGATCACCACTTCCGCCTCACGACGTAAAATGGTTTCCAGCAGGTTCTCCATCACCTCCTGCGCGCGCGCTGAATCCATCGTCCCGATCAGAGGCAGCGTCAGCACCTTGTCCCATAGTTCGACCACAGGCGTGGACAGCTCCTGCATCTGGTCGCGCTGCTGTTCGATGATACGATCCCGCTCGGCGATAAACACTTCGGCGCAATAGACCGCAAAGGCATCAATCACCCGGCTGATGAACCAGATTTCTTCGACAAGCTGGCTGGGAAAATCGGCGAGTTTATCTTTCAACCGGTAAAAAATCGGCGCTTTGAGCGCCAGCACAAAGGAGGCCATATCACTGGGCGTCACACCCCGTGAACTGCGCTCCTGGGTGACTTCGACCAGCACGCTGCGCAGCTCTGCCCAAGCGTCGCTGGAGAGATCAAATCGATCACCGGTCGCACCGTTTTCGATCCCCGAGATCAACGCGCGCATCAGGCCACTGGTCTGCTCGCGCCCCTCTTTATGGCTGAATAGATCGGTCCGCTGCACACCTTCATCGCTCTGGGTCGTGATCCAGGCGCTGACAATCTCTTCAAAATCATGCTGCAAGATTGTGAGTACAGTTTCAGTAGCGGTTTCTGTCATCTCTACCTCGTTTGGGCTGGGACCCGGTATCTGACGACCCGGAAGCTCCGCTGAATTGGTCGATTGATAGCGCTCCCTTCCCCGGTCTGTAAACATAGATATTCTGCAATAACTGAGACGGCAGTGGAAATTTTCCTTTTTTTCTGTGAGGATAGAAGACTATGATTATATCCCGACACACCCGATGATCTGTCGCTCCACAAAAAAGGCAAAACATGTCCGCGCCGCAAACAGCCGCTATGATCGCCTTCGACAGCTTTCTTCTGCGCTGTTGTCTTGCCGTCGCTCTGGGGCTGCTGATCGGACTGGACCGCGAGATAAAGCACAAACCTCTGGGCGCGCGAGCCTATATGCTGATCTGCCTGGGCTGCTGTGCATTGACCATACTGACGCTTAACCTCGCCGCAGCCGCTGAAGAGGGGACCGCAGCCATTGATCCGTCACGAACCATTCAGGGTATCGTCGGCGGCATCGGGTTTCTTGGTGCTGGTGCCGTTATGTCTACGACAGAAGCGGGCAGACTTCGCGGTGTAGGGAGCGGTGCCGCAATATGGGTTGTCGGCGTCGTGGGGATTGCGGTTGGTTTTGGCTTCCTTGCCGAAGCCACAGCGGTTGCGGTGCTGTCGTTTCTCATCCTGACGATCGTGGATTGGGCGCAACAGCACCGGCCAGATCTCGACAATGCCAAGGATGACTCCCAGGACGACAACTGACCACCGCCGACCGGGCTGGCGCAAATACTGCACCAAATCACCGATCTGACGCGAGCGGCAATTGCATCTTCTCCCCTGCACCATATCTTGAAGCAAACAAAAGGGAGCACTGCGAATGACCACTCGGCACCCCGGTCAGCCCTCGGACCGCACAAGCGGCCATACCTCCGGGCTGAGCCGCAGCGAGGCACGCGCCGCGCAAAATGCTCGCGATCTCGAAAATCACCTCAGCTGGCTCGACAGCATCACCGGCACCGCTCTTGGCGTGCTGGCTGTCGCCTCGGGGATCTACACCTATCTTGGGGTTTCTTCGTTGCTGGATGATACCGGCGCGTTCTCGGTGATTGCGGCGCTCGCCTATTCGGTTGCGGTCTCGGTCGGGATTTTCGTGTTCTGGTCCTACATGATGCGGCTGGTTCCAACCGTACGCACGGCGGCCGCCCGCATTGGCCTTGTGCTGTCAATGGCGCTCGGTTCGCTCGCGATAATCGCCATGTCGTCCTGGCTCAACGCCGCAGCGCTCGCCGGTGCAGCCGCGGTTGAACAGCATCTGGCAGTAACTGTTCAGGACTACCAGACAGCCCTGGAACGTGCGGATGAAATCACCCAGAGCGGCCAGAGCCTTGCCCGTGACGTCGCGCGGGTGCGCCAGACCTTCGTCGACCTGTCCGAGCAGGAAGCAACCGGTCAATTGTCCGGTTTTGCCGGTCAGGGCGCGGTCTTCCGGTTGCTCCGTCAGAAATCAGATGAGCTTGCAGCGCTAGAAACCCAGATCACCAGCCAGCAACCGCTGGTCGAATCCGCCTTTGATGAAGGCAACGCGATCCTGTCTCGTATGCGCGCCCTGACGGTGGAACAGGGGCCGGTCGCGCAACGGTCGGTGCAGTTTTCCGAGGAAGCGGTTCGTCTGGCAAATGTGATCACCCAGTTGCGACAGCTATCGGTTGCCCCTCTGGTGCAGCGCGCGGCGCGGGATCTCTCCGATAGCGTCGTCACCCCCGAGCTGGACGGATCGGATGCCGCCACGCGGCAGGGCCAGCAAGCCACCATCGACAGCGTCCGACGTGTGCTGGCGCAGCGCGCCGACGGGCTGGGCGCTGCTGCTGCCGCCGTATTGGGCATGACGCCCCCGCGCGATACCACATATACGCCGGTCTCCGCAGCTGATGCGGTTATCCTATATGCGGGGAACTTTGTGCCTTCCTGGGCCGGCGCTATCGCGATTGATCTGCTTCCGGCCGTCCTGGTTCTGATTATCGCCATCACACAGGCTGCTATCCGCGCCGGACGCGAAGGCGCAGCAACCGAAGACACCATGACGCTGGCCGAGTTGCGGGCCGCCGTTGCAGCCATCCGCGATATCGACACCTCTCTCGACCGGGCTGCATCAATCACCCCTGCCCACCCCACTTCGACCCCAGATGTGACCTCTGGCAGCTCAGCATCGGATATAGCCAATCTGGACGATAAACGCCGTGCCGACTGA
Organism: Phaeobacter sp. JH20_08; assembly: GCF_048056635.1. Lineage (NCBI taxonomy): Bacteria > Pseudomonadati > Pseudomonadota > Alphaproteobacteria > Rhodobacterales > Roseobacteraceae > Phaeobacter > Phaeobacter sp. JH20_08. Next base: position 25,860 of record NZ_JAYMVV010000001.1, on the reverse strand, counting down.
CCGGGCAGACCATCAGCAGGACTTGGCAGCGACAAGGCGCAGACGGTTGCCGGAAACCTGGCGTGTGCTGCGCTGGGTGCTGGCGGCGCAATTTGGGTTCGCTGCCGTATTGCTGGGCACAGATCTCGCAAAGATCGTCCCGCAGCTGGCGTGGCCATCATCGGCACCCGCGCTGACAGCACCGATTGGTCCGGGCGACCAAACCCGGCGGTATACGCCCGATCAACTGCCGGATCGCGCCCCAGCGCCGGGCAGCAGACCGCTACCCGACACCCGGGACATGCCGGACCGATTGGACATCGCAACCCCAGAATGGGAGGGTGAGCCGGTATTGACACTTACAGGGCGGATCGCCGAAGGCGACGCCGCACGGGTCGTTGCCTATCTCGACGCTCTGGAACGCCTCCCGACAGAGACGTACCTCAACAGCCCCGGCGGGTCAGTTTACGACGCGCTTGAAATCGGTCGCGCATTGCGTGCGCGCGAGATCGCCACCGTGATGACCGCCAGCGACATATGCCTCTCGGCCTGCCCCTATATTCTGGCCGCAGGTGTCACGCGACATGCTGATCCGGATGCGATGATCGGTGTACATCAGCACTATTTTGGGCAGAACACCGTGCTCCCGGCGTTTGTCGCGGTGGAGCAGATCCAGCGCGGCCAAGGCGAGGTCATGGAGTACCTTCAGGACATGGGGGTGGATCCATTGGTCATGCGCCATGCGCTGGTGACGCCATGGGATGAAATCTATCTGCTGACCCCCGCCGAGCGCGCGACCTACCGGCTCGCGAGCGAGCCTGAAAGCCAAGGGTAGGTATGCCTTTTTCCAGCGGATGGGCTGGCAAATTATCGCCGTCGAAACCTTGCAGGGCGTCGATGATCCGCTAGTGTTGTCCCAAATGAATAACCAGCAGGCAGGCAGATGAGCATTTCACGACGCGGTTTCGGAATTGGACTTATGGCGCTTGGCCTCGGGGCTTGCAGCGGTGGCACGACCAGTAGCGTGACGTCAGGCAGGGCCAGCGGTCTGCCTGCCGATCTTCGCCCGGTACCAAACGCAGCCTACGACGCTTGGGTCGCAGAGTTCCGCCAACGCGCTGCGGCTTCAGGGATCAGCAACAGCACGCTCAGCACCGCCTTTCGCAGCGCAGGCTATCTGCCAGGTGTCATCAAACGCGACCGCAACCAGACCGAGTTCAAGCGCAGCCTCGAAGACTATCTCTCGATTGCCGCCTCGGACGAACGGGTGAGCAAAGGACGCGCGGCCTATGCACGCCACCGCAATACGCTCAACGCGCTGGAGCAGACCTATGGCGTCGATGCCGAAATCATTGCCGCAATCTGGGGTCTGGAGAGCTTCTTCGGAGAGCGCCGGGGCGACGTGCCGGTCATCTCAGCAACATCAACCCTGGCATTCGACGGTCGGCGCGGAGCGTTTTTTGAGAAACAGCTGATCGCTGCCCTGAGAATCTTGCAGAATGGTGACATCTCGGCAGCCCGCATGACCGGCAGCTGGGCTGGTGCCATGGGGCATACACAGTTCATTCCCACATCCTATCAGGCCTTTGCCGTCGATTTCACCGGCGACGGCCGCCGCGACATCTGGTCGGATGACCCCAGCGATGCTCTGGCCTCAACAGCGGCCTATCTGGCCCGCAACGGCTGGACACGGGGTCAGCGTTGGGGCCGGGAGGTGGTCGGTTCTGCGCCAACCAGTGGCACTATCATCCAGCCGCAGGCAGGCGGTCCAAGATTTGCCGTCACCAGCAACTTCCGCGCGATCAAGCGTTATAACAACTCTGACGCCTACGCGATTGGCGTCGGCCACCTCGCTGATCGTATCGGCGGTGCGGGGCCGTTGCGCAGCAGCTTTCCGCCCGATGCCAATGGTCTGACCAAGGATGATCGCATCCAGCTGCAGAAGCGCCTCACGGCAAAGGGCTTTGACACAGGCGGTGCAGATGGTGTCATCGGACCTAACAGCGAAGACGCCATTCGCGCCTACCAACGCAGCCGCGGCCTGCCAGCGGACGGCACCCCATCCCCGGCACTGCTGCGCGATTTGGGTTAGGATATCGCCAGCTCGCAGGCATGTGCACAGCCAGTCGGGATGTGCTTCGGCGGCAGAACGTAGATGCACCGCCGAAGCCGCATATTGTCAGAATATAAAATCACCGGCATCGAGGTCGCCGATATCGACCCCGAGAAGGGTGATCGTGTTCCCAAGACCATCCGCAATCACGGCGTTATTGCCGTCCTGCGTCAGATGGTTGTCACGAAGATCCGAGAGATCCGAAATTTCGACGACAGCTCGCAGATCAATTTTTTCTGCATCACTTCCCGCAGCAAAATCACGGACCGTATCATCGCCAAAATTACCACGGAAAATGAAGTAATCCGCTTGCGCGCCACCGATCAAAAGATCGCTTCCATTGCCGCCGAACAACCGATCGATACCTGCTCCACCCAATATGGTATCATGGCCAGAACCGCCTACCAGCCGATCGTTACCCGATCCACCATCCAGCCTGTCGGCACCGCCTTCACCGTATATCGTATCATGGCCTTGCGCACCGTTCAGAACATCCGCCTGACGTCCGCCCTTAAGCAGGTCCGACCCCCAACCACCGCGCAGCAGATCTGCTCCGCTACCACCGAATAGAACATCCTGGCCGGATCCTCCGTTGATCGTATCATCACCGGACCCGCCACGGATAGTGTCGTCACCGATATCTCCCTGCCCCGCGATGAAGACATCATCGCCAGCCGACAGAGCGACCTCATCGCTGCCGATAGTACCGGTGAGGATATCATCGGCTTCAGTTCCAACGGGCGTTTCACCGCCCGCGATATTCATAGCATCTACAACAAGAGTCCCGCTATTGATGCCTGCAAACTCGGCGCGCAACAGGTCAAACCCCTCGGTAATATCCGAGGGTTCAATCATCGCCACAGCGTCAAGAATGGCCTGTTTTTCTGCGGCCGTAAGCTGGTCAGAGACAAATGGCGTGTTTAGCAGCTCCGCGATCTGATTGATCAGATCCTGCCAGTTGATCGACAAAATCGCCTGCTCGGCCGCGTCGATGATAATCAGAAATTCTCCAACAGTCAGCTGCGTCACATTGCTCGCGTTGAATGCTGCAAGCAAATCGGCATTACCACTATAGGCGAGCGTACCACCAACGTACTCGAGCCACTCTTCCAGTTCCAGAATATCATTCAATACTGCGTTCAGCATCTTTACTCATCACTCCAGTATCGCAAAAAAACGCGACCCCAACCGGTCAATATATCGCAAACTCAGCATAAGTGCGCGATGGTTCACATGATAAGATGCCTCGAAAATTTTAGTCAAGGATCGATAAACGCGCGTTTCACCCGTATCGCGCTCATCGAATCCTTTCGGGCATCGCATCTATCCGGCCTACCGCCTGTGGTGACCGATCCCGGGCGAAGCAATTCTGATACCTCATCTGAGCTAATCAGTGAAGAATTGCCTGCCGGGGTTGAAAGCTTGGCTCGCACGGCCCAGTTAGTGAACGTACGTTCATTCAATTACGGACTTGGAATGCAACCTTTATCCACCGCCCGTCTGCAAGGCCTAGATCTTGCGCGCTATTTTGCCTTCGTCGGAATGGTCATCGTGAATTTCAAGATTGCCATGGGGGCTGAGGGGGGCAGCGGCCTCGTTGCGCTACTCAGTACGGTGCTTGAAGGGCGCGCGGCGGCCTGCTTTGTCGTTCTTGCCGGTGTCGGGCTTGGTCTGGCGGCAAGGAGAGCAACCGCCAGCATCACTGTGACGACGTTAAGGCGTGCTGCATTTCTGCTTAGCTTGGGGATGGTGAACATGCTGATCTTTGAGGCAGATATCCTGCACTATTATGCTGTATATTTCTTTTTCGGAGCGGTCTTACTCGGTGCGTCCACAGTGCGCCTCGCCTGGCTCATCGTGATGCTGATCCTGATGTTTCCGGCAATGATCCTCGTCCTGGACTACGACACCGGCTGGGACTGGCAGCTCTACTCCTATGCCGATCTCTGGACGATCCGTGGTTTCCTGCGCCATTTGTTTTTCAACGGCTGGCACCCCGTCGTACCGTGGCTGGCGTTTCTCCTGGCTGGCGTTCTTCTGTCCAGAATGCCGCTGCAAAACCGGCGGTTCCAGATCTATCTGGTCTTCTTCGGAGCCATCACCTATGCCGCAGTTGAAAAGACGAGCGCCATCGCCGTCCAAAGCCTGCGCCAAGTCGACCCTGACCTGGCCGATTTGGCGACGACACTGCCAATTCCTCCTATGCCGCTCTATATGGTTGCTGGTCTTTCCACCGCATGTGTGGTGATCGGTGGCTGTCTCCTGCTTGCACCAATTCTGACCCGCATTGGCGTGATGCAGGCGCTCGCGCCCGCTGGGCGCCAGACACTGACGCTCTATCTGGCTCATATTCTGATCGGTATGGGCATATTGGAAGAGATGGGGCTATTGGGCGGCCAATCCCCCGAAACGGCCGTGTCAGCAGCCCTTGTTTTTTGCGCTGCCGCGACGGTTTACGCTTATCTCTGGTCACGCTACGCCAAACATGGCCCGGTCGAGATGGCTATGCGCAGATTGGCCGGGTAGCCGACGACACCAACAACGCCTGCCAGAAGCAGCGCCTACGATTTGGCAAGCGCATTGACCAGATCGGCTTTGGACATGTCGGAGCGCCCCGAGATCCCCTGATCCTGCGCCCGTTCATAAAGCTCCGCCTTCGTATGGGCGTTCAAGGCAGCCTTGCTGCCCTTGGCGCGCCCGTTCTCATCCGTTGCCTTGCGGATCGCCATCATCAAGGCATCCTTGTCCATATCCGAGCGACCTGCGATATCAAGATCCTGTGCCCGCTCATAGAGCATGTCATAGGTTGGGCCACTTTCCTTGATACGCGCTACCTTCTCCTGCACATCCTCTGGTTGGTCGGAGAATTGTTCCTGGCCATCGCGGGTATCGCTCTGCTTCTTTCGGGTCGAGCGCCGGTATTCTTTTTCGGTCAGGATCATCCTCACCTCTTTTGGCAGATACCGCTCTCCGGTCTCGCTGCTATCGGCCCCGGATTTGGTCCCCCAGTCCTCCTCGCTCCATTGATTGAGGTCAGTATCTTCCTGATCGGGACCATCTTCGGCATAGGTACCACCACGGCGCTTGTATTCCTGGACGGCCAGCTGTGCCTTGCGGGCCGACCATTCCCCCGGTTCGCCGCCCTTGCCGCTTTTGGTGAGGTCTTCTTTCACTTCTTCCCAGAGTTCAGGGTCGTTTTTCTTCGCTGTGGTCATTGGCCTCTCCTATGTCAGGAACACCCATCGGATTTCAACGGATCATGCCCCCAGTTCATCAGCGAGTATCGCCACCGGCTGTTTTCAATGTCGTCCTCGGGTCCGCCCTGGGCGCAATGTCGTCTGACATAGCCAACAACCTTAGCCATGTGTTCATAGTCTTCCTGACTCAGGTCATCCTTGTTCGTGCGTTTGATCTTGACGATCCGACGTCCAGACGCATGTCCCGTCGACTCGCCGTTGTCACTGTCGCCAACCGATTTGCTCTCTTCGGTCTCCAGCCAGCGCTCCAATTCAGCAGGCGCCATATTGACGGCTGTTTTCCACTGGTCCCAGATTTCGGCTTTGCTTTTGGATGACATGACCCATTCTCCCAGATCCGCTCGATGAGAAACGCGCAAGAGCTGGTTTCGTTCCGATGGCCGGTACAGCCCGCCTCAGGTGGAGATAAACCTGACTGTGCCGAGATCGATTTCAGCAGCTGTCAGCCGCCCGGTTGCGAAGGCACCAGTATCCAAGGCGATCCGACCGTCGGCAACAGTAGGCTCAGTGACGATCCAATGGCCATGAACAACCCAAATATCATCCTTGCGGCGTCCCTTGCGGGCATCTGGGCAACCCCATAGCAGCTGTTGCCGGAATTGTTCTGACACAGGAGCGCCCGGATCCGCACCGGCATGGGCAATGAATATATTACCGGATTGGCAACAGGTGGGCAGACCCTCTACCCAAGCGATCATCTCTGGACCCATCGCTGCGCGCAGCGCAGCTGCTCCCTGCTCCAAGCTGGCGGCCGATGAATGCTCCGATATGCCGGTGACACCAAAACTCGCAAGCGTTTGCAGCCCGCCATTGCGCAGCCAGATTGCGGCATGTGCAACCGGGTCGATCAGAAAATCCAGCAGCATGGCTTCATGGTTTCCCATCAGGGCAGTTGTATCCGGCCGGTTCATGAGACGGCGCAGAACTGCGGCGCTCTGTTCGCCTCGGTCGATGTAATCGCCCAGGCAGACCAGAGGCAGCGCCGGATCAAGCTGCTCCAGAAGGCGGGCCAGCAGATCGTCGCATCCGTGAACATCGCCGATAACATAAAAACGCAATTCTGGATTGAGAGCTGCAAAATCTTGTGGTTTTCGCCGAATTCCGGTAATTAACCTTTTGAACATAATCGCTGCTCCCTGGGGGCCTGATGCTGTCATAACCGGCAAATCTGCTGGTCTAGTGTTAGGCGGGGTTGGGAGCAGTGTGAAGAAGCACCGCCGAAAAAGGTGGGCACGACGAGGCTGGGTGGGAATGCGGGGACACGCAATTCTTATGATTGGCTGCCTGGGTACGCTCAGCGGCCCGCTGGGTGCCATTCAGGCTCCGGCCCAGACACTATCGACATATGGAACGCCCGGATTGGTCGATATGCCGACCGCAGAGGTTCTGCCCGACGGAACCATCGCGCTGACCACCTCAAACTTCGAGAACACCAGCCGCAACACCCTGACGTTTCAGATGTTGCCGAATATCTACGGCAGTTTTCGCTATAGCTTTCTGCGCGGTTTCGACGCCGGCGTCGACCTTAGCCGGTATGACCGCAGCTTTGATATCCATTTTCAACTGCGCGATGAAACAGCGGCGGGACCGGCTATCGCCCTTGGCCTGCGGGATTTCGGTGGGACCGGCGTCTACGCCAGCGAATACCTCGTGGCGACAAAACATGTCACTCCCGATCTGACCGTCACCGGCGGGATTGGCTGGGGTCGGCTTGCCGGGCGCGGCGGGCAGCGCAATCCACTGACGGCACTCGATGGGCGGTTTGATACACGACAAGATTCAAACGCCGGCGGCATATCCACAACCGGACAACTGGACTTTGGCAATTGGTTCCGCGGCGACGCCGCATTGTTTGGCGGTCTGCGCTGGGATGTAACTCCGCATTGGTCGCTTACCGCCGAATATTCCTCCGACACCTATTCAGCCGAAGCTCAACGTGGGCTGAATGACATCCGTTCACCTGTCAACATCGGCGCATCCTACCGCTTCGACAACGGAGTCACTTTGGGCGGCTCTTATCTCAACGGATCGGCCCTCGCCGTTCAGCTGAGCTATGCGTTTGATCCGCGCCGCGCCGCTGCTCCCGGCGGTCAGGGAGCCGCCGCGCCTGCGCTGAAACCGGAAGAACAGGTCGCCCTGGCCAGCTGGAACCTCGCCCAGGGCGAAACCGGATCCGCCGAGCCTGCCCGGCTCTACGGCGTGCTGCAATCCCAGCTTGAGTCCGAGGGCATCCGGCTGCTCAGCTTCGAACGCGTGGGCAGCCAAGCGCGGATCACGGTGGAGAACATGCGCTACGGCGCCTCCGCGCAGGCTGTCGGTCGGACCAATCGCGTTATGGCAAATACCCTGCCTCCGCATCTGCAACAGTTTGAGGTCACGCTGGCCGAGAACGGCCTGCCCACGACCCGCGTCACCACGCAGCGCAACGACCTCTACGAGCTGGAAGGCGATCTGGATGGCGCCTGGCGGAGCCTTGCCCGTGCAGATATCGAAGACGCCCCAGAGCCGATCCCCAACAGCGCTGGCATCGACGCCTTCCCTCGGTTCACCTATCGCTTCGGGCCTTACACGCAGCTGTCTTTCTTTGATCCAGATGAGCCGCTGCGCTACGAAGTCGGGGCGGAACTGCGAGCCGCCTATCAACCTGCGCCCGGCCTGACCTTTGCCGGACAGCTGCGCCAACCAGTGATCGGCAATCTCGACGCCTCCTCCCGCCCATCAAATTCGGTCTTGCCGCGGGTCCGCTCGGACTGGGCCCGCTATGCGTCGGAATCCGATCTGCGCCTCAGCCATCTGACAGCCGATTACGTCTGGCGCCCGCACCAGGATCTGTTTGCGCGCGTCACTGCAGGCTATCTCGAGCAGATGTTTGGCGGCATATCGGCAGAGGTGTTGTGGTTCCCCGTTGGCAGCAGCCTGGCGTTAGGAGCCGAGCTTAATTATGTCCGGCAACGCGATTTCGACGTCCAGTTCGGATTTCAGGACTACGACGTCGTGACCGGTCATGCCTCGGTCTATTACAAAACGCGCGGCGACTATCATGTTCAGATCGATATGGGTCGGTATCTGGCTGGTGACTGGGGCACCACCGTCACCATCGACCGTGAATTCAACAACGGTTTCAAGGTTGGGGCCTTTGCAACGATGACCGATACATCCTCCGAGGATTTCGGCGAAGGCTCCTTTGACAAGGGCATCCGTGTTGAGGTGCCCGTTGCCTGGCTCACCGGCAAACCGTCGCGACAGAGTATCACGCAGGTTATCCGCCCCGTGCTGCGCGATGGCGGCGCGCGGCTCAACCTGCAGACACGTCTCTATGAAAAAGTGCGCGACAGCCGTGGGCGCGCGCTTGCCGCACAATGGGGGCGTTACTCCAGATGACGATCACCCGACAGCTCCACCACCTGGTCATCAGCAGCGCTGCTATTGGCTGCCTGATCCTCGCAGCCTGCACAAATGACGAGCGTGAGATCCTGACCCTTCAGCAGCTGCGGCAGGGCGGTCTCTCCTCTGCCATACCTCACGTCGCGGAGCTGGCCGAGGCTGGCGCAGAACAGATGCAGGTTGGATTTCTCCAGACAGGAAGAAGCGGCGTGATGCTTCGGGAGACGGAGCGGGCGGGTCTGGTGACCTGGCTGTCCTCGGACGGTGCCAGCCTGCAAACCGACCGGGGTCTGCTGCACGCAACCCGTGGCTTCGGTATCGGTCTTATGGCCGTTGAACAGGATCAATCCCGTGGACGGATTTTTGCACATGCAGAAGGTCCGGCGCTGCGCTTTCACAGCTATCTGACCGGAAACGACCAGGTTGAGACCCGGACATATCACTGCGAAATCAAGGATCGCGGCCCCCGCACCCTGACCATTGGCGACCAGCAGATTGCGAGCCGTCTGATGGTCGAAAACTGCCAAAACCCTGAGCAGCGGTTCCTGAACCTCTATTGGCTGCGGTCATCAGACAACAGGTTGATCCAAAGCCGCCAGTGGACCGGGCCGTTTATCGGCAATTTGACAACGCGACTGCGGGGAACGCCATGATCCGCACACCCCTATCGCATCCGACCAACACCACCCCACCCCGACCGGAGGAAAGACCTTGCGCCTGATTTCTATGATCTGCTGCGCCACAATTGCGCTGGCAGGATGCTCGACCATCTACCGCAGCTCTGACGTTATCCCCGGCGCCGGGGATGGCACGCAGGTGCGTGTGGTTCCGCTGAATGGCGAAACCGTGATCCAGGCCAACCGCGCGCCTTATGCGCCGCAATCCCTTCCGGATGCCTATGCACGATCAGCGGGAACCGGCGCGGGCCTGGTTGGCCGCGGGGCGGGCCGCCTGCCTGAGGCACCCTCAACTCAGGAAGGTGCGCGCAATCAACGCCTCGCCCTGAAGCCCCCCCCTTCCGTACCGCAGATGCCCTATCAGATCGGGGTTGGTGATGTCGTGATGCTGGCGACACCGTCCACGCGCAACACGCTTGAGCAGCTCACCGGCCTGCTTGCCGCGCAAAACAGCCGCAACGGTTATACCGTGCAGGATGATGGCTCTGTCAATATACCCGACGTCGGCCGCATCCGCATCGGCGGGCTGACCATCGAAGATGCCGAAGAGCTGCTGTTTCAGAAACTGGTCGAAGCGCAATTCGATCCGACATTCAGCCTTGAGATCGCCGAGTTCAATTCACGCCGCGTTTCGGTTGGCGGTGCCGTCGGCAAACCTGGCGTGCTGCCGATCACATTGACGCCGCTCTACCTCAGCGAAGCCCTTGCCGCCGCAGGCAGCGTGTCCGTCCCAGATATTGATGTCAGCTCGGTGAGGATTTACCGCGACGGCGACCTCTACCAGATCCCGCTGACGGATTTCTATGCCAGCCCCGACCTGCAGAACACGCGTCTTGTCTCCGGCGATGCGGTATTTGTCGACACGGACTTCAACCTAAACCGGGCCGAACGCTTCTTTGAACAGCAAATTCGCCTGAAGCAGACAACTCTGGCTGCCCGCGCGCAGGAGCTGAGCGAGCTGAACACCGCGATCACCCTCCGCCGCAATGATAATGCCGAGCAACGCAGCACCTTCGAAGCCCGCGAGGCTCTGGGTGCCAATGGTCGCGATTACGTCTATCTGGCCGGGGAGGTCGACAATCAGACACGATACCCCCTGCCGTATGAGCGTCAGGCCACGCTGGCCGATGCACTCTATGATGCGGGCGGTGGAATAGCCCGCGAAACCGGTGACGTCTCGCAGGTCTATGTGCTGCGCGCCTCCAGCGATCCGCGCGAATTCGGCGCGGTTACCGCCTGGCATCTGAATGCCAGCAGCGCCGCCAATCTGACACTCGCGACGAAATTTCAGCTGCGCCCCGATGACGTGATCTTTGTGGCCGAAAACCCGGTCACAAAATGGGGTCGCACCCTGCGCCAGATCACCCCGTCGCTGATCACCACACCTGTTGCGGCAGCAGTCAATTGACCGGCCTGACATCGACAGGACCGGTCACCCGCCTCATGATCATCACTTTGATGGTCCTGTCTTTGCTCGGGGCACCCGGTGCTGCTCAGACCGTTAAGCAGGACGATGATCAGCTGAAGTGCGAGGATGAACAGGATGCGGAAGAGGACGAATGTCTGCTGCTCGTTGAGCCGGTCGTGGGCCAGTTTGCCCCAATGATCGCACCTGCTATGGGCCTGCTGGGGCTTGCCTTGGTGGCGGGACTTGCGGCCTCCGGCTCGACCAGCACGACCAGTACGGATTAGTCGCGCCGATGCTTCACCGCATCTATGCGCAACCAATCGGCAGCCAGGCGAAGGTCCGCGCGTAGGCTCTCGGTGTGACGGCTGCGCTGCTCAGGATCTGGGCTCCGCAACAGATACGATGGATGCAAGGTGATCAATACCGGCGTGCCGTCGGTGCGATGTTCGATGGTTCCGCGCCGCCGCCGAATGTCCGCACCTGATCCCAACAGAGCCTGCGTCGCGGTGGCACCAAGCGCGAGGACCAACCGCGGCCGGACCTGTTCCAGCTCGGCCCAGAGCCAGATCTTGCAGTGCTGGATCTCCGATCCATCGGGCCGCTGATGTATCCGCCTGCGCCCTCTTGGCGTGAATTTGAAATGTTTGACCGCATTGGTGACGTAGGCTGCCTGTCGCGGCAGGCCGGCCTCCGCGGCCAATTGGTCGAACAGTTGCCCAGCGGGGCCAACAAATGGACGCCCCGCCAGATCCTCGTGATCACCGGGCTGTTCGCCGACGATCATCAACGCGGCATCTGTCGGCCCTTCACCGGGCACCGCCTGCGTGGCCGACCGGTGGAGCGGGCAGCGCGTGCAGCTGTTGATGGCCTCCGGCAGACCCCCAGCTGCTCCTTGCCAGACAGGGTTGGCCGCAGGTAGTCGGGCCTGTACCCGCACAGCCCGCAACGGTGGCAGAGTTGCCGCCGCCTCAGCCATCGCGCGCGCCCGCGCCGGGGCCGAGGCGATCAGGTCAGGAATAGCGACGGCCTCCGGCATGTTCTGCCAATACTTCTTGGGCATTTCCGATTGCATCGCCTGCACCTTCAACCGCGCCGGATTGAATATATTGCGGAAATAAGTGATCCACAGCGCCTCGCTCGCATCCTCCGGCAGGTCGGGCCTTGGCTGCCCCGGCTCAAACCTGAGTTGCCCACCCTCGAATATGGCCGACACGTCAGGTGTCAGAATGCGCCAGTCCATATCGGCAAAGCGGCGGGCAAAGAATGTAGCGGTCGGCTCCACCGTGTGATGTGTCGGCTCAAACCACGCCGCAAAAGATCGGCGCGGCGCGTCAGCGGCACCCAACTCCCGAAACCGCACAAAGGCCTTCATCTTGTGCTGACAGCGCGACACCGATTTTTCCATCTGGCGCAATCGCGCCAGATCCGCGTCAGCCCGATCGCTCATCAACCCGCGTTCACTGCGCAGGCGCCAGAGAAACCGGTAGAGCCGGGCAAACCGGTTCGGATCACTATGCCAGACGACCTTATCGGCGAGGGTAACAAAGCTGCGCGGGACCTGGACCTCTCCGCCTGAAGGCGGTCGCGCCTCTGAGGCGAATAGATCCGGCGCGGCGCATTCATTGTTCCACAGGATGGCGTCAGGTGGGATATTCTGCGCCAGAAACCCTCGCGCTGCCCGACGCCAGGCCTCTGCCGTCCCGATCTGGGGCATCTCGGCATGATACATCAAAACAGGGCCAATTGTTCCGGCGGCGGCAGAAACCGGGCCCGCAAATCCGCGCTGTCGGTCAAATCGCCCGGTGTCCACCCGCCAGCAACGACAAAGGCACGCGCCTTCTTCATCGAGGCCCCGATACGAACCAGATCTTCGTATCGCAGCATCCGATGCCGTCGCGTGCTGAGGATCCGCGTGACCGTTTTGACCCCGAACCCCGGAACCCGCAGCAGCAGTTCCCGGCTGGCCCGGTTCACATCCACCGGAAAGATCTCGCGATGTGCCAGCGCCCAGGCCAGCTTGGGATCGACCTGCAAATCCAGATTTCCATCCGGCGTGACCGATGTGATCTCATCGAGCTGAAAATCATAAAACCGCAGCAGCCAATCGGCCTGATACAGCCGGTGTTCACGCTGCAACGGTGGCGAGATCAGCGGCAGCTTGGCCGAACTGTCGGGGATGGGCGAAAACGCGGAATAATACACGCGCTTCAATTTGTAGCTTGCATAAAGCCGGGTCGATTGCCCCAGCACCGTCGCATCATTTGACCCATCCGCCCCTATGATCATCTGCGTCGACTGACCTGCGGGCGCAAATCGCGGCGGACGCCTGCCCGTATAGCTCGCCTCCCTGGCTGCATCAGCGCGCATCCGGACGTCTCCCATCGCCTTGCGGATCTGACCGGGATCTTTCTCCGGCGCATGTTCACGCACGGCGGCATCGCTTGGCATCTCGACATTGATCGACAGCCGATCCGCCAGAAGCCCAGCTTCGGCAATCAATTCAGGGGCAGCATCGGGAATGGTCTTGAGATGAATATATCCGCGAAAATTCTCCTCATGCCGCAGCTTTCGCGCGATCTGCACCATATCTGACATCGTCGCATCCGGGGACCGGATGATACCGGAGGACAGAAACAGACCTTCTATATAGTTGCGTCGGTAGAATTCTATCGTCAGCTTTACAACCTCATCGACAGAAAACCGCGCGCGCGGCACATTGGACGACACCCGGTTCACGCAGTAGGTGCAGTCGTAAATGCAAAAGTTGGTCATCAGGATCTTCAGCAGGCTTATGCAGCGACCATCCGGCGTGTAGGCATGGCAGATGCCCGTACCCTCATTCGAGCCCAAGCCCTTCCCATCGCGGGAGTCACGTTTTGTCGATCCCGAAGACGCACAGGACGCATCATATTTTGCGGCGTCGCTGAGGATAGCGAGCTTTTGATCCAGCGTTTGTCGAGTCATATGTTCTATATATGTTCCCGCCACAAAGAAGGCAATCCAACCAGCAGCGCATCTTAGGTCAAACCAGCAAAAGACAACCGCGACCTCACGTCCTGGCGATTGACGGGAACCCAAACCACCAAGCCACGTTGATCTTGCAAGCCACAGGCAAAGAACTCCCCTCCTGCCGTCAGAGAGAAAGGTCAACCATGTCCGACACCATTCAAACCGTGAACCCAACCACTGGAGAAACCCTCAACAGCTATTCCCTGCTGAGCGACGAGGCGATGGAAACTGCAGTACAAAGCTGCCATGAGGCCTTTCTCAGCTGGCGCCAGACCCCGGTAGAAGAGCGCGCGAAGGTCATCAAAGCCATCGGGGCCGCCCTGCGTGAGTGCAAGGATGAGCTTGCCGAACTGATGACAAAAGAAATGGGCAAGCTGCTGAAACAGAGCCATCAGGAAGTCGAGCTCTGCGCGGCCATCTGCGACTACAGTGCAGGAGAGGCCCCCTCGGCATTCGCCCCCGAAGAGCGCGATATCCAAGGTGGCAAGACAGGGCATATCTTCTATTCCCCCATTGGTGTCGTCTACGGCATCCAGCCCTGGAATTTTCCAGCCTACCAGGTGGTGCGCTACTCAATCGCGAGCTTGATCGCCGGTAACGGCGTACTTCTGAAACACGCCTCCAACGTGACCGGCTCGGGCCAGATGCTGCAGGAGATCTACGAAAGCGCGGGCCTGCCAAAGGGCCTGTTCCAGGCTCTGGTGATTTCCCACGATCAGTCGGACGCGCTGATCAGCCACAACCTGGTGCGCGGCGTGACACTGACCGGCAGCGATGGCGCCGGCCGCAAAGTTGGCGCGAAGGCGGCCGAAGCGGTGAAAAAGACCGTGCTGGAACTGGGATCCAACGATGCCTACATCGTCCTGGAAGATGCGGATATCGACGCAGCTGTCCAGACCTGCGTGCAGGGGCGGACCTATAACAATGGCGAAACCTGTATTGCTGCCAAGCGCTTCGTCGTCGTCGACGCAATTTACGACGAATTCCGCGACGCCTATGTTGCCTCCATGAAAGACGTGACCCCGGGCGACCCGATGGGTGACGATGCCGACATTGGACCGATGGCACGCAAAGATCTGCGCGATGACCTCCACCAGCAGGTCAAGGACAGTGTCGCAGGTGGTGCCAAGATCCTCTGCGGCGGCGAAATGCCAGAGGGCAAGGGTTTCTACTATCCGGCGACCGTTCTGGAAAACGTGACCCCGGGGCAGCCTGCCTATGACGACGAACTCTTCGGCCCGGTGGCCGCACTGATCCGCGCCAAGGACGCAGAGGATGCGATGCGCATTGCCAACGACAGCCGATTTGGTCTCGGCGGTGGCATCATGACCAAAGATACGGACAAGGCGATTGCCCTCGCCCGCGATCATTTCGACACCGGCATGATCTTCATCAACGGATTTGGCCTGGCAATCCCCAACATGCCTTTCGGCGGCGTCAAGGACTCCGGCTATGGCCGCGAACATGGAGGCTTTGGCATGAAGGAATTTGTGAATGTAAAATCCGTCATGGTGATGAGCTGACGCCACTCGGGCCGCCTGCACACCTGGCGGCCCGCACATTGCGGGTCCGAAGTCCCGCCAAACGTGGATCGACCTGATGAAACTGGTCTATTGCAAGGATGATCAGCCCGGGATCTCGCGCCGACGTCGCGGTCGCGGGTTTTCCTATCATATGCCTGATGGCAGCCACATCGGGGACCGTACCGAAGTGGACCGGCTCAACCGGCTTGGCGTGCCCCCTGCTTATACGAATGTCTGGCTCTGCCCATTGGCAAATGGTCACCTGCAGGCCACCGGGCGCGACGCGCGCAATCGCAAGCAATATCGCTACCATCCCGCGTGGCATTTGTTGCGGGCAGAACAGAAATTCGACAATTTGGTCAGTTTCGCCGAGAGCCTGCCGCAGTTGCGCAGGTGGATCAGCGACAGGCTGAGCGGCAACATAGGCGAAGAAGAAACGGCGGTCGCTGCTGTCCTTGCCCTGATGGATCGCGGCTCACTCAGGATTGGGAACCCGCAGTACACAGAGGACAACGGCAGTTACGGTGCCACGACCCTGCGCCAACGGCACATCGAGTTCTCCGGTCAGTCGATACATCTGCGCTATACCGCAAAAGGCGGCAAGACAGTTGAGAAGTCGATCCGGGGCGCGGCCCTGCAACGCATATTGGAGCGTTCACAGGACCTGCCCGGACGTGAACTCATCTCTTGGCTCGATGATGGCGGCAGCGTACGCGCCGTCCGGTCAGAGCAGGTACAGGAGGTTCTGACCAACCTTTGCGGTGACGGCGTCTCCGCAAAAACGCTGCGCACTTGGAACGGGACCCATGCAGCCTTTCGCACGGCGCTGCATGCCCCCAAGCTCACGATTTCAGCCATGGCGGAGGCAGCGGCGGAGCGGCTGCACAATACACCGACAATGGCGCGCAACAGCTACATTCACCCGAAGGTCATCGCATTGGCCGAACTGCCCGACGACACGCGCACCGCACGGCTCAAATCGCTCACCCGGCATAGTATCGACGGACTTCGCATGGGTGAAGGCAGACTACTCGAACTACTGACGACAAACTGATCGGGCTGCCCTCACTGACCCACCAGCCCCGTCTTGCGGCCGACATAATAAGCGCCCGCCACAGCCGCCAAGTTCGCAATGACCGCAGCGCCCAGAATTCCGGCATAGCCGAACAGCCAGACCCCCAGCCAGGCCAGCGGCACATAGACCACAAAGATCCGCATCAAGCTCAGCCCCATGGACCAGAGAGCCTTGGACCGGGCATTCATCGCGGCATTTGCTGTCACCAGGACGCCGTAGCCCAGAAAACTCCAGCTGACGACGCGGAGATATTGCGCGGTCTTCTGCGCCGCTCCCTCGTCCGAGGCGATCAGCCCGGCGATTGAAGGCGCCAGAACCGTCAGGAGAAGCGCGACAGCCAAGCCGTAACCGATACAGAATTGCCAGGACCGCCAGACCGCCAGCCGCGCACGATCCCGTTCATCTGCACCCCAGTTCTGACCGACGACCGGTCCGATGCCCGCAGAAAGGGCCAGCAGGGGTACCAGCGCGACCGACTGCACACGCTGAGCCGCCCCCAGCCCAGCCACAACCGTATCGCCCAGCGTGGCAGCAGCTGCGGTGACCATCGCCATACCGGCGGGGTTGATCGCATTGGAGAAGGCCGCCGGCAGTCCGACCCTGACGACTTCGCGTATTGAGCTGACAATGCCATCGGCGAATTCCTGCGGAGGACGAATAACGCCAATCCGCAGCGCATAAGTGAAGGCTCCCACCAAGGTCAGGACGCGCGCCAGAGCCGTCGCAAGCGCCGCGCCCGCCGTGGACATCTCAGGCACAGGACCGAGCCCATAGATCAGGATCGGGTCCAGCGCGATATTGAGCACCGCAGCAACCAGCATGATCACCGCCGAGGTTGCCCCGTCGCCATGGGCCCGAAACACCGCATTCAACAGCGCCATGCCGACCAGAAAAGGAAACGACAGGGCCCAGAATGGCACATAGGATTGCGCCTCCTCCAGCACGGCGCCCCCTGCTCCCATGAGAGAGAACAGCGAGGCAGCACCTAGATAAAACAGGATGGCGACCAGCACCGCCACAACCATACCCAGAACAATCGCATGCACCGAGAGCCTGTTGGTCTCTGCCTCGCTGTCGCCCCGGCCCAGGCTCTGGGAAATCGCCGCATTGGCTCCAGCGGACAGGCCGATGGACAAAGACGTCACCGCCGTGGTCACCGGGTAAATGAACCCGACGGCCGCCAGCGGAGCCTCCCCCAGCTGCCCGAGGAAATACGCGTCTGCCAGTCCAACGCTCAACACGCCCAAAATCCCCAAGGACATTGGAGCGGAGACCGCAGCAAGAGCGCGCGAAACAGTGCCCTGTGTTAAATCCTTCTGCGCCACGGGCCTTCTCCTCGGGTTGGGTAATAGCGGCAGCGCAGGAAACTGCGCCATAGCAGGCAAAACGCCTGAGCCTCTTGATGGTTCCACACTGGATGGCAAGACGTCGGCTCGCCAGCGTCGGCACGGTCTCCCCTTGCCCAAACCCCTGTTTGGCTTAACTTTCCTGGAACACCGCCTAGAAGTAATATGAAGGATCCTGCGCCGTGAATGCACCACGCCTACCGGAAGAGCTGCTGCATCCGCGCCCCGATGGGCTTTATTGTCCTGCTGGTGATTTCTACATTGATCCGGTCCGCCCGGTGCCCCGCGCGCTGATCACCCACGGCCATGCTGACCATGCCCGCGCGGGGCATGGCACGGTCTGGGCCAGCCCGCAGACATTGGACATCATGGCGATCCGCTATGGCGACGCGTTTTGCGACACATCGGTTCCAGTCGATGATCGCACGACGATCGCGGGTGTCGGCGCGACATTCACACCGGCCGGCCATGTCCTTGGCTCCTGTCAAATTACCGTGGAGGACGGCAACACGGCCATTACCGTCTCCGGCGACTACGCGCGGGTCGATAACCCTGCCTGTGCACCGTTTCAGCTCGCGCCATGCGATGTTTTCGTGACCGAAGCCACCTTTGGGCTGCCAGTGTTCAATCACCCGGACCCCCGGTCCGAGATCGAAAAACTGCTCCGCTCCGTTGCTGCTCAGCCGGAGCGATGCCATCTTGTGGGTGCCTATGCGCTCGGCAAAGCGCAGCGTGTCATTGCGTTGTTGCGCCAGGCAGGCTGGGATCGGCCGATCTATATCCATGGCGCACTTCAGCGCCTGTGCGACTACCACATCGCCCAGGGCATTGATCTCGGCGAATTGCGCCCGGCCACCACCAAGGAGGGCAAGGCGGCCTTTAAGGGGCAGATAATCCTCGGCCCTCCTTCGGCCTTTGCCGCGGCCTGGGCGCAGCGGTTTCCTGATCCGGTGATCTGCTTTGCCAGTGGCTGGATGCAGGTCCGCGCCCGCGCGCGGCAGCGCGGCGTGGAGCTGCCATTGATACTGAGCGACCATGTCGACTGGCCGGATCTCACCCGAACCATCAGGGAACTCGCCCCGAAACAGGTCTGGGTGACCCATGGCCGCGAGGATGCTTTGGTTCGCTGGTGTGAGCTGAACCAGATTGCCGCCCGTCCCCTGCGGCTGATCGGCTATGAGGAGGAGGCAGATTGATGCAAGCCTTCGCAGACCTTCTGGAGCAGCTCGCCTTTACCCCGTCTCGCAACGGTAAGACGGCGCATCTGCTCCATGCCTTTCAAGCCATGCCGGACCCTGAACGCGGATATGCGCTCGCAGCGATTACGGGTGATCTATCACTCCGCAATGTGACGCCTTCGCTGTTGCGCGGTCTGGTGGCGGAAGAGACTGACCCAGAACTTTTCCGCCTCTCCTATGATTTCGTGGGCGATCTGGCGGAGACCGTCGCCCTGATCTGGCCGCGCTCAGACGGCGAGGCATATCTGTCCTTGACCGAGGCGGTAACGGAGCTGTCCGAAACCGCAAAGGCCCAGCTTCCGGCACTGATCATCCGCCGCCTGTCGCAGATGACACCGTCGCAGCGCTATGCCTACCTGAAGCTGGCCACCGGCGGGCTGCGCGTTGGCGTGTCCGCCCGACTGGCCCGCAACGCCCTGGCACAATATGGCGAGGTCGATGTCGCGGAAATCGAGGAGCTCTGGCATGGGCTGACGCCGCCCTACCTGCCACTGTTTTCCTGGCTCGAAGGGGGTGACAAACCAAAAAGCCTTGCCGCCGCGCCGTTCCGACCGGTTATGCTGTCCACAGGTACAGATCTGAACGACCTTTCCAGCCTCTCTCCCGGCGACTTCATTGCAGAATGGAAATGGGACGGTATCCGCGTGCAGGCCGTGAATGACGGCGGCACCCGGCGGCTCTATTCACGCACCGGAGAGGATATCTCAGGCGCTTTTCCCGACGTCATTGAAGCGCTGAACTTCAACGGCACGCTCGATGGCGAATTGCTGGTTAAGCGCGACACCATCATCGCGCCCTTTGGTGATTTACAGAAACGGCTTGGTCGCAAGAAGGTGGGCAAAACCATGCTGGCAAGCCATCCCGCCGCGCTGCGCGCCTACGACCTGCTGTTCTGGGAGGGTGAAGATCTGCGATCTTGGACATTGGATGAACGCCAGGCCCGGCTGCATCGCTGTGTTGCGGACCTGAACGATCCGCGTATCGACATCTCTCACCCGCTCACCTTTGGCACATGGGAGGATCTGGCAGTTCTTCGCGCCAACCCACCCGAAGGCGTAATCGAAGGCGTCATGATCAAACGGCGCGACAGCGCCTACATCGCGGGGCGCAAACGAGGAAACTGGTTCAAATGGAAACGCGACCCTATGCTGATCGATGCCGTCATGCTCTATGCACAGCGCGGCCACGGCAAACGCTCAGGCTACTATTCCGATTTCACCTTCGGCGTCTGGGACGGCGATAAGCTGGTGCCCGTCGGCAAGGCCTATTTCGGGTTCACCGATTCCGAGCTGAAGGAACTGGACCGCTTCGTGCGCAACAACACGACGGACCGGTTCGGCCCAGTCCGCGCGGTGAAGCCCGAATTGGTCCTGGAAGTGGCCTTTGAAGGTCTAAATGAATCCAGCCGTCACAAAAGTGGTCTGGCCATGCGGTTTCCCCGTATCAATCGCATTCGGACCGATAAACCAGCGTTAGAAGCGGGAACATTGGAGGAGCTTCGGAGCTTTCTTTAAGACTAGATAAGCAAATCGGAATAGCCACAGATGCCGCCCTCAGTTGGCGCCTACATACGAAAGCGAGTTCGATATCATGAGCAAGCAGTCCATGGCCTATCTTACACTGGCCCTTGCCCTAGCCTTTGCCGCCGCGCCGCTGATAACCGACCCGTTTACCGGCTATACAGCTGATCAACTGCCCTATCCACAGCCCGACCCGGTCATTCAACCCATCGGTCCGGCCTTTTCAATCTGGATCGTGATCTACATCTGGCTGATCGTTGGAGCCGGATTTGGCGCGTTTCGCGCGCCGGAGGGCTCAACATGGCATGAGATGCGAAAACCCCTCTCTATCAGCCTGGCCATCGGGGTGTGCTGGCTTTGGGTTGCGAACAGCTCACCCATCCTTGCCACAATCCTGATCATCGCGATGACAGTCACCGCGATCCTGGCTATGCGCCGCGCAGGCCGCAACAAACGGGTCTGGAAACGCGGTCCTGTAGGGCTCTATGCCGGATGGCTGACCGCAGCATCAGCGGTATCCATCAGTATCATTCTTCCAGGATATGAGTTGATGAACCCGCAATTGGCGGGCGTAATCTGCCTGACGGCGGCGCTGGCGGTCGGGCTTTTGGTCCAGGCAGACAGCCCCTCAGCCTGGACTTACACCGTCGCAATCTGCTGGGCCATCGGCGGGATTATCATTAACCAATGGGGAAGCGATAATTGGCTCATTATTGCTTTGGCAGGTCTCGGCTGGATCGCTCTTGCACTGCGCGGCCTGTCCGGTGCCGGGTTGATAAATACTACTGAGTAGTATAATCTCCATAGTCACCCACAAGAGCCTCAGGTGCGCAAATGAGTGTAAAAGCCTCCATCTCCCTGACCGAAGCACAGGACGACTTTGCCCGCACATTGGTGGCAGAAGGGCGATATGCAAGCCTCAGCGCGGTGTTGCAGCAGGGTCTGGAACTGCTGCGCGAAGAAACGGAAGCCCGCCGCGCCGAGACATCCGCCCTGCGTGCATTGATCGCCGAGCGCCGCGACGGCTCTTTTGTCAGCGGTGCTGAGGGGCGTCGAAGGACCGCCGATCTTCTGGCGCGCAAACGGGCAGAACATGGTCTTTCGGGTTGATCGCGCCGAGGCGATTGATCAGGATCTTGACGCCATATTCGACTTTCTCTTTGATGCGGCAATCGGCTTTGGCGAGGATCCGGACACCGCATTCAGCAGGGCAGCCGCCCGCCTGAACGAGATTGACGCGGCCATTGAGGCACTGGGCAACGCTCCGCACCAGGGCACCCTGCGCAGCGATATCGCTCCGGAACTGCGCAGCGTGACAAAGGGGCGCGCCATCCTCTATTTCGACCTGAACGAAGCCGAACAGCAGCTACGCGTATTGGCGGTGTTCTTTGGGGGGCAGGATCATCAACGCCGGATGTTGCTCCGTGCGCTCGGCGACGAGCAAACGAACCCGATGCCCTGATCAGGCGCCAATCTGATCATGATTTGTCAGGCATTCGGAATGATCCCGCAAAACCTCCAGCACCCGGCACTCGGCAACGGTTCCCCCGGCACACTCACGGATCATGCGCTGTAATTCAGTCTGCAAGGCCTCCAGCCGGGCAATCCGATCAGCGACGTCTTTCAGCTGTCTCTGCGCGATGGAATCTGCATGAGAACAGGACTGACCCGGATGATCCGCGAGGTTCAGTAACTCCCGGATTGCCTCCAGACCAAAGCCAAGTTGTCGCGCGTGACGGATGAACGAAAGCCGGTCCAGATCACTCTCGCCATAGCGACGCTGCCCGCCTGCTGTGCGCCCCGCCTCCGGCATAAGGCCAATCTCTTCGTAGTAGCGAATGGTCTGCACCTTCGTGCCTGTCCGCTTGCCCAATGTCCCAATTGTCAGCATCTATCACCCTTCTAAAATCTACATCTTATGTAGGTTTTTGCGATAGGCTGAGCAACCATTCTGAAACGGAAAAGGGGCCACCAATGGCAGCCCCTTCCAGACCGATATTATCGACCTCGCGACTTATGCCGCAGCTTCACCGGGCCGCTTGCCCAGAATGATCATGCTCAGCAGGTCATCATCGGTGACATCGTCAATATCGACGGTGCCAACCAGCTGACCGTTCTTCATGACCGAAGCCCGGTCGCAAAGCTCCATCACCGCATTCACATCGTGATCAATGAGGAAAATACCGATACCCTGCGCCTTCAGCTGCTGGATCAACTCGGCAACCATCTGCGTTTCATGCGGCCCAAGGGCGGCAGTCGGTTCATCCATGATCAGGATCTTGGCGTTGAAATAGACCGCCCGCGCGATGGCAACCGACTGACGCTGACCGCCCGAGAGAGCCGAAACCGGTTCCGAGAATTTTTGAAAATTCGGGTTCAACCGGTTCATGATCTTGCGACATTCGGCCTCCATGGCGGAATCGTCCACCAGACCAAACGGGGTAACCAGCTCGCGACCCAGGAACAGGTTGGAGGCCGCATCCAGATTATCCGCCAGCGCCAATGTCTGATAGATCGTCTCGATGTTATGCGACCGCGCATCACGCGGATTGGTGATCTCAACCTTATCGCCATTGACCCGGATTTCGCCGGAATCCATCTGGTAGGCACCCGACAGCACTTTGATCAAGGTGGATTTCCCGGCACCATTATGGCCGAGCAATCCAACAACTTCGCCGGGATAGAGATCAACGCTGACGTGATCCACAGCCTTGATCCCGCCAAAGGAGATCGAAATATCTTTCATCTCGACCAGCGGCGTGGCGCCTGCGGCGCGCAACTCTTTTGCAGTGCTCATATCCGGGCCCCCACGCGTTTGCGGTAAAGAATATCGATCCAGACGGCTGCAACCAGCACGGTGCCCACGACGATGTTCTGGAACGGTGCGTCGACACCGACCATGGCCATCCCCGACTGCAGGCTCTGCATAATCAACGCCCCAAGGATGGCGCCATAAATCGTGCCAAACCCACCGGACAGTGCAGTGC
The DNA here is from genome assembly GCF_048056635.1 of Phaeobacter sp. JH20_08. Classification (NCBI taxonomy): domain Bacteria; kingdom Pseudomonadati; phylum Pseudomonadota; class Alphaproteobacteria; order Rhodobacterales; family Roseobacteraceae; genus Phaeobacter; species Phaeobacter sp. JH20_08. The sequence goes on along the minus strand of NZ_JAYMVV010000001.1, from coordinate 2,344 downwards.
CGCCAATCACGGCCGCCGCAATAACGCGCAACTCATCCAGAGTCCCGATATCATTGGAGTGATTGGCAAGACGGGCCGAGGCCACAACCGCTGAAAGCGCACAGAGAAATCCCATCAGGGCAAAGATCTTGACCGTCAGCAGACGGGTGTTGATGCCGGACAGCTCGGCGGCATCCGGGTTGCCACCGGTGGCAAAGATATAGCGGCCAAACCGGGTGCGCCGGGCGATAATCGTCATAATCACGGCAGTTGCAATCAGGATCAGCACCGAGATTGGCAAGCCATAACCGACAACCAGCCCCTCAGGCATGGTTTCGCCTTCTGCTTCCATCATTCGCGCCAGACGGCGCGCCGGGATCTGATAGGCATTCAGCACGGCCACAAAGCCAAGGATCGACGCCGCAATCGCACCTGCAATCACCGCTTCCGCCCAGGCGGGTTTCACCGGGAAACCATGGCCTTGTTTGCCGCGGCGGCTGTTCCACAGGGCAACCAACGCCAGAGCCGTGGCTACGATTCCGACAGCCCAGCTGAGCGTGGTGCCCAGCGTGCCCGAGGTGCCCCCGAAGATCAGGAACCTGCTGTCAAGCGGGCCAATGGTCTGCCCGTCGGTCAGATACCAGGCAACGTTACGCCAGACCAGAAAACCACCCAGGGTCACGATAAAGGCGGGAATGGTCAGGAAACCTACCATCCATCCCTGAAAAGCCCCGATCAGGGTGCCGATCGTCAGGCCAACCACCACGGTTATGATCCAGGTTGCCGGGTGGTTGAGTCCAAGCCCCAGCATATCCGGTAGCACATCGGTCTGCACGACAGCCATCACGGCCGAGCAGGTCGCCAGCAACGCACCGACGCTCAGGTCGATGTGGCGTGTCACGATCACAAAGACCATGCCCGTGGCCATGATCGCCACAGAGACCGTCTGGATGGTGAGGTTGAAAATATTGCGCGGCGTCAAGAAACGCCCATCCGTCAGGATGTTGAATCCAATGCACAAGATGACAAAGGCACCGATCATTCCCAATAGGCGGACGTCCAGTTCCAATTGCTGGAACAGGCCACGCTTGTTTTGTTCGGGGATCGGCTGAGACGTGGTTTCGGTCATATCCGAACTCCAGTGATCAGCGGTATTGAAAGGGGGACGCGCGCCCGATCCAATCGGGACCTTCTGAGGGCGCGCGCCGGTTTAGAAAGAAGTAGCCGAGAAACTCTCAGCAGCTGCTTAGTTGCAGGGCGCAGGACCGTTGGTCACACCCTGGCACAGCGCCTCCTTGGTGATCCAGCCGGCATCGACAACAACCGACAGGTTGTCAGCGGTCACCGGGATCGGCTCCAGGAACCGCGCCGTCAGCTCGGTGCCCGCTGGGGACGTCCAGGCGGCACCGCCCGCGACATCACCCATGGCAGCGCCTTCGGCCATTTCGACCGCGATTTCAGCGGCGGCCTTGCCCAGATCACGAGCGTCTTTCCAGACGGAAACGGTCTGCGTGCCTTTGGCAACACGGTTCAGCGCAGCGTGGTCGCCATCCTGACCGGACACAGCGATACCTTCCATGCCCTGCGCGGTCAGCGCGGCGACAACACCACCGGCGGTGCCGTCATTGGAGGCAACAACGGCATCGACCTTGTTGTCATTGGCGGTCAGGATCTGTTCCATATTGCGCTGAGCGTTGGCCGGCAGCCAGCCATCGGTATAGGCTTCGCCAACGATCTTGATATCGCCGCTATCGATTGCCGCCTGAATGACCTCTTGCTGGCCACCGCGCAGGAAATCCGCGTTGGGATCGGTGGGCGAGCCCTTGATCATCACATAGTTGCCGCTCGGCTGGGCCTCAAGCACGGCCCGGGCCTGCATCCGCCCCACTTCAACATTGTCGAAAGTGAGATAGAAGGCACGGCTGTCTTCAATCAGGCGATCATAGGCAACAACGGGGATGCCTTCGTCCGCCGCCGCCTGAACAGCCGGGCCAATCGCCTGAGCGTCCTGGGCCAGAACGATCAGCGCATCCACGCCCTGTGCAATCAGGCTTTCAATGTCAGCAAGCTGCTTGGCCGACGACGACTGTGCATCTGCCGATACATAGGTCGCACCTTTCGCTTCCAGCGCAGCCTTGATCGCCGCTTCGTCGGTTTTCCAGCGCTCTTCCTGGAAGTTCGACCAGCTGACGCCAACGGTCACATCTTCGGCAAGGGCCATGCTCGCGGTGGCGGCAAAGGCAAGTGCGGAGACTCCACTCAAGAATTTCATTGTTTTCCTCCCTCGGGTCGTTGCGGGCTGCTGCGGCAATCGGGTCCCCCCACGCCACATGCCCGTCCTGATATCCCTAACATTATTTTTTTT